>NZ_JAELTI010000140.1 GCF_016428755.1 Allobosea sp. ASV33
CGTATTCGCCGAGCGGATGGGCCGGATGCGTCTCGTCCTGCGGCACCGTCACCGAATGGCCGTAGATCATGTCGGTGGTGAAATGGACGAGCCGGTTGGCGCCGTTCTTCTCCATCCAGGCCAGGATGTTCTGCGTGCCGTGATAGTTCACCGGCCAGAAGAAGTCGTGCCGCTCGGCCCGCGTCACGATCGGCGAGAGCATCTTGGCCGAGAGATTGTAGACGAGGTCCTCGGGCGAGAGCGGGATCGCATCCACGCTCTCCGCCTTGGTCACGTCGACGGTCAGGAACGGCACCGTCGCATAATGCGCGTGGCCGCTCTGGTGGATATCCGCGACCAGCACCTCTTCGCCCATGGCGACGAGATCGGCCGCCAGATGCGAGCCGACGAAACCGTCGCCGCCGATGATGATGTGCTTCATCGCCTTAGCCTCGGGGGTCGGCGGGCAAGCGCGGGCGATTGCGAACCGGAATCGGGATCGGCTGCGGGACGGCCGGCGGCTCGAGCAGGGCGCCGAGGCGCAGGAACAGGCGTACGATCAGGTCCATGTTTCCCTCAGCTTTGTGCGATGAAGATGGTGCCAAGCACGATGAATCCGATGCCGGCGATCCGCATCGCGCCCAGATCCTCGTGGAAGACGAAATAGGCGTAAGCCGCGACCACGACATAGGCGAGGCTCAGGAACGGGTAGGCGTAGCTGATCTGCACCTTGGAGAGCACGATCAGATGCGAGGCCATGCTGATCACGAAAGTGCACAGGCCCGCGAAGACGAAGGGGTTGAAGACGACGCGGAAGACCGTGGCGACGAGCCCGTCGCCGGCGATGTTCAGCGAGCCGACCCCGGTCATGCCGCGCTTCAGCATCAGTTGCGCCGCGGCATTGGTCAGCACCGTGAACAGGATCAAGGGAAGATAGGCGTTCATCGTGGCGCTTGCCGGCTCCGCATGGCTTCGTCGCCATCGGAATGCAGCCGAAAATACTTCAAATGCCTTAGGGGCCGGCGCCGACTTGCTTCTAGCGTTAAGGCTCTGCTGACGGGATCACGGAAAATCGCCGGTGATTGTCCTGCCAACAACGGGCCGGCACCCGGCTAGGATCGTCGGCGATCCCTGCAGCGGATGCCGATCATGCCCCTTCCCAACCGCGTCAGACCCGATGGTACGCTTTTCGCCGATCCGGCGCGCGGCACCTTCTACGGCAATCGCGGCGGCCGTTTTCATGACCCCACGAGCCATGAAATCCCAACGCGTATCCAGGCGACGCGGCAATGGCTCTGCTGCGTCCTTTCCTTCAAGGGGCGCAAGCGCAAGGTCTGGGGCCGCGGCTATACCGAGCTGTTCTTCTGCGACGAGGTGACGGCGCTCGCCGCCGGGCACCGCCCCTGCATGGAATGCCGGCGCCCCGATGCGCTTGCCTATCGCGCGGCGCTGGTCCGCGGTCTCGGCCTTCCCGAGACGCCGCTCTTCCCCGAGATCGACCGCATTCTCGATGCCGATCGCCTGGACGGCCGCACCAAGCGTACGCACCGGCTACCGGCAGAGCGATTGCCCGACGGCGCGATGCTGCTTTCCGATGATGGCAGGGATTTTCTCGCGTTGCGCGGGGCATCCGCCTTGCTCTGGTCGCCCGGCGGTTATGTCGCCCGGCGCGCGCGTCCGACGGGGACTGTCACCGTGCTGACCCCGCCTGCCACGCTGGCGGCGCTGGCGCACGGCTATCGCCCGCAATGGCACGCGACCGCTGGGGCTTTCGGCGGAATCTGACGTTGAGCCGGCAGGAACTTTCCCCCGGCCGCGAGCGTTGCCGCAGCATCATCGTTCCAACGGGGGCTGAAAAATGCGTTCGATCATTCTGTGGCTTGTGGGCGTTCCGATCCCGATCATCATCCTGTTGTGGTTCTTCATGAGGTAGACTGCAGTTGCGTCGTGTAAGAAAGGCCGGGCCCTGCGCCCGGCCTTTTCGTTTCGCAGCCCTTCCCGCCATAAACTGACAGGCGATCATGCTTTCCCCGCATGACCACGCCATCGCAACCACGCAACGGCTCCCCTATATGCCGCCCATGTCAGACACGTCCTCGCCGATCATCTCGGTCTCCGGCCTCTCGAAGACCTACGCTTCCGGCTTCAGCGCCCTGAAATCGGTCGACCTCGCCATCAGGCGCGGCGAGATCTTCGCCCTGCTCGGCCCCAACGGCGCCGGCAAGACGACGCTGATCAGCATCATCTGCGGCCTGGTCCGGCCGAGCACCGGCACCGTCACGGCCGATGGCCACGACATCCTCCGCGACTACCGCGCCGCCCGCTCGGCGATCGGCCTCGTGCCGCAGGAACTGACCACCGACGCCTTCGAGACGGTCTGGTCAACCGTCAATTTCAGCCGCGGCCTGTTCGGCAAACCGCGCGACCCCGCCCTGATCGAGCGCATCCTCAAGGACCTCTCGCTCTGGGAGAAGAAGGACAGCCAGATCCGCATGCTCTCGGGCGGCATGAAGCGGCGCGTCATGATCGCCAAGGCGCTCTCGCACGAGCCCCGCATCCTCTTCCTCGACGAGCCCACGGCCGGCGTCGATGTCGAGCTTCGGCAGGACATGTGGCGGATGGTGCGCCGGCTACGCGACGACGGCGTTACCATTATCCTGACTACGCATTATATCGAGGAGGCCGAGGAGATGGCCGACCGCGTCGGCGTCATCTCCAAGGGCGAGATCATCCTGGTCGAGGAAAAGGCCGAGCTGATGCGCAAGCTCGGCAAGAAGCAGCTTTCCCTGCAGCTCCAGCAGCCGATCGCGGCCATCCCCGAGCCCTTAGCGAGCTTCGACCTCAAGCTCTCGGCGGCCGGCGACGAGATCGTCTACATCTATGACACGCAAGGAGAGCGCACCGGCATCACCACCTTGCTGCAAGGGTTGGCCGAAGCCGGCATCCGCTTCAGGGACCTCAGTACCAGCCAGAGCTCGCTCGAGGACATCTTCGTGAGCCTCGTCAGGGAGCGCCGTTGATGACCGGTCTCAACCTCCACGCCATCGCCGCGATCTACCGCTTCGAGATGAACCGGACCTGGCGCACGCCGCTCCAGAGCATCGTCTCGCCCGTACTCTCGACCTCGCTGTATTTCATCGTCTTCGGCGGCGCGATCGGATCGCGCATGCAGTCGGTCGAGGGCGTGCCCTATGGTGCCTTCATCGTGCCCGGCCTGATCATGCTCTCGCTGCTGACGCAGAGCATCGCCAACGCCTCCTTCGCGATCTATTTCCCGAAATTCACCGGCACGATCTACGAGCTGCTCTCCGCCCCCGTCGCCTGGTGGGAGGCGGTGATCGCCTATGTCGGCGCCGCCGCGTCGAAATCGATCCTGCTCGGCCTGATCATCCTGGCGACGGCCGCCTTCTTCGTGCCGCTGCGGATCGAGCATCCCGTGATGATGATGCTCTTCCTGGTGCTGACGGCGACGACCTTCAGCCTGTTCGGCTTCATCATCGGCATCTGGGCGGATGGGTTCGAGAAATTGCAGGTCATTCCCCTGCTGATCGTGACGCCGCTCGCCTTCCTCGGCGGCTCCTTCTATTCGATCTCGATGCTGCCGCCCTTCTGGCAGACGGTGACGCTGTTCAATCCCGTGGTCTACCTGATCAGCGGCTTCCGCTGGAGCTTCTACGGGCTCGCCGATGTCAGCCTGGGGGTGAGCCTCGGCATGACGCTGATCTTCCTCGCCGCCTGCATCGCGGTCGTCGGCTGGATCTTCAAGACGGGTTACCGGCTGAAGAACTGACTTGGCAGTCAGGATTTCGACGGGAGCCACGCCGTCATTCCGGGGCTTCGCGCAGCGAAGAGCCCGGAACCCAGAACCGATTCCGCTGCTGGGAAAGCTCGGCCAGGTCACCGCTTGAATTCACAAAGGGCATCGGTTCCGGGCTCGGGCCTGCGGCCCGCCCCGGAATGACGGCTTGGTTCCGCGTAAGATAGGCGGGCTCGGGCGATCGGAACGGACAACCAATTGACTTCCGCCCCCCTTCCGTCTTCATGCGCGCCATGACCGATCTTTCGACCCTTGAAGCGTCTGCGGCCTCCGCCGCGCCGCATGCGCGCCGGCGCACCTTCGCCATCATCTCGCACCCGGACGCGGGCAAGACGACGCTGACCGAGAAGCTGCTCTATTTCGGCGGCGCCATTCAGCTCGCCGGCGAAGTGCGCGCCAAGCAGGGTCGCCGCCAGACCTCCTCGGACTGGATGAAGATCGAGCGCCAGCGCGGCATCTCGGTCGTCACCTCGGTGATGACCTTCGAGTACGGCGGGCACGTCTTCAACCTGCTCGATACGCCGGGCCACGAGGACTTCTCGGAAGACACCTACCGCACGCTGACCGCCGTCGACGCCGCCGTCATGGTGATCGACGCCGCCAAGGGCATCGAGGACCGCACCAAGAAGCTGTTCGAGGTCTGCCGCCTCCGCGACATCCCGATCGTCACCTTCATCAACAAGGTCGACCGCGAGACGCGCGACCCCTTCGACCTGATCAACGAGATCGAGACGACGCTGGCGCTCGACGTCGCGCCGATGACCTGGCCGGTCGGTCGCGGCCGCGAATTCGTCGGCACCTACGATCTCAAGGCCAACACTTTCCGCCGCAACCAGAAAGGCGACGAGCGCGCCGAGGACCGCCAGGTCTCCGGCTGGGACGATCCGCTCTTCGACGAGCTGCTGCCGAATGGCGCCGCCGAGACCTGGCGCGAGGAGGTCTTCCTCGCAGCCGAAGGTCTGAAGCCCTTCGACCTACAGGCTTTCCGCGAGGGCCATCTGACGCCGCTCTATTTCGGCGCGGCGCTCCGCGACTACGGCGTGCGCGACCTGATCGACGCGCTCGGTGCCTATGCGCCGAGCCCGCGCGCGCAAGCTTCTGACAAGCGCCCGATCGAGGCGGACGAGCCGAAGATGACCGGCTTCGTCTTCAAGATCCAGGCGAACATGGATCCGAACCACCGCGACCGCATCGCCTTCATGCGCATCTGCTCGGGCAAGCTGTCGCGCGGCATGAAGGCTAAGCTCGTCCGCACCGGCAAGCCGATGCCGCTCAACGCGCCGCAATTCTTCTTCGCCCGCGATCGCTCGATCGCGGAAGAAGCCTTTGCCGGCGACATCGTCGGCCTGCCGAACCACGGCACGCTGCGCATCGGCGACACGCTGACCGAGGGCGAGGACATCGTCTTCAAGGGTGTGCCGAGCTTCGCCCCGGAAATCCTGCGCCGCGTCAAGCTCAAGGACGCGATGAAGGCCAAGAAGCTGCGCGAGGCGCTGCAGCAGATGGCCGAGGAAGGCGTCGTCCAGCTCTTCCTGCCGCATGACGGCGCGCCGGCCATCGTCGGCGTCGTCGGCGCCCTCCAGCTCGACGTGCTCAAGGAGCGGATGGACGCGGAATATTCGCTGCCCGTCGATTTCGAGCCCTGCCAGTTCTCGATCGCGCGCTGGGTCTCCTCGGAGGACAAGGTCGCGCTGGCCAAGTTCGTCGGCCACAAGCCCTCGGCCATGGCCGATGATCTCGACGGCGACCCGGTCTTCATGGCCTCCAGCCAGTTCACGCTGAAATACGATGCCGAGCGCGCGCCCGACATCACCTTCTCGGACGTGAAGGACTACCAGAAGGTCACGAAGGCCTGAGCCCCACCTGCGTCATGCTCGGGCTTGACCCGAGCATCTCTGGCGAGAGATTTCCGGATCAGCGCTCCGCGCCTCCCGGGAATGACGTTCAGAATCAGCCCGCCCGATTGCCGGACACGACCGCCAGCGCCGCGACGAACCTGTCGAGGTCGGCTTCCATGATGTAGGGCGCCGGCGAGATGCGGATCGTGTTGCCCTTGGCGACGCCGCCGCGGCGCACCGTCATGACCTTGTGCTTGTCGCGCAGCTCCGCGACGATCGCGTTGACATCCGCGGGCGAGCGCTTGCCGGCCAGCGCGAATGAGGTGATCCCGGCGACCATGCTCGGATCGTCCGGCGTCTGGATCTCGACGCCCTTGAGCTCGCGCGCCTTGGCGACCCAATAGTTGCGCAGGTGGCGATAGCGCGCCTCCTTGGCTTCCGGGCCGATTTCGCGATGCAGGGCGAGCGCCGTCGGAACGGTAAGCTGCGCCGCGAAATTCGTCGTGCCGGTGTGCAGGCGGGAGCGGATGTCGTCGGCCTTGAAATCCTCGTCGGCCATGTAGGGATCGATATCGGCGAGGCGCTCTTGGGCGATGTAGATCATGCCGACGCCGAGCGGGGCTCCGATCCACTTGTGCAGGTTGAAGCCGATGAAATCGACGCCGAGATCCCTGGCCTTGAAGGCGACCTGCCCCCAGCTATGGGCGGCATCGAGGATGACGTCGGCGCCGCGCGCCTTCGCCATGGCCGCGATCTCCTTCACCGGCATCATCAGGCCGGTGCGATGGCTGATATGTGTCAGCAGGAGGAGCTTGGTCTTCGGATTGGCCTTCAGGGCGGCGTCATAGGCATCGAGCACGGCCTGCCGCGTCGCGGGCTCCGGGATGTCGAACTTTGCCACCTCGACGCCGCGCCGGTCCTTGAGCCAGTTCATCGCGTATTGCATCGAATCGTAGTCGAGATCGGCATAGAGCACGGTGTCTCCGGCTTTAAGCTTGTTGTAGCCGGAGATCAGCGCCTGGAGCGCCTCGGTCGCGCCGCGCGACAGCGCGATCTCCTCGCGGGCGACGCCGAGAAATTCTGCGAGCGGCGCGCGGACATTGTCGAGATCCGCCCCGATCTTGGTCCGGGCATAGACCGTGTTCTCGAAATTCACGAAATCAGTCAGGCGCTTGTATTCCGCCTTCACCGGCTCGGCCATGATGCCCCAATAGCCGTTCTCGAGGTTCACCATGTCGGGCGTGACGCTGTAGAGACCGCGGACGGCTTGCCAGTAACCCGCATCCGCGCCGAGATTGGCCGTCGGCAGTGACGGCAACGAGCGGGCCAGAGCCGGCGCCGCTAGCGCAGCCGTACCCAGCCCGAGAAGCAGTGCACGGCGGTTGGTCTGCAGAGCCGGGCTCGACATGGTCTTGATCTCCTGAGGTTTCGCGCGCAGCGCTAGCCTCGGCCCGTCTCAATGATATGACAGGGCCCGGGTCGATCGACGGCTCAGATGCTCTCGGCGAAACCCAGCGGGATCGCCGAGGTCGATTTCAGCTCCTCCATCGCAAACATCGAGGTCACGTCGCTGAGGTCGATCCGCGAGATCAGCTTTTTGTAGAGCGCGTCATACGCGGCGATATCGGCGACATAGGCCTTGAGCAGGTAGTCGATCTCGCCGCTCATCCGGTAGAAATCGACGATCTCGGGCAGGTCGTGCACGGCCTGATGGAAGCGCTCCAGCCACTCCATCGAGTGGCGCGCCGTCTTGACCGCGATGAAGACGGTGACGCCGGCCTTGAGCTTGTCGCGGTCGAGCAGCGCCACGCGCCGCTTGATATAGCCGCCCTCCTCCAGCTTCTGCACCCGCCGCCAGCAGGGCGAGGACGACAGCCCCACCGCCTCGGCAAGTTCGGCGAGCGGCAGGCTCGCATCCTCCTGCAAGCGCGCCAGAATGCGCAGGTCGAAAGCATCGAGCTTGGCCACGGCACCTCGCCAAATCCAGAATCAGCTACCTACCACGAGAAGGAAGCGGAGAATTATTTCCACATATCATCCCATATCGGGTACATGATTCCAATTGGGGATAAAAATTCTCCAACTCTGCAAACTGCTGCCCGCCAGCGGCGCCTATCCTTCTCGAAGTGATCCAGAGGGGAATGGCATGCAGGGTTTTCTGAGCGAGGAGCGGCGCGGGGCCGTGTTGCGCAACCTGCGGACCGATGCGGGCACCATGACGCGCGACTATCTGAGCGCCGCCCGCGAGGTGCTGCAGGAGCTCGTCGCCATGCCGGACCTGATCCAGCGCCTGCCGCTGGAGCGCAAGGCCGGCTGCTACAGCCGCAACCTCCTCGCCGGCGACGAGAATGTCAGCGTCTGGGCGATCGTCTGGGGCGAGGGCTCTGCGACCTCGATCCACGACCACCATTGTTCCTGCTGCTTCGGCGTCGTCTCCGGGACGGTCACCGAGACCTGGTACCGCGCCATCGACGCCAGCCGCGCCGTCCAGACCGAGGAGCAGGAGCGCCAGCCCGGCTATGTCGCCTGCATGCTGCCCTCGGGCCCGAACATCCACCGCATGCGCAATTTCGGGCCGGGCGAGGCGATCTCGATCCATATCTACGGCTTCGACCACGAGGTCCACGCCTCCTCGATCGAGACCGAATACACCGCCGTCAGCGGCTGACCCCTCTCGGCCGGGCAATCTTATCCCCGGCACCCGCGACAAGGCGATGATGCCCTCCTTCTCGGGAGGGCATTTTTATGTCGATGCGCGCCATCGGAACCTGGATCGGTCTCGGCCCATCCGCCGAACCGGCCCTGGCGGTCACGCGCGAGCGCCTGCTACGCCTCGCGCCCTCGGCCAATGCGGCGATCGTCGCCGGCATTGCCGAGCGCTTCGATGCGCTCGCCGGCGAGCACGCGGTCGCGACGCGGTTGCGCATCTGCCATTTCCTGGCGCAGGCCGCCCACGAGACCGACGGCTTCCGCACGCTCGAGGAATATGGCGGGCCAGCCTATTTCATCCGCTATGAAGGCCGGCGCGATCTCGGCAACACACAGCCCGGCGACGGCATCCGCTATCACGGCCGCGGCATCTTCCAGTTGACCGGCCGGGCGAATTACCGGCGCCTCAGTCAGTTGCTCGGCATCGACCTCGAAACCGAGCCCGAGCGCGCGAAGGAGCCCGAGACATCGCTCCGCATCGCCTTCGCCTACTGGGTCGAGCGCGCCATTAACCCAGCTGCCGATGCCGATGAGATCGAGCGCGTGACCAGGCTGATCAACGGCGGCCGCAACGGACTGGCGGAACGCGCGCGCTATCTGGCGAAAGCGAAACAGATCTGGCTGTAGCGCGCGTCAAGCGGCGCGATCGGAAAAGTTCCATGAAGGAGGGGAATGCCCGTTGGACCGAGCCGCATAGCCCAGGCAGGCGCAGCGTCTTGCTAGGCCTCCCCGCACGCCCCATCATCGAGTCATGACGACGCTGCCCCAAACCTCGCTCGATCACCGCCCGCCGCTCTGGGCGGCGCTTGCCATCGCGATCCTGCCGGTCGTGGCCGCCTCGGTCGCCGGCAGCGCCGTGACCGTGCCCCAGATCCCGGCCTGGTATGCCGGGCTCGTCAAGCCGCCCTTCAACCCGCCGAACTGGATTTTCGCGCCGGTCTGGACGGCGCTCTACGCGCTGATGGCGCTCGGCGTCTTCCGCATCCTGCGCCTGCCGGTCGGCATCCCCGGCCGCCGGCGCGCGCTGCTGGTCTACCACCTGCAGCTTCTGTTCAATATCGGCTGGTCCTTCGCCTTCTTCGGCGCCAACAGCCCGGTCGCCGGTCTCGCCGTCATTCTGCCGCTGCTCGTCCTGATCGTCGCGACGATCGCCGCGTTCCGCCCGCTGGACCGGCTGGCCTCGAACCTGTTCTGGCCCTATCTCGCCTGGGTCGCCTTCGCTACGCTGCTCAATGCCTCGATCTGGTGGCTCAACAGCTAGCCGATCGAGCGCTCGATCACCTTCAGCACGGTCGCGCGCAATTCCGCGATGGTGAAGGGCTTGGCCATCACCTCCGCGACGATCGATTCCAGGCTCTTGGCCCGCTCACGCTGCTCGGCATAGCCCGTCATCAGCATGATCGTCAGGTCGGGGAACTGCTGCTTGGCGGCCAGCGCCAGCGCGATCCCGTCCATCAGGGGCATGCGGATATCGGTCAGCAGCAGGTCGAAGCGGCCCTGCTCGGCTTCCAGGATATCGAGCGCCTCGGCCCCGTCGGACGCCATCAGGCAGCTATGTCCGTCGAGACCGAGGCCGCGTGCGACCAGCACGCGCAGCGGCTCCTCGTCATCGACGACCAGAATACGCGACATGGATGCTCCTCAGATACCGGGCAACCCGGCCTGATCATCGGTCTCGACCACGCCGACGAACGGCAGTTGCCGATAGGAATGGGCCACGTCCATGCCGTAGCCGACCACGAAATAGTCGGGGCATTCGAACCCGACATAATCCGCCTGGATGTTGACGGCCCGCTTGAGCGGCTTCTCCAGGAGCACCGCGGTCGAGACCTTG
>NZ_JAELTI010000141.1 GCF_016428755.1 Allobosea sp. ASV33
CGCGGAAGGCCGAGCGTCTGGTCGAGATCACCTATGAGAGCCTGCAGCGCGGCATCAAGGCGGTGCGCGCCGGCGCCACCACCGGCGATATCGGTTTCGCCATCCAGCGCTATGCCGAGGCCGAGCGCTGCTCGGTGGTGCGCGACTTCTGCGGCCACGGCATCGGCCAGCTCTTCCACGACGCGCCGAACATCCTGCATTACGGCAGCCCCGGCGAGGGCGTGCTGCTGAAGCCCGGCATGGTCTTCACCATCGAGCCGATGATCAATCTCGGCAAGCCGGGCGTGAAAGTACTCTCGGACGGCTGGACCGCCGTGACACGCGACCGCTCGCTCTCGGCCCAGTTCGAGCATCAGATCGGCGTCACCGAGCAGGGCTGCGAGATCTTCACGCTCTCGCCCGCCGGCCTCGGCAATCCGCTCGCCGCAAGATGAGCGTGGGCATCGGCAAGGGACCGCGTAAAGCGCCCTCGCCGGCCGCCGTCACCGATGCCGGTACGCCGCATTACCACGGCCACCGCGAGCGCCTGCGCGCCCGCTTTCAGGAAGCCGGGGCCGAGACGCTGCCGGATTATGAGCTGCTGGAGCTTTTGCTCTTCCGCTCGATCCCCCAGCGCGACGTCAAGCCGCTTGCCAAGGACTTGATCCAGCGCTTCGGCTCCTTTGCGGAAGTGCTGGGCGCCCCCGCGTCGCGCCTCACCGAGGTAAAGGGCGTCGGCGAAGGCGTCGCGCTCGATCTCAAGATCGTCGAGGCCGCCCTGAAGCGCATGGCCAAGGGCGCGGTCGGCAAGCGGCCGGTCCTCTCCTCCTGGTCCTCCGTGCTGGACTATTGCCGGATGGCGATGGCCTTCGCCGAGCGCGAGCAGTTCCGCATCCTCTTCCTCGACAAGAAGAACACGCTGATCGCCGACGAGGTGCAGCAGACCGGTACGGTCGACCATACGCCGGTCTATCCGCGCGAGGTGATGCGGCGCGCGCTCGAACTCTCGGCGTCCGCGATCATCCTGGTCCACAACCACCCGTCGGGCGATCCCACGCCGTCCGGCGCCGACATGCGGATGACGCGCGAGCTGGTCGACATCGCCAAGCCCCTGGGAATCGCGATCCACGACCACATCATCGTCGGCCGCGACGGCCATGCCAGCTTCCGCAGCCTCGGGCTGATCTGATGACGCCGCTCACCGTCAAGCGCGTCTACGATCCCCCTGCCCCCGGCGACGGCACGCGCATCCTGGTCGACAGGCTCTGGCCGCGCGGCGTCGCCAAGGACCGGATCGACCTCTGGCTCAAGGATCTCGCGCCCAGCGACGCCTTGCGTCACGAGTTCCATGGCCATCCAGAGCGCTGGGACGAGTTCTGCGCCGCCTATGCGACCGAGCTCGGCAGCCCGTCGGCTCAGGCGGCGCTCGCGACCCTGGCGGCTGAACGGAAGAGGGGCCCGGTCGCCCTGCTCTATGCGGCGAAGGACGAGGAGCGGAACAACGCGCTGGCCTTGCGCCTGTGGCTGGACGGACGCGCGAATTCGGTCCAAGAATAGCGCAGGCATGGCCGCCGGCGTGGCGCGACGAAGGAACAGCCGCGTTCTGCGGGCGGGTTCATCTTTGCCGAGATCAACTAAAGCGAACTGTACCTGATCAATACTGCCCATGAAAAAGGCAGACCAGATCAATTGCGCGCCTATTCTCCCTCTTCCCGAACGCCCGCGAATGCGCATAGGCTGGTTTCAACGGGGAAGAGGGCTGCATGGTCGCATTCGATGAAATGACCGGTTCGGGCACCGAGCTGAGGCCTGCCTACGCGGCTTTGGATCGCTGGCTGAAGGAGGCGCCGCCGGAGATGCTGGCGCTCAGGCGCAGCCAGGCTGAGCTGTTCTTCCGCCGCATCGGAATCACCTTCGCGGTCTATGGCGACGAGGAATCGACCGAGCGCCTGATCCCCTTCGACATCATCCCGCGCGTGCTGACCAAGCCGGAATGGACGAAGCTGGAGGCCGGCCTGCGCCAGCGCGTCACCGCGCTCAACATGTTCCTGGCCGATGTCTACGGCCCCAAGGAATGCCTGAAGGCAGGCATCATCCCGCCAGATCTGGTCTATCGCAACGCCTGCTACCAGCTCGAAATGGTCGACTTCAAGGTCCCGCACGACATCTACTGCCATATCGCCGGCATCGATGTGGTGCGCGTCGACGCGGATACCTTCTACGTCCTGGAGGACAATGCCCGCACGCCCTCCGGCGTCTCCTACATGATGGAGAACCGCGAGGTTATGCTCCGGCTCTTCCCGGAGCTGTTCTCGACGCATCGCGTCGCGCCGGTCGACAACTACCCGGACCAGTTGCTGGCGACCCTGCGCTCGGTCGCGCCGCGCAGTTCTTCGTCGGACCCGACGATCTGCCTGCTCACGCCCGGCCAGTACAACTCGGCCTTCTACGAGCACTCGTTCCTGGCCGACAAGCTCGGCGTCGAGCTGGTCGAGGGCTCGGACCTCCTGGTCAAGGACGACGTCGTCTACATGCGCACGACGCAAGGGCCGAAGCGCGTCGACGTGATCTACCGGCGCATCGACGACGACTTCATCGACCCCCTCGCCTTCCGCAGCGATTCCGTGCTCGGCGTCCCCGGCATCATCGGCGCCTACAAGGCCGGCAATGTCACGCTGGCGAACGCGGTCGGCACCGGCGTCGCCGATGACAAGGCGGTCTACAGCTATATGCCGGAGATCGTGAAGTTCTTCACCGGCGAGGAGCCGATCCTGAAGAACGTCCCGACCTACAGATGCCGCGAGCCCGAGGCCAACGCCTATGTCCTCGACAATCTCGAGAAGCTCGTCGTCAAGGAGGTCAACGGCTCGGGTGGCTACGGCATGCTCGTCGGCCCGCACGCCAATAAGGCGCAGATCGAGACCTTCCGGCGCAAGCTCAAGGCGAGCCCCGAGGGCTTCATCGCCCAGCCGACGCTCGCGCTGTCGACCTGCCCGACCTTCGTCGCCTCCGGCGTGGCGCCGCGCCATGTCGACCTGCGCCCTTATGTGCTTTCCGGCGCCAACGGCATCTCCTGCGTGCCGGGCGGCCTGACCCGCGTCGCGCTCAAGGAAGGTTCGCTCGTCGTCAATTCCAGCCAGGGCGGCGGCACCAAGGACACCTGGGTGCTCGACGCATGACGGACTCGCCTACCGCCCCGCCTGCTCTTCTCCCGAAACAGCCTGCCATCCCGCGGAAAGGCACACGCTGACCATGCTTTCGCGTACCGCAGACAGCCTCTACTGGGTTTCCCGCTATGTCGAGCGGGCCGAATATCTCGCCCGCATCCTCGACGCCACGACACGCCTGACCAACCTGCCGACGACCTATGGCGGCGCCGGCACGGAATGGCAGAGCGCAGTCCTCACCGCCGGCTGCGAGGAGGCCTTCGCCAAGGCTTATGGCGAGGCGAACGAACGCAACGTCTGCGATTTCCTGACCTTCAATCCGGACAACCCCTCCTCGATCCGCAACTGCCTGGCCCAGGCACGCTCCAACGCGCGAGCCGTACGCACGGCACTGACGTCGGAGATGTGGGATGCGCTCAACGGCGCCTGGCTGGAGCTGCAGCGCTTCGAGAAGAAGCGCATGGACCGCGAGGAATTCGCCCGCTTCCTCGACTGGGTGAAGAACGTCTCGCTGGTCTTCGACGGTTCGGCTTACCGGACCATGCTGCGCGACGACAGCTACTGGTTCTCGCGGCTCGGCGTCTATCTCGAGCGCGCCGACAACACCGCCCGCATCCTCGACGTGAAATATCATGTCCTGCTGCCGGCCGACGAGCAGGTGGGCGGTTCGCTCGACTATTTCCAATGGACGACGGTGTTGCGCGAAGTCTCGGCGCTGACCGCCTATCACTGGGTCTATCGCGAGGCGGTGAAGCCGATCCTGGTCGCCGACCTTCTCGTGCTGAACCGGCGCATGCCGCGCTCGCTCGCCGCCTGCTACGAGAACATCTCGCGCTTTCTCGATGCGCTCGGCGACGCCTATGGCCGCCAGGGGGCAGCCCAGCGCCAGGCCCGCAAGACGCTGGCCAGTCTCAGCAACACGCGGATCGACGATGTCTTCGTGCACGGGCTGCATGAATTCATCGAGGAGTTCATCACCGAGAACAACCGCCTCGGCCACACCATCTTCGAGCAGTATCTGCAATGATCTGTTCGCCCGCGCTCAAGCTCTCTGCGGCGGCGCGGCTGCCCTAAACCTGCCCGGACTGGACCATGCGGATCAGGATTTCCCATACGATCGGTTACGACTATGCCGAGCCGGCACGCCATATCACGCAGATCCTGCGGCTGACCCCGCGCGACCATGACGGCCAGCACGTCATGTCATGGCGCATCGAGCCGAATGTCGACGGCCGCCTGCGCGCCACGCAGGATGCCCATGGCAACATCGTGCACTCGTTCTATGCCGATGGCCCGATCTCCTCGCTCGCCATCCGCATCGACGGGCTGATCGAGACGGTCGATCTCGCCGGCGTCGTGCGCGGCGGGCTGGAGCGCGTGCCCTGCGAGGTCTATTGCCGCGACACCTTGCTCACGCAGCAGGACGAGGCGCTGCGCAGCTTCGCCGAGGAGGTCACGGCCGGTGCCGGCACGCCGCTCTCGCGCATGCATGCGCTGATGAACGCCGTCAGCGACCGTATCGATTGCGTCGAGGCCAGCGGCCGCACCGGCGTCGGCGCAGCCCAGGCCTTTGCCGCCCGCGAAGGGATCGCGCAGGACGTCGCCCATGTCTTCATGGCCTGCGTCCGGCATCTCGGCCTGCCCGCCCGCTATGTATCGGGCTATGTCGCGCAGTCCGACAGCCTGCCGCTTGGCAACGGCGCCCATGCCTGGGCCGAGGTCCATCTCGACGACTACGGCTGGATCGGCTTCGACTGCGCCAATGCGCTTTGTCCGATCGACACGCATGTGCGAGTTGCGATAGGGCTCGACTACGCGGATGCCGCGCCAGTGCGCGGTTCGCGCCAGGGCGGCGAAGGCGAGAACCTCAACGTCCTCGTCAGCGCCCGCGAGGCCGAAGGCCGCTTGGCCAATCAATAACCCTCCTTCCGGCGAGCATCGCCGGGACGGCAGGGCAAGAAGACAGGACCGAACCCGTGACCTATTGCGCCGGAATCCTCGTGCAGGACGGGCTCGTCATGATTGCCGACACCCGCACCAATGCCGGGCTCGACGACATCTCGACCTTCCGCAAACTCCATGTCTTCAACTGGCCGGGCGACCGCAATTTCGGCCTGATGACCGCCGGCAACCTCTCGATCACCCAGTCGGTTGTCAGCTTCCTGCACGAAGGCCTGCCCAATCCCGAGACCGGCGAACTCGACACGCTGCAGAACGCGAGCTCGATGTTCAGGGCGGCCCAGCTCGTCGGCCGCTGTATCCGCCATGTCCGCGAGATCGACGGCCCGGCTCTGGAGGACGCCGGCGTCAAGTTCGAGATCGGGATGCTGTTCGGCGGCCAGATCAAAGGCCAGCCGATGCGCCTGTTCATGGTCTACAGCGCCGGCAACTTCATCGAATGCGGCATCGATTCGCCCTTCCTGCAGATCGGCGAGCACAAATACGGCAAGCCGATCCTCGACCGCGCCGTGACCTACAAGACCCATCTCTACGATGCCTTGAAGGTCGGACTGATCTCGATGGATTCGACCATGCGCTCCAATCTCGGCGTCGGCCTGCCGATCGACCTCGTCGTCATCAGGCGCGACGCCGACGATTTCGAGCTCAACCGCCGGATCGAGGCGGGCGAGCCCTATTTCCACGACCTGCGCGAGCGCTGGTCCGCCGCGCTGCGGGCGGCCCATATGGCGATCCCTCGCCCGCCCTATGCGCCTCCGGGCGCTTGACCGCGCACACACCCCTGCGTCAGGCAACGGGATGTCAACACTTCCGGCCTTAAGTCGCAGTACGAAGACAGATTTCTGGACGAATAATGCCCGCATTCACCGCCGCGAAGATGACGAATGCGGGTTCTTCCGCTCGCATGTTCGCGAGCACGGTCGTGACGCTGGGCTGTGCTTTCCTGCTGCTGATGGCGGCGGGGATCGGCGTCGTCGTCGCCATCACCCGCGAAGCCAATCGGCTCGAGGCGCAGCGCCAGGGTGAGCGGATCGAGGCCGCCGTCAACGCCCAGATCAAGCTGAGCGAACTACGGCTGGAGCGGCTCGTGGCAGCCGGCGACCTGCCCGAAACCCTGCAGCAGCCCGGCCCTCCCTCGGTGCTTCAAGCAGCCCTCAAGCGCCTCGGCAGCCAGTTGATGGATTTCGACGGCGCCTATATCGACGGCACCGGCGGAGCCGTGCTCGCCTGGGTCGAGAACCCGACCAGCATCGACCACGCCTCGCTGGAAGGCCCGCGCCATATCGAGGCACTGCAGCGCAGCGCGAAAAGCTCATTCGTCGCCAGCGTGATCGGCGACGAGGTCTCGCCCCAGTTCGGCGCGGCCCGCTCGACCATCACCACCGACGGCGACGAGACCCTCATCCTGACAGTGATCGATCTCTCGCGGATGGCCTCGTTCAGCTCCGGAACCAGCCCGACGCCGCTGTCCTTCGTCGCCTATCGGCACCTGTCCAGCGCCATGCTCTCGGACCTCGCCGACCGCAATCGCATCGCCGATATCGAGCTCGTGACCTCGCCGCCGGCCGATCCGCTGTCGAAGCTGGGCCTGCGCACGGCCGACGGTAAGATCGGCGCGTGGCTGACCTGGTCCCCGGCGCGCCCCGGCGACGTCATGCTGCGCCGTTTCCTCTGGGCCCTCATCGCGGTCGCGCTGCTCTTCTCCGCGATCTTCGTCTTCGTGGTCCAGCGCCTGCGCGCCTCGGCCGAGCAGATCGAACTGCGCGAACGCCAGATCCAGCGCCTCGCCGGACAGGATGAGCTATCACTGCTGCCGAACCGCCGCAGCTTCGACCTGACGCTCGACCAGACCCTCGCCCATATCCACGATGACGGCCCGAGCCTCGCCGTGCTTCTGATCGATCTCGATCGCTTCAAGGCCGTCAACGACACCTATGGACACACCGCCGGCGACGAGCTGATCCGCCAGGTCGCAATCCGCCTCTCCGGCGCGGTCCAGGTCGGCGACACGGTCGCGCGGCTCGGCGGCGACGAGTTCGGCATCATCCAGACCCATTCCGCCACGCCGGCCGGCTGCGCCGCGCTGGGCGAGCGCATCCTCGCCAGCCTCACCGAGCCGTTCACGATCACCGGCGCCGAGGTCACCATCGGCTCCTCGATCGGCATCGCCATGGCGCCGCGCGACGGCACCAGCCGCGAAGCCCTGCTCAAGCTCGCCGATACCGCGCTCTACGAGGCCAAGAACAGCGGCCGCAACCGCTATGCCTTCTTCGAATCGCAGATGAACCGCTCGATGCAGTTGAAGCGCATGGTCGAGGACGACCTGCGCCACGCCATCGACAACGACCAGCTGATGCTGCACTACCAGCCTCAGGTCTCCGTGGATGGGTCGACCATCGTCGGCGTCGAGGCGCTGGTCCGCTGGCAGCATCCGGCCCACGGCATGATCCCGCCCTCGGACTTCATCGCCATCGCCGAGGAGCGCGGCCTGATCGTGCCGCTGAGCGAATGGGTGCTGCGGCGCGCCTGCACCGAGGCCAAGCGCTGGAAGGGCATCCGCCTCGCCGTCAACGTCTCGCCGATCCAGTTCCGCCACAAGGACTTCGTCGCGAACGTCATCCGCACCATCGCGGAGACGGATTTCGACCCGGCCCAGCTCGAGCTCGAACTGACCGAGGGCGTGCTGATCGAGGATGCCGACGCCGCCGAGGCCGCGATGATGGACATCCGCGCGCATGGCGTCGGCCTTGCGCTCGACGATTTTGGCACCGGTTATTCGAGCTTGATCTATCTGCGCCGCTTCGCCTTCGACAAGATCAAGATCGACCGGTCCTTCCTCGAATACATGGAAGCGACCGGCGAATCCGCGATCCTCGTCCACTCCATGGCCCATCTCGGCCGCGCTCTCGGCCTGCGCGTCTGCGCCGAGGGCGTCGAGACCGCCGAACAGCATCGCTTCCTGCAGGCGATCGGCTGCCACGAATTGCAGGGCTTCCTGTTCTCCAAGGCCGTGCCGGCGACGGAGATCGACCGCCTGCTCGGCCTCGACAATCCCTTCGCCGAAATCCTCGCTGCCGCCTGACGACCCACGAGCCGGACGGGCGGCGTATCTCTAGAAGAACAGCTCGTGGATGCCGCTGAAGATCGCGTAGGCAAAGCCTGCGCTGAGCAGCAGGCCGGCGGCACCGACCACCGCTCCGATGATGATCAGCACCCCGTCGCGCTCGACGAGGCCGAGCCCGACGAGGCAGACCGCAAGCCCGAGCGGGATCTGGCCGATGAACGGGGCGGCCACGATCAGGCCGAGCGCGAGGATCAGGATCACCAGACCGAGCACCGGAATGGCCCAGCGTCCGCCCAGCATGGTCAGGCGCGGCTGCGAGAAGCGCTCCAGCCAGGTCAGCGCCGGCAGCGCCCGCGCCACCGCACGGTTGAGCTCCGGCTTGCCGATGCTGCGCTTGAGCAGCGCCTGCGGCAGCCATGGCATCCGCCGCCCGGTGAGCATCTGCACGGCGATGAAGGCGAGCACCAGGCCGCAGACCAGCGGGATCGGCGGCGGCATCGGCAGGCAGTTCGGTAGCCCGAGCAGCACGACGAGCAGCGCATAGGCCCGATCCTGCAGCGCCGAGACGATCGTGCCGACGGCGATGCGCTCCCCGGGCAGACCCGCCAGTGCCGTCAGAAGTCCGGATGTACGCAGAGGAGATGACAAAGGAACAGGCCGTACCGAGGCGGAAGCGCCCGCCTAGCACGGCCGGACATCTACCAACAAGCGAGCCGGACGCAGGTTTTCAATGCCCCTGGCTCAGGGCCGCAAGCAGGTGCAACGCTCAGTGCAGCGCGAACACGCCGTTCACATTTCGGAGTTCGGCCGGTTTGATCAGGCGTGAATGAGCGACGGTGACCGAATGGAGCGGCCCTTCCAGTTCGCGTTTCCAGAATTCAAGGAAGTCCTGAAGCACAGGAAAGCGTGGCGCCAGATCGTATTGCTGCCAGATATACGTCTGCAGGACGTTGAGGTGATCGGGCATGCGGTAGAGGATCGTCGCCGTGGTCAGCCCGTAGCCTTCGAGCTGCCGGATAAAATCGGTCGAAACCATCGCCACCTCCCCCTGTTACGGGCCGAAAGCTTTGCCGGATGGACCGAGCCTGCTCCCGTCTGGTTAACAAAGGCTTGCCAGCCTACTGCCAAACTGCTGCAATCCTGAGGCAGGCTTCCGGACAGGCAGCGTGCACGACGGGGCCGTGGGGGCTTGCGTGGCGTACCGAGTGGGCAAGGCCGGACTGGTCGGGCTGGCGATGAGCTTCGCTGCCGCCCCGCTTTGCACGGCCGTCGCCGAGGAAGAGGAGGAGGCCGAGCGCAGCCCGATCTCGATGGTGATCTTCGGCTCCATGGAAGCCGGGCCGACTAAGACCTTCCTCTCCGTCGGGATGAAACGCGCCATAGGCGGCGGTCTCGCGGACAGCGGCTTCCGTTTCTTCGTCAAGGCCGGCGGCGCACAGGAGCAGACCCGCCGCCACAAGCCGCATGGCGTGACCTACAAGGCTGAATCGCAGGCGTTGCTCGGCTACGAATGGCGCATCGGCGACAGCTTTCTCGCACTCTATGCCGGTTCGGATTCCGAGAGCGAGCAACGGATCGAATCCTTCGGCCCGTCCTTCGTCGCGACCCGTTACGGCGCGAGGGTCCAGGCCGATCTCTGGATCGTCCCCTCGCCCGGAACGGTCGTCCAGGCCAATGGCTATGTGTCCTCCTTGAACGGGCGATACTGGACGAGGATCGCGCCGGGCTGGCAGATGCCGGCTGGCTTCTATCTCGGCCCCGAATTCGAACTCTATCGCGAGCGCGATTATCGCAAGCTGCGTCTCGGCCTGCATCTCACAGGCCTGCGCTTCCTCGGCCTGGAATGGCGCCTATCCGGCGGCCTGCAATCGACGAGCGACCGATCCTCCGCCCTATACGGCACGCTTGGACTGCACTGGCTGCGCTAGAGCATTTTCGAGCGAAGTGGACACC
>NZ_JAELTI010000142.1 GCF_016428755.1 Allobosea sp. ASV33
GCGTGAAGGCATTCGCGAGGATCAGGACCGCGATCAGGCCGGCGACGATGCGGATATCCATGCCTTCGCGGAAGAGAGCGGTGGCGATCAGCCCGAGCCCGACCCAGAAGATCACGCGTAGCGTCTGCGTGCCGAGGCCCGCTGCGACGCCTGCGCCCAGCAGCAGGCCGACGGTCAGCGCCAAGCCGATCGTGCCGGCGAAGAGCGGCGTGAAGCCATGGAACAGCATGAAGACGAGTACGGCGAGCGGCAGGGCGAGATACCAGCGCTCGCGCAAGGCCTTCAGCGGGCTCGGCAGCATGGCGCGCTCGATGCCCTTGAGGCCATATTTGCCGGCTTCCAGATGCACCATCCAGAAGGCCGAGGCGAAATAGAGCACGGCGGGGATCGCGGCTGCCTTGACGATCTCGGCATAGGGCACGCCCAGCGTCTCGGCCATGATGAAGGCGACGGCCCCCATCACCGGCGGCATGATCTGGCCGCCCATCGAGGCTGTCGCCTCGACGCCGGCGGCGAAGGCGCGCCGATAGCCGAACTTGATCATCAGCGGAATGGTGAACTGGCCGACGGTCACGACATTGGCGACGCCGGAGCCTGAGATCATCCCCATCATGCCCGACGAGACCACGGCGACCTTGGCGGGACCGCCGCGCGATCCTCCGAAGAGGCCGAGCGAGACGTCGTTGAAGAGATGGATCATCCCGGCCTTCTCGAGGAAGGAACCGAAGACGATGAACAGGAAGATATAGGTCGCCGAGACGTAGATCGGCGTGCCGTAGAAGCCCTCGGTGCCGAAGGAGAGATGGCCGATGATCTGGTCGAAGCCGTAGCCGCGATGGTTGAACGGCGCCGGCAGGTACTGGCCGAAGAACCAGTAGAGCAGGCAGATGCCGCACATGATCGGCAGGGCGTTGCCCATCAACCGGCGTGCGGCCTCGAAGATCAGCACGATCAGCAGCGTGCCGACGACGAGATCGAGCGTCGAGGGGTCGCCGTCGCGCAGGATCAGGTCGGCATAGAAGATCCATTGGTAGAGGCCGAGGCCGAAGCCGAGGACGCCGAGCGCCCAGCCGAACACGCGACCGGGCGTATCCTTCGCCCGGAAATTGGCGACGAGACCAAACGAGAGCAGCAGCAGGAAGCCGACATGGACGCCGCGCGCCGCCTGACTCGGCAGGAAGTTCCAGGCGGAGATCGCGATCTGGAAGGCCGCAAAAGCGATCGCCAGGCCATAAGCGAAGAACCCCCAGCCGCCGGGGCCGAAGCCGGGTGGGAAGCCATGCTCGAAATTGTCGAGATCGGGATGCTCGATCGGAACCGGGGTGGCGCCGGAAAGGGCTTCAAGCTGGTCGGTCTCGGCGGTGGCCATGGTCGAAGTCCTGCCGGTGTCATGGTGTCATCCCGCATGCGCCGCGGCATGTCGGTGCTGCGGCGCAGATGCGGGATCGTTTTCAGAAAGAGGCGCTTCTCGTCGCGCGGTCCCGTGTCTGCGCAGCAGCGTTGCACGCTGCAGCGCGCACGGGATGACACGCGTCATTCAAGCGTTACGAGCCGGTCTTCAGGCCCTTTTCCTTCAGGTAGCGCGCGGCGCCGGGATGCAGTGGGATCGGCATGCCGTCGAGCGCCTTCTCCAGCTTGATCTCCTTGCCCGCCGCATGCGAGGCGGCGAGATCGCCGAGATTGTCGAAGATGGCCTTGGTCATCTGGTAGACCACCTCTTCCTTCACGCCCTCATGGGTGACGAGGTAGTTGACCACAGCGGCCGTGTTCACGTCGCTGGTCTGGCCGGTATAGGTATTGGCCGGGATCGGGGCGCTGATGAAGGGCGGGCCGGCCTTGTCGATCACGGCCTTGGGCACCTCGACGACATTGATCTCGACGGAGGTCGCGAGATCGCGCAGCGAGGCGACGCCGAGGCCGGCGGATTGCAAGGTGGCGTCGAGCTGGCGGTTCTTCATCAGCTCGACCGATTCGGCGAAGGGCAGGTACTCGATCTTGCCGAGATCCTTGTAGGTGATACCGGCGGCGGCGAGGATCGCGCGGGCATTGAGCTCGGTGCCGGATTTCGGCGCGCCGACCGAGAGCCGCTTGCCCTTGAGATCGGCCAGCGTCTTGATGCCGCTCTCCTTGGAGGCGACGATCTGGACATAGTTCGGATAGATCGCGGTGACGCCGCGCAGCTTCTTCAGCGGGGACTTGAAGCCGGCCTCCTCGTCGCCCTTCCAGGCGGCGTCGAGCGAATCGCCGAGCGTGAAGGCGATCTCGCCGCGGCCCTGCTGGAGAAGGACGAGATTCTCGACCGAGGCCTTGGTTGCCTGCACGGTCGGCCGGACGTTCGGGATCTTCTCGCCGTAGATCTTCGAGAGCGCGACGCCCATCGGGTAGTAGACGCCGGAGGTGCCGCCGGTCAGGATGTTGATGAAGTCCTGGGCGCTGGCCTTCACCGGAAGGGCCGCGAGCGCGACAGCAGCAGCAAGGCCGGCAAGATGCCGGGCCCGAAACAACGATTTCATGACGTCTCCTCGATTGCGTGATCCGGCTCATGCGGCCAGTTGTCGCAATTCTAGAGCATGCTGAACCGGAAAGGGAAAGCGCCCGACAATAGGTAGGAGTTCGCCTTTAGCCGAAGAGGCGGGCTGGTTTCGCCATGATTGGCTGCCTATCTGCGGGTTCGCACGGCAACCTCGCCATGGGCGGGCCGGCCGTGCCTTTCGAACAACGAGTGACCAGGGACGACATGCACGACCGCGCCGAGCAGGGTAGCAGCCAGGGGCTTCGCCTCGACCGACGGACTCTTCTTGCAGGTGCGGGCGCGACAGCGACGCTGGCAGCGCTCGGCTTCGCGCCGGAGGCGCTGGCGCAGCAGGGGCTGAAGCTCGGGGACAGCGGGGATTTCAGCTTCGAAGCCCTGAAAGCGCGCGCGAAGGAGATGGCCGGCAAGCCCTATGAGGCGCCGCCGAGCCCGCGGCCCGAGGTGATGCAGCGGATCGACTACGACGCCCACGGCAAGATCCGGTTCAAGCCGGAATCGGCGCTTTGGGCGAACGGTCCTTCGCCCTGGCCGGTGACCTTCTTCCATCTCGGCCGCTTCTTCCAGAAGCCGGTGCGCATGCATGTGGTCGAGGATGGCAGGGCCCGCGAGATCGTCTACGACGCCAGCTATTTCGAGATGCCGGCCAATTCGCCCGCCCGCGAGCTTCCGGCGGGCGCGGGCTTCGCCGGTTTCCGCCTGCAGGAAAGCCGCAGCGGCCATCCCGGCCGCAATGGCGAGGCGCTGGACTGGAAGACGAACGACTGGGTCGCCTTCCTCGGCGCCTCCTATTTCCGTGCCATCGGCGAGCTCTACCAGTACGGGCTGTCGGCGCGCGGCGTCGCGATCGATCCGGCCGTCTCCGGCAAGACCGAGGAATTCCCCGACTTCACCCATATCTGGCTGGAAACGCCGCAGGCGGGGGCGGAATATGTCGTGGTCTATGCGCTGCTATCGGGGCCAAGCCTTGCCGGCGCCTATCGCTTCCGCATGCATCGCGGCAAGGGCGTCACCATGGAGATCGAGACCGCGCTTCATCTGCGCAAGGATGTCTCCCGGCTCGGCATCGCGCCGCTGACCTCGATGTTCTGGTATTCAGAGACAGCGAAGCCGATGGCCATCGACTGGCGCCCGGAAGTGCATGATTCCGACGGGCTCGCCCTCTGGACCGGGTCGGGCGAGCGCGCCTGGCGCCCCCTCAACAATCCTCCACGGACCATGGCCTCCGCCTTCGTCGACAATGATCCTCGCGGTTTCGGCCTGATGCAGCGCGACCGCGAGACCGGGCATTATCTCGACGGCGTGCATTACGAGCGCCGCCCGAGCCTCTGGGTCGAGACCACCGGCCAATGGGGCCGAGGCTCCGTCCAGCTCGTCGAAATCCCGACCGATGACGAGATCCACGACAACATCGTCGCGATGTGGGTGCCGGAGGCGCCGGCCCGGGCGGGCAATGCTTATGATTTCCGCTACACGCTGCACTGGCTCGCCGACGAGCCCTTCCCGACCCAGCTCGGCCGGGTCGTCGCGACGCGGCTCGGCAATGGCGGCCAGCCGGGAACGGCGCGGCCGCGGGGCGTGCGCAAGTTCATGGTCGAGTTTTTGGGGCCTGCGCTGGAGGCGGTGCCCTTCGGCGTCAAGCCGGAGGTCGTGCTCTCGACCTCGCGCGGCAGCTTCTCCTATGTCTTCGCCGAGGCCATGCCGGACGACGTGCCCGGCCATTGGCGCGCCCAGTTCGATCTCTCGGTCGCCGGCAGCGATCCGGTGGAGATGCGCTGCTATCTCAAGACGGGCGATACCGTGCTGACCGAAACCTGGCTCTATCAGTATCTGCCGTTCTGAGCGGGGACAGGCGCGGAATCGCGCTTGCTCCGGCGTGGACGTAACATTATATCGTTTCTCATGGTCCACGCGCACGCTCCTCACACGCATCGCGCTGCCTCGGAAGCTCCGGGGTGGTCGCTGCTGCGTCTGTCGGCGGGGACGCGCGTGGGATTGGCCGCTGCCATCGTTGCCCTGCTCTGGCTGGCGACGCTGGCCGTGATCCTGTGATCGAGTAGCGTTATGTCTGCCATCCGCCTGACCGATCTGACGCTGGGCTATGATCGCCATCCGGCGGTGCATCACCTCTCCGGCGAGATCGCAACCGGGAGCCTGACGGCCATCGTCGGGCCGAACGGCGCCGGCAAGTCGACCTTGCTCAAGGGCATTGCCGGGGCGCTGGCACCGCTCTCAGGCGGCGTCGCGCTCGCGAAGGGCAAGCGGCTCGCCTATCTCCCGCAATCGGCGGATCTCGACCGCTCCTTCCCGATCCATGTCTACGATCTCGTCGCGATGGGGCTGTGGAACCGGGCCGGCATCTTCGGCCAGATCGGTGCGGGCGCTGCTCACAAGATCGAGCATGCCATCGCGGCGGTGGGCCTGACCGGCTTCGAGCGCCGGCCGATCGGCACGCTCTCCGGCGGGCAGATGCAGCGGGCGCTGTTCGCGCGGCTCTTGCTGCAGGATGCCGACGTGATCCTGCTCGACGAGCCCTTCACCGCGATCGATGCGCGCACGACCGCCGATCTGCTCGAACTCGTCAGGCGCTGGCATGGCGAGAGCCGCACCGTCGTCGCCGTGCTGCACGATATCGAGACGGTCCGGCAGGTCTTCCCGCAGACATTGCTGCTGGCGCGTGAGGCTGTGGCCTGGGGCGAGACCGCGACGGTGCTGACGCCGGAAAACCTCTTGAAGGCGCGGCGCATGGTCGAGTCTTTCGACAGCCACGCCGCTCCCTGCCAGCGCGACGCGGCGTAGCGTTTGGCTTCATCGATCGTCCGCAATCTGCGCCGTCATTCCGGGCGCAGCGAAGCGGAGACCCGGAATCCATCTTAGGGCGCTGCGCTCTCCGATGGGTTCCGGATCGGCGCGGCTTCGCCGCTTGTCCGGAATGACGAAAATTGGTTGCCAGCGTTGCTCTACGATCTCCTCATCGGCCCCTTCGCCGAATTCGACTTCATGCGCCGTGCCCTTGTCGGCGTGGCGGCGCTCTCCGTCTCGGGAGCGCCGATCGGCGTCTTCCTGATGCTCCGGCGGATGAGCCTGACCGGCGATGCCATGGCGCATGCGATCCTGCCCGGCGCGGCGCTGGGCTATCTCGTCGCCGGCTTCTCTCTGCCGGCGATGACGATCGGCGGGCTCGCTGCCGGTTTCGCGGTGGCGCTGGCGGCCGGTGCGGTGGCGCGGGCGACCGTGCTCAAGGAGGACGCCTCGCTTGCCGCCTTCTATCTGATTTCGCTCGCGCTCGGTGTCACCATCGTCTCGCTCAGGGGCTCGGCCATCGACCTGCTCCATGTGCTCTTCGGCAATGTGCTGGCGCTCGACGATCAGGTGCTGATCCTGCTCGCCGGTGTCGCGACCGTGTCTCTGCTGTCGCTGGCGGCGCTCTATCGGCCGCTGGTGCTGGAATGCGTCGATCCCGGCTTCCTGCGCTCGGTCAGCCGCTCCGGCGGCTTTGTGCACCTGACCTTCCTCGCGCTGGTCGTGCTCAATCTCGTCGCCGGATTCCATGCGCTGGGGACCTTGCTCGCCGTCGGCATGATGATGCTGCCGGCTGCGGCTGCGCGCTTCTGGACGGCCGATATCACGCGCCTGCTGCTGCTCGCGGCCGGTTTCGGCATGGTTTCCGGCTATGCCGGGCTCGTGACGTCCTACGCGGCGGGGTCGAGCCTGCCGGCGGGGCCGTCGATCATCCTGGCGGCGGGGGCGATCTATCTGGGGTCGCTCCTGTTCGGTTCGCAGGACGGACTTGCGCGGCGCCTCTTGCCCCGCGCCCATCTCCAGAGATAGAAACGTTATATCGTTTCATTTCTCGGAGTCTCCCATGCCCAACCGCCGCGCCCTTGTCGCCGGTCTTGCTTTCGGGTTTGCCGCAGCCGCCACGCCGTTCGGTGCTTTCGCGCAAGACAGCGCACAAGCGAAGCTGCCGGTGGTGGCAAGTTTCTCGATCCTCGGCGATTTCGCCCGGCAGATCGGCGGCGATCGCATCAGCGTGACGACGCTGGTCGGCCCCGACGGCGACGCGCATGTCTATTCGCCGACGCCGGGCGACGCGAAGGCGATGGCCGCAGCCAAGCTCGTCCTCGTCAACGGCCTGCATTTCGAGGGCTGGCTGCCGCGTCTCGTCAAATCCTCCGGCACGAAGGCGACGCTGGCCGAGGCGACGAAGGGCATCACGCCGCTCGAAGCCGATGACGACCATGACGACAAGGACAAGGGCGGTCACGCGCATGCCCATGGCCATGACGATCCGCATGCCTGGCAGAGCATCGCCAATGCGAAGGTGTATGTCGCCAATACCCGGGACGCGCTGAGTGCGGCCGATCCCGCCGGCAAGGCGAGCTACGAGGCCAATGCGACGGCCTATCTCGCCGAACTCGACAGGCTCGAAGGCGAGGTGAAGGCCGCCATCGCGCGCATTCCGGCCGAGCGGCGCAAGGCGATCACCACCCATGACGCCTTCGGCTATTTCGTGAAGGCCTATGGCATCGCCTTCGTCGCGCCGCAGGGCGTCTCGACCGAGGCCGAGGCTTCCGCCAGGGATGTCGCCCGCATCATCCGGCAGGTGAAGGCGCAGAAGATTCCGGCCGTCTTCCTCGAGAACGTCACGAATCCCCGCCTTGTCGAGCAGATTGCGCGGGAGAGCGGCGCCAAGGTCGGCGGCCGGCTCTATTCGGACGCGCTCTCGGTCGCAACCGGCCCGGCGGGGACTTACATCCGGATGATGAAGCACAATATAAGCGAAATCGAAAAGGCGCTGACCGCCGGCCCGGCCTGATCCGGGCGGTGTCCTCCTCGCGTCGCAGTCATTCAGGTCAAGCCATGTCCGAGAAAATCCCCGTCACGGTGCTCACCGGCTATCTGGGCGCCGGCAAGACCACGCTCCTCAACCGCATCCTGACCGAGGATCACGGCAAGAAATTCGCCGTGATCGTCAACGAGTTCGGCGAGGCCGGCATCGATGGCGACCTCATCGTCGGCGCCGACGAGGAAATCTTCGAGATGAACAACGGCTGCATCTGCTGCACCGTGCGCGGCGACCTGATCCGCATCCTCGACGGCTTGATGAAGCGCAAGGGCAAGTTCGACGCGATCATCGTCGAGACCACCGGTCTCGCCGATCCCGCGCCGGTCGCGCAGACCTTCTTCGTCGATCAGGATGTCGGCGACGCCACCCGCCTCGACGCGGTCGTGACCGTGACCGATGCCAAGTGGCTGAAGGACCGGCTCAGGGATGCGCCGGAGGCGAAGAACCAGATCGCCTTCGCCGATGTCATCGTACTCAACAAGACCGATCTCGTCACGGCGGAAGAGCTCGCCGATGTCGAGGCGGCGATCCGCGCCATCAACCCCTATGCCAAGCTGCACAAGGCCGAGCGGGCCAATGTCGATATTGCCGCGCTGCTCGACCGCAATGCCTTCGATCTCGACCGCATCCTCGATATCGAGCCGGATTTCCTCGAAGCCGGGCATCACCATCACCATGCCGAGGATGTGCGCTCGATCTCGCTGACGATTCCCGGCGAAGTCGATCCCGAGAAGTTCATGCCGTGGATCAACGACCTCACGCAGATCCAGGGGCCGAACATCCTGCGCTCCAAGGGCATCCTGGCCTTCAAGAACGAGCCGCGCCGCTTCGTCTTCCAGGGCGTGCACATGATCCTGGACGGCGACCTGCAGCGCGACTGGAAGGATGGCGAGACCCGCGAGAGCCGCCTCGTCTTCATCGGGCGCGATCTCAACGAGAATGAGCTGCGCAAGGGGTTTGAAGCCTGCGCGGCCTGAGTTAAAGCCGCGTCATGACGACGATGACCCCACCCGTCTCGCTGCGCGAGCATGTTACCTCGATCACTGCCGAGACGCATGTCGTCGCGGTCCACTGGCTGAAGCAGGGGCTCGTGCTCGCGCTCGCCGACGGGCGCGTGCTGCGCTGGCGCGACGGCGCCCTTGTCGACAGCGTCGAGGCTCATGCCGGCGGCATCCTCTGCGCCACCGGCGACGGCGAGCGCCTGATCACCGGCGGCGATGACGGGCGCGTCGTCGCGACGGGCTTCGACGGCGAACCGGCCGAGATCGCGAAAGATCCGAAGCGCCGCTGGATCGACGCGATCACGCTGTCGGCCTCGGGCAATCTCGCCTGGAACACCGGCAAGACCGTCCACGCTCGCGACGAGAAGGGCCGTGTCCGCACGCTGGACGCGGCGAGCACGCCGCAGGGCCTCGTCTTCGCGCCGAAGGGCTATCGCCTCGCCATCGCCCAGATGAACGGCGTTTCGCTGTGGTATCCGAACACCGAGGCCAAGCCGGAATTCCTGGACTGGAAGGGCTCGCATCTCGACGTGGCCTGGTCGCCTGACGGGCGCTTCGTCGTCTCCTCGATGCAGGAGAACGCGCTGCATGGCTGGAAGCTCGGCGACAAGCCCGGCCATATGCGGATGACCGGCTACCCGGCAAAGCCCCGCTCGCTGTCCTGGTCGCATGACGGGCTCTGGCTGGCCTCCAGCGGCGCGGACGGCGCGATCGTCTGGCCGTTCCAGGGCGATGGGCCCCAAGGCAAGGCGCCGCGCGAATGCGGCGTGCGCCATGCCCGCGTCACGCGGGTCGCCTTCCATCCGGGCGCGCTGGTGCTGGCTATCGGCTACGATGACGGCTGCATCCTGATGGTGCGATTGACCGACGGCTCCGAACTGCTGGTGCGGCCGGCCCTGCGCGGCAGCGGCATCAGCGCCTTCGCCTGGGACAAGGCCGGGAAGCGGCTCGCCTTCGGCGCCGAGGACGGCGCGGCCGGCGTGCTCGTCCTGCCGAGCTGAGCGCGATGCGCTTCGGCCTCTTCGGCAAGCCCGAGACCCGCAAGGGCGGCGATGCGAAGGCCGAAGCCAAGGCGCTGTCCGAACGCATGAAGGTTCAGGTCAGGGAGCTTCTCGGCCTGTCCGAGACGGCTGCGATCGCCGTCAACGAGATCATCTGCGCCGATCCCGCCTGCCCGGGCAGCGAGACCGTGATCCTGGTGATGAAGCCCGGCGAGAAGACCCGCGCCTACAAGCTGCAGATGGCGATGGCCGAGGTGACGGCGGAAGCGCTGGGGGAAGCCCTGCGGTCCTAGGGCT
>NZ_JAELTI010000143.1 GCF_016428755.1 Allobosea sp. ASV33
GGCCGGATCTCGCGCAGGCGCGCGAACAGCGTGTCCTCGTCCTCGGCCGCATCGGCCTGCGCCATCAAGGTCATCATCGCCGCCGTCGAGCGCGAAATGCCCATATGGCAATGCACCAGCAGATGGCCCTTCACGCGGCCCGTCGCGGTCTCGCGCAAACCCTCGCCGAAACTCAGGATCTCGCCGACATGCTCCGGCGCCGGCATGATCTGGCCGGGCCGCGGGTCGATGATGTCGTGGAAGCGCAGCGTGACGCGATGATGCTCGCCATAGGTCCCGAAGGCCTCGATCTCGGCGCGGTCGGGATCGAGCACGGAGAGCACATGCGTCACCTCGCGGGCGCTGTTCCCGGGCAGTTCATCGATGCCGCAGATCGTCAGGGTCGAGATGGACAGGGTCTTCATGGCGTGCCTCCGTTGCGGAGCCCGCCGCCTAGCGTTCCTGCGCCGGCTATACAACCACCGGAGGTGACGGGCTGCCCTGCATGATGGCAGCCGGCCCCGAAGGGCCGGCTGCGATGATCGTTCTCAGGCGGCCTTGGCCTGCGCGCCCTGCCCGAGCTCCTGATCGACGACGCCGACCCAATAGCGCACGCCGTCCGGGATGATCGCGTCGTTGAAATCATAGAGCGGCGTATGCAGGCCGACGAAGGAGCCGTCCGGGTTGACGCCGTTGCCGATGCGCATAAACGCACCCGGCCGCACCAGCATCATCTCGGCGAAATCCTCGCCGCCCGTGCCCGGCCGGAGCTGGCCGTTGACCTTGTCCGCCCCAACCGCCGCCGTCGCCGCAGCGACGCCGACCCGGACCTGCTCGGCCTCGTTGACCAGCGGGCTGGTGCCGCGATGGTAAGTGGCTTCCGCCTTGCAGCCCCAGGCCTGCGCGGTCGCCGCCGCCAGCTCGCCGATGCGGCGCTCGACGAGATCGCGCACTTCCATGGAATAGGTCCGCGCCGTGCCGCCGATGACGAGCTCTGAGGGGATCACGTTCGAGGCGTTGACGTCGCCGCCATGGATATAGCCGACGCTGATCACCGCCGTGTCGAGCGGGGCGACGTTGCGGCCGATGATGCCCTGCAGCCCGAGCACGAAATGCGCCTGCGCATAGGTGATGTCGGTCGAGCGATGCGGCTGCGAGCCGCCATGGCCGCCGACGCCGTGGAAGGTGACCTTCCACGAGTCAGCCGCCGCCAGGAACGGGCCGACTGTGGTGCCGAAGGTGCCGGGCGCCATGCCGGGCGTGTTGTGCAGGCCGTAGATCGCGTCGCAGGGGAAGCGCTCGAACAGCTTGTCGGCGAGCATCGCATTGGCGCCGCCGCGGCCTTCCTCGGCCGGCTGGAAGATCAGGTTGACGGTCCCTTCGAAATCCCGGTTCTCGGCGAGATAGCGCCCGGCCGCAAGCAGCATGGTGGTGTGCCCGTCATGGCCGCAGGCATGCATGCGGCCCGGATTCTTCGAGGAATAGGGCAGGTTCGTGGTCTCATCGAGCGCCAGGCAATCCATATCGGCGCGCAGGCCCACGGCCCGGCCCGGCCTGTTGCCGCGAATGACGCCGACGACGCCGGTCTTGCCGACATTCTCGGTGACCTCGACACCCCATTCGCGCAGCTTGTCGGCGACGAGCTTGGCCGTGCGGACTTCCTCGAGGCCGAGCTCGGGATGGGCATGGATGTCGCGGCGGATCGCGGTGAAGGCGGCGTGATGCTGGTCGAGCCAGGCGTCGAGCTTCGTCATGGTCGGTGAAATCCCCTCTCCTGTGGCCTGCCGCGGCATGGCCCCTCCAGTGCCGCGCGCTGACCCATAGCCCTTACGCCCGATTGTGGCAGCATCACTGCGCAGATGCTGCAGAGCCGCCATGCTCAGGCAGTTTATCCGCTGGAATCATGACCCCACCCGCCGAAAAACTTGACCTGCAGGCCGTGTTGGCCCATGAGGGCTTGCAAGGACCTGCCCCGAAACCCCGGCCTTGCGCCGGGGTTTTGCATTTGCGCGGGCCGCTTGCGTGAGGCAACGCGGAACAAGCAGGGACACCTCGCTCATGGCGAATGTTGTGGTGGTCGGCGCCCAGTGGGGCGACGAGGGCAAGGGCAAGATCGTCGACTGGCTCTCCAGCCAGGCCGATGTCGTCGTCAGGTTCCAGGGCGGCCATAATGCCGGCCACACCTTGGTCATCGACGGTGTCGTCTACAAGCTCTCGCTGCTGCCTTCCGGCATCGTCCGCCCCGGCAAGCTCTCGGTCATCGGCAACGGCGTCGTCGTCGATCCCTGGCACCTCGTCGAGGAGATCGGCAAGCTGCGCGCGCAAGGCGTCGCGATCACGCCGGACAACCTGCGCATCGCCGACAACGCCACGCTGATCCTGCCGCTGCACCGCGAGCTCGACCATTTCCGCGAGACCTCGAATGCCGGCATGAAGATCGGCACGACCAAGCGGGGCATCGGCCCGGCCTATGAGGACAAGGTCGGCCGCCGCGCCATCCGCGTCATCGATCTCAAGGACGACGCGCTGCTCGAGGCCAAGATCGAGCGCCTGCTCGCCCATCACAATGCCTTGCGCCGGGGCCTCGGCATCGGCGAGGTCGACGCCAAGGAGCTGCTCGGCCAGCTCAAGGCGATCGCGCCCGAAGTGCTGCCCTATGCCACCTCGGTCTGGGCGCTGCTCGATGCCGAGCGCCGCGCCGGCAAGCGCATCCTGTTCGAGGGCGCGCAGGGAGCGCTGCTCGATGTCGACCACGGCACCTATCCCTTCGTCACCTCATCGAACATCGTCGCCGGCCAGGCCGCGACCGGCTCCGGCATGGGACCGTCCGCCGTCGGCTATGTGCTGGGCATCGCCAAGGCCTACACCACCCGCGTCGGCGAAGGCCCCTTCCCGACAGAGCTCTTCGACGAGATCGGCGAATTGATCGGCCAGAAGGGCAAGGAATTCGGCGTCGTCACCGGCCGCAAGCGCCGCTGCGGCTGGTTCGATGCCTGCCTCGTGCGCCAGACGGTGAAGACCTCCGGCATCGACGGCATCGCGCTGACCAAGCTCGATATTCTCGACGGCTTCAAGGAGATCAAGGTCTGCGTCGGCTACAGGCTCGACGGCCAGGTTCTCGAGCACCTGCCGGCCGGCCAGAACGACCAGGCCCGCGTCGAGCCGATCTACGAGACCATCGAGGGCTGGGAAGGCTCCACCGCCAATGCCCGCTCCTGGGCCGATCTTCCGGCGCAGGCCATCAAGTACGTCCGCCGCATCGAGGAGCTGATCGGCGCCACCGTCGCCGTGCTCTCCACCAGCCCGGAGCGCGACGATACGATCCTCGTCCATAACCCCTTCGAGGGTTGACGCGGCGCATCAACAGCGACAAGTGAGGCCAATGGCCGACTTCTATCCGATCCTGGCGCGTGCGGTCGCCGGGCTGCCCGAAACCTCTCCCGAGGCCCGGCGCGCCATTTACGACCGGGCGCGGACGGCGCTCGTCGCGCAGTTGCGCGGGCTCGACCCGCCGCTGAGCGAGGCCGAGATCATGCGCGAGCGCCTGGCGCTCGACGAGGCCGTCGCCCGGATCGAGGCCGATCACGACGACGCGCCGGCCCCGCCGCCGGCTTCCGACGGCCCGGTGATCCGCACCGTCGAGAACCCGTCCTTGCCGATCCGCCCGCCGACGCCGAAGAAGGCGCCGGAATTCGCGCCGCTTCCGCCGGCCACCGGGCAGGAGGACGGCGAGCCGCTGCCCGAACCGGCGGAACCGCAGGTCGCCCGGCCGCGCGTGCAGCCGCCGCGCGAGCGGCGGGTCAAGCCCGGCCATATCCGCTCGGCCGTCGTCGGCGGCGTCGTGGCGGTCGCGGTCGCGGCGATCGCAGCGACCGCCATCTACGTTCACAAGCTCCGGCCGCAGGACACGCCGCGCCCGAACGGCGAGACCGCGCAGCGGACGCAGGCTCCCCAGCCCGAGAACGGCGGCAAGATCGCCGAGCGGGTCGGCGAGCCCCAGCAGAACCGCCCCGCCGGTGTCCCGCAGGGCAGCACGCCCGGCACGCCCGTGCCGCAGCCCGGCGGCGAGATCGCGGTCGCGCAGCGCGCCGTCCTCTTCGTCGAGGTGCCGGAAACCCCCCAGCAGCCGCAGGTCTCGAATGGCCGCGTGTTCTGGCGCCTCGACAGCGAGAGCGCCGGCCAGGGCCGCCCGATCGAGACGATCGTGCGCGCGACCGTCGAGATTCCCGATATCGGCCTGAGCCTCGACTTCACCATCCGCCGCAACACCGATTCGGCCTTCCCGGCCTCGCATATCATCGGCCTGCGCTTCACCAGCACCGGCGACCCCGCCACCCAGGCCGTCAAGGAAGTCGGCGTTCCCCAGTTCAAGACCGCGGAGGGCGAGCGCGGCGCGCCGCTCTCGGCGATCAACTCGGCGCTCGGCGACAATCTCTTCGTCGCCGCCTTGTCGAACGTGCCGGTCGAGGTCGAGCGCAATATCGATCTGATCCTCAACCGTAGCTGGATCGACGTGCCCGTGCGCTTCGCCTCCGGCCGCCGCGGCATCATCACCTTCGAGAAGGGCGTCTCCGGCAGCCAGACGCTCGCCGACGCCTTCGGGCGCTGGCAGTAAGAAGCCAGCACTCCGTTGTCCTGGCGCCAGGGCGTGCGGATTATCTCCGAAACCGCCTCGTCATCCCGGGCTTGACCCGGGATCCATCCTGGAGCGCTGACGCCCTTCGATGGATCCCGGATCGGCGCTGCTGCGCCGCTGGTCCGGGATGACGGCGTGTTTCCGCAAGAAATGGTAGCGGTTTTAGCTCTTCCGCTGCGCCGCGAAACGCGCCGCCGCCCTCAACACGTCCGCCTCGGGGCCGAAACCCGCCAAAGCTTCCATCGCCTCGGCGCTCAGCCGGTCGCGCTCGCGCTTGGCCCCAATGAGCCCGAGCGCGCCGACCAGCGTGCCCTTGCCCTTGTCGGCGTCCTTGGCCGTCGCCTTGCCCATCTGCGCGGCATCCGATTCGATGTCGAGGATGTCGTCGGCGATCTGGAAGGTCGCGCCAAGCGCCCGGCCATAGCGGCCGAGCGCCGCGAGCGCCGCCGCATCGGCGCCGCCCAGCCTGGCGCCGATCTCGACACTCGCCGCCAGCAGCGCCCCGGTCTTCATCGCCTGAAGCCGGCGGATCTCCGCCTCCGGAAGCGTTCCGCGCACGGCCTCGAAGCGCCCTTCCGCCGCCAGGTCGAGCATCTGGCCTCCGACCATGCCGCCAAGGCCGGAAGCGCGTGCGAGGCAACTGACCAGCGCCGCGCGCACCGCGCCGGATTCATGCGTCTCCTCGTCGGCCAGCACCTCGAAAGCGAGCGTGAGGAGCGCGTCGCCCGCCAGGATCGCCGTCGCCTCGTCGAAAGCCTTGTGCACGGTCGGCCGCCCCCTGCGCAGATCGTCGTCGTCCATCGCCGGCAGGTCGTCATGCACCAGCGAATAGCAATGCAGCAACTCGACCGCCGCACCCGCACGCCGCGCCTGCTCGGCCGGCACGCCCAGAAGCCTTGCCGTCTCGACGGTCAGGAAGGGCCGCAGCCGCTTGCCGCCACCCAGCGCGCCATGCCGCATCGCCGCAAGCAGGCGCGGCGGGCGGGCGATTTCGCAGCGGGTCGGGGTATCGGACAGCAGCGCCTCCAGCAGCGCTTCGATCGCGGCCGCATTCTGCGCCAGCCGGGCATCGAGATCGCCAGGGCTGGCCGGAGAGGTGACGGAACTCATGCGCGGGTCTCGCGTTCGCTGCCGGAAGGGGGGCCTTGCCGGACGCTGGCGGCATCGTCAAGCTGCGCCGCCTCGGGCCCGGGCCATGACGGCGGGGCCGATCGAACGGCAGCGGGGGTGAAGCAAGGTGCTGGGTAGGATTCTCGGCCTGTGCTTCCGGACCGCCCTCTGGCTGCTCCTCGCCCTCGCGGGCCTGATCGTGCTTTACCGATTCGTCCCCGTACCCTCGACGCTGATGCTCGGCCGCTGGCTGGTGCTGAAGCCGGTCGAGCGTGAATGGGTCCCGCTCGACCAGATCTCGCCCCATCTCGTGCGCGCCGTGATCGCCTCCGAGGACCAGCGCTTCTGCAGCCATCGCGGCGTCGACTGGGTCGAGCTCAACAAGGTGCTGGAGAACGAAGACGGGCCGAGCCGCGGCGCCTCGACGCTGACCATGCAGACCGCCAAGAACGTCTTCCTCTGGCCGGGCCGCTCCTATATCCGCAAGGGCCTTGAGATCCCGCTCGCGATGGCCATCGACCTCGCCTGGTCGAAGCCGCGCGTCATCGAGGTCTACTTGAACGTCGCCGAATGGGGCGAAGGCCTGTTCGGGGCGGAGGCCGCGGCGCAGCGCTATTTCCGCAAATCCGCCGCGCGGCTGACGGCCGGAGAGGCGGCGCGGCTCGCCGGCGCCCTGCCCAATCCGCTGCTGCGCGATCCGGCCAGGCCGAATCGCGCCCTGCAATCCGCCGCCGGGCGCAACCTGCGCCAGCTCGGCCAACTCGGTTCGCTGGGCGATTGCGCCTTGCCGGGCTAGAACCTGCCGCGCCGGCGAAGAAATCCGGATTCGGCACTAGCCATCCGCGCCCTGACGGTGTAAGGCCAACGCCTCACGAGATTGATCCGTCGCTGTGGCGGATGCGTGGCCTTGGGCCAGCGTCCGGGCGGTGGCATGATGGAGAAGTACAATGGCCGTTCCGAAGAGAAAGACGTCGCCGTCGAAGCGTGGCATGCGCCGCTCGGCCGACGCCCTGAAGCAGCCCACCTATATCGAGGACAAGAACTCGGGTGAGCTGCGCCGTCCGCACCATGTCGACCTGAAGAGCGGCATGTATCGCGGCCGTCAGGTCCTGAAGGTCAAGACCGACGCCTGAGACCTCCGGTCTTCGGCGCAGGCCTGCCTGCGAAAGTTCGAAACCGGCCGCAAGGCCGGTTTTTCTTTGTCTTCAGCGCCGCGCCGACAGTGGGCGAGCGCTGGCTGCCGGGGCGGCAAGCCGTGCCGCGGCCCGGTAGCAGCCTGCCGCCGCTTGCGGGCTCGCCCGCCCGCGCCGGGCGAAAGGCCCGATCTCCGCACGCGCCGCAGCCGCCTGCAGGAGCACCAGCGCCGATGCGTTGACATCGGCGGCGTTCCGTTCGGTCCAGCTTCCGGCCTCGGCCATGTATCACTCCGGCACACGCAACTTGTGACGGAGTCGTTAGTGCAAGGAATCAACCAGCCTTAACGCCGCGTTAATCAGGAATACCGCATCGTTTCGAAGCACTTCCCATCACATGGACAGGGCGTCGAAGCACCAGAACGGGGCTCCGTGGCCGTCCTATCGAGGCCGGCCGATGCCCTCCCCGTCGATCTTCAGCTTCCAGAACGGCGGCCCGGTTGATCCCCGCAGCGTCCTCTCCTCGATCGGCGAAGTCGTTTACGGCTGGGACATCCAGAGCGACGCCCTGAGCTGGGGGCCGAATGCCCGCGAAGTCCTCGGCGCGCTTCCCGAGCAGGCCATGCAGCGCGGTCTCGCCTTCGCCGGCCTGGTCGAGCCCGGCAGCGGGCCCAGCCGCTACGACGCGATCTTCTGTTCCAGCGAGCACGACGCGGGCGAAGGCGTCATCTACCGCACCCGCTACGCGATCGATCTCGCGGGGCGAAAGATGTGGGCCGAGGATACCGGCCGCTGGTTCGCCGGTAGCGATGGCTACCCGGCGAGCGCGCGCGGCGTGCTCCGGCTCGAACGTGCGGCCCGCACCGACGAGCTCGAGCAGTTCGGCAGCGAGCTGTGCGACCGCCCGGCCCTGGTCGAGCGAATCGGCCTGGCCCTGCAGGAACATCTGCCGGAGGAGCGGCCCGTCGTCGTCCTCGTCGCCGCGATCGACGAGCTCGCCCGCCTCAACGACGATTTCGGCCACGAGGCCACCGACGAGATCATCGCCACCGTGCATGAGCGCCTGCGCTCGGTGACGCGCCGGCGCGACCATCTCGTCCGCTATGCCGGCAACAGCTTCGCCATCCTCCTCGTCGGCTGCCCGCCCGAGCAGGTCGAATCCGCCGCCCGCCGCTTCATCAAGGTGGTCGCCCAGTCCGCGATCGAGACCAGCCGCGGCATCGCGCTGGTGCGGCTGCGCGTCGGCGCCGCCAGCGCCCCCGAGCTCGGCAGCCATGGCGGCGCGCTGCTGGCCGCGGCGGAAGGCGCCCTCACCAGCGCCCGCGCCGGAGCCGTCGATACGGCCGTGATGGCCAAGCCGCAGCCGCGGCGCAGCCCCGCGGCCGAGCAGGCCGGTTTCGACGTCCAGGCCATCGCCGCCCTGAACGACCGGCGCGTGCGCCTCGCGCTGCAGCCGATCGTCCGGACGCATTCGCGCGAGGTCGCGTTCCACGAGGCGCTGCTGCGCGTCGGCCAGGGCGAGACCGGCCTCTATTTCGCCTCGGCCGAGCTCATTCCGATGCTGGAGCGGCGCGGCCTCGTCCGGCTGTTCGACCAGCGCGTGCTCGAACTCGCGATCGAGATGCTCGCCGCCGATCCGAAGCTCAATCTCTCGGTCAACGTCTCGCCGCGCTCGCTGAACGATCCCGAATGGTTCGATGCCTTCGTCGCCTGCACGGCGGCCGCGCGCAGCAAGGCCTCGCGCCTCATCGTCGAGATTACCGAGACGGCGACGATCGAAAGTCCCGCGCGCATGGCCAAGCTGCTGGGGCGGATCAAGGACCAGGGCGCACGCATCGCGATCGACGATTTCGGCGCCGGCCACACCTCGCTCCGGCACCTGCGCGCCTTCCCGATCGACATCCTCAAGATCGACGGCGCCTTCACGCAGAACCTGCGCCGCTCCACCGACGACCGCTTCTATGTCCGCACCCTGGTCGAGCTCGCCGGCCATCTCGGCGTCGAGACGGTGGCGGAATGGGTCGATGACGAGATGCAGGCGAGCATGCTGCGCGACTGGGGCGTCACCTACCTGCAGGGCCATCTCGTGGGGCGGGCGGAAACGGTCGAGCCGCCGCAAGCCGCGCCGCGCCGGCTGGCGGTGGGCTGAGGCAGGCGCCGAGTTGACGACCGATCTGCGGTTCGGTTGGTAGCTGTCAACGACCCTTGGCGACCGTTGACGACGTCCGCTTCCGACGCGGTCACCTCCGGCTTGCTGCAACATCCAGTCTGGGAGCGCACACCCCGGCAGCAGGACAATATGCGCCGCGACGAGGTAACATGGATTGACCTTGCCCAAGCTCTGCTGGAGGTTGGCTTGCGTGACTTTCTTGATTGCGGCGACATATCGCTTCTAAGCGGGCTTCGGCCATGCCCGGACCGGCAACGGAGAACGACCGATGATCGTGAAACCGCAGGTGCGCCACGGCGCTGCTCATGTCCCTGGCGCTGGCTCCGGCCCTGCCATCGATCGGCTTCGCGCAGGCTCCCGCAGTGGCCACGCCCGACAGCAAGACGATCGAGGACGCCTATGTCTATCTGCTCGCCAGGGCGTTCGTGATCCGGCAGGAGCACACCGACCTCAAGGAGCCCGGCGTCGCCTACAACGTCATCAAGTACAACCCGCCGGGCTCGGCTGATTTCGTCAACCCGAACTTCGACGTCGCCTATCTGGAGGCCTGGATCGCCGTCGAAGACCGGGCGCCGGTGATACTGGAGGTGCCAGAGGTGAAGGGGCGGTACTACACC
>NZ_JAELTI010000144.1 GCF_016428755.1 Allobosea sp. ASV33
GCAAGGGCGGCATCTCCTTCCGCCAGGTCGGCGAGAACCTGTTCGGCCGCGCCCTCCAGATCATCAAGGAGCGCTACGAGCCCGGCGCCGATACCGGCCGCGTGCTCCTGACCCATGAGGGCGAGGAAGGCGGCGTCGTCATCAGCGGCCGAATGGAGCTCACCGTCGGCGAGGAGCGCCGCATTCTCGGCCCCGGCGACGCCTATTATTTCGAGAGCAACCGCCCGCACCGCTTCCGCTGCGTCGGCCCGGTCCCCTGCGAGATCGTCAGTGCCTGCACGCCGCCGACGTTCTAGGTGCCGTCGGCCGCCGTGCCGCCGCATTCAATTCCTGCATGATCATAATCGGATGATTTAACGGGCCAGAGCCGCGCCCGGGCTTTAAGAAGCCTGCACGCAACGGCCTGGAAAAAGGAGACGCCTCGTGTCCGATACCCTCTTGATCCGTAATGTCCGCCCGGCCGGCGGCGCGGCGACCGATGTGCTCGTCCGTGAAGGGCGCATCGCCGCGATCGGCGCCGGCGCCATCGGAGGCGACACCACCTTCGATGCCGGCGGCAGGCTGATGATCCCCGGCCTCGTCGAGGCCCACACCCATCTCGACAAGAGCTTCTGGGGCATGGGCTGGCACGAGCACACCGCCGGCCCCGCCCTGATCGACAAGATCGAGACCGAGCGCCGCAACCGCCGGGAATTCGGCATCGATGCCGACCGCCAGTCCGGCCGGCTCGCCGCCCAGATGATCAAGATGGGCACCACCCATATCCGCAGCCATGTCGATATCGACACCGAGACCGGTCTTGCCGGCATCGAGGGCGTCATGGCCATGCGCGAGCGGCTCAAGGACGTGATCGACGTCGAGATCGTCGCCTTCGCGCAGTCCGGCCTGCTGATCCGGCCCGGCACGCTCGAGCTGGTCGACCAGGCCATGGCGATGGGCGCCGAGGTCGTCGGCGGCCTCGATCCCTGCGCGGTCGATCGCGACCCGAAGGGCCATCTCGACGCGATCTTCGGCCTCGCCGAGACATACGGCCGCCCGCTCGACATCCACCTGCACGAGCGCGGCGAGATGGGCGCCTTCTCGATGGACCTGATCCTGGAGCGCACCCGTGCGCTCGGCATGCAGGGCAAGGTCGCGATCAGCCACGCCTTCTGCCTGGGCATGCCCGATGCCGATCATGTCCGCCGCCTGATCGACGAGCTCGCCAGGGAGCGCGTCACGCTGGTCACCACGGCGCCCGCCTCCTCGCCGGCTCCCGCGGTCATGGCCTGCCTCAAGGCCGGCGTCGTCATCGCCGGCGGCTCGGATGGCGTGCGCGATAGCTGGAACCCCTATGGCATGGGCGACATGCTGGAGCGCGCGACGCTCGTCGGCCTGCGCAACAATTTCCGCCGCGACGAGGAGATGGAGCTGGCGCTCGATGTCTGCACCTATCAGGGCGCCAAGGTGATGGGCATCGAGAACTACGGCCTCGATATCGGCTGCGCCGCCGATTTCGTGATCCTGCCCGGCGAGACCGTCTGCGAGGCGATCGTCGAGCGCCCGGCCGACCGCACCGTCGTCAAGCGCGGCAGGATCGTCGCCCGCCACGGTGAATTGACCCAGCCCATCGCCTGACGGATCGATCCTGAACCATCAGCGGCGTCGCGAGGTTTCGGCTTCGCCGCGCCGTTTCCGTTTGTGCGCTCATCCGCACATGGGCGCATGAAAAAGTGCCACCGGTCATCCCGGCGGCCCGCTCTGATTCCTTTGGGCCGAAGCCCATTGGTTATCCTCGGAAACAGGGAGGGGGCGCGTACCGCGAAACCTGCCTTGCCGGCTTGGGCGACGTGTTTCAGGTCGCCCCCGATATCCCGAAGTTGAAAGCCACAACGCAAACCGTCTGAGGCAGCCCTTTCCATCTCCCGGCCCTCGAGAATTTGGAAATCCCTGCGATTGACCCCGGCTGCGAACCGCCGGATGCTCGAAGCCATCGGAGCGATCCGGTCGCGGGATTTGTCGGAGCAGCTTGCGCCGCGTCAACAACGCTAAAAGCACCACGCATTATCGTGGGCTCCCGAGATGGAGACACGCGCGTGGTCTATGCTCTGATCGTCAACAGCCTGCTGAGGCTATCCGCCTTCCTGCGCTGGACGCGAACGGGTTGAAGCACCGGGAATAGCCGCCTCAAGCGACGTGGGGGGCCGCGCTTGACGGCGCGCAGCGCGACATGCGCCGGCGCGTTTCGGCGGTGTCGGGCAACCCGGTTTCCTTGAGCCAGGCGCGGAATTCGGCCGGCCTGATCGTGATCAGCCGCCCTTCAAAGCGCGGCATGATCGGAAGCCCGCCGAGGCACGCTCCCGGCCCCTACCTTTGAACGGTTCCATGTACGCAGAGCATGGCGGCTGCGCAGGCTTTGCGATTGCTCCCGGTCGCTCGCAGGCAGAGCCTGCCGATGGCGGGTCGGCTCCTCCCGGCGCGCGACGATCGAAAAGGCCGCCCGATGCCGCCCACCGCTTCCTTCACCCGGCGCCGCTTCCTCTCCTCCACCGGCCTGTTCGTCCTGATCGCCTCGGCTCCCGGGGCCCGCGCAGCCGAACATTCCGGCACCCTGCCCTGGAAACCCTTCGCCGCCCTGCCGCCCGAGCCCTTGCCCGGGGGCCGCTGGTATGTCCTGACGCCGGAGGAAGCGCGCACGGTCGAGGCAATCGTCGACCGCCTGATCCCGGCCGACGAGCTGAGCATCGGCGGCAAGGATGCCGGCTGCGCCAGCTTCATCGACCGCCAGCTCGCCGGCAGCTACGGCACCTCCGAGAGGCTCTATACGCAAGGCCCCTTCGCCGCCGGCCTGCCGACGCAAGGCTATCAGGGCGCCGAGGCGCCGGTCGCGCGCTACAAGGCCGGCCTTGCGGCGCTGAACAAGCACACGCAGGCGCAGTTTGCCGGCAAGAACTTCTTCGACCTCGCCGCCGCCGAGCAGGACCAGGTGCTCAAGGATTTCGAGGCCGGCAAGGTCGACTACAAGCCGGCCGCCGGCTTCTTCAACCTCGTGCTCCAGAATACGATGGAAGGCTTCTTCGCCGACCCGATCTATGGCGGCAACAAGGACATGGCCGGCTGGAAATTCATCGGCTTCCCCGGCGCCCGCTACGATTACCGCGACTACATCACGGCCCATAACAAGCCCTTCCCCCTGCCGCCCTTGTCGATCGCCGGGCGGCCGGAATGGAAGACCGGCGACAAGACGAGCGGGAACTGAGACATGGCCCGGAAACTCCCCCGCAAGGACGTCGTCATCGTCGGGCTCGGCTGGACCGGCTCGATCCTGGCGCATGAGCTGACCGATGCCGGCCTCGATGTGGTCGCGATCGAGCGCGGCCCCTGGCGTGACACGGCGACCGATTTCAACGTCGCCTACGCGCCGGACGAACTGCGCTATGCCGTGCGCAAGGACCTGTTCCTGCAACCGGCGCAGGAAGCGATGACGATGCGCAACAACGTCTCGCAGACGGCGCTACCGATGCGCGACTACGGCTCCTTCCTGCCCGGCACCGGCGTCGGCGGCGCCGGGACGCACTGGAACGGCCATACCTGGCGCTTCTTCCCGAGCGATTTCGCGCTCAAGACGCACCTGACCGAGCGCTATGGTACGGACCGGATCGCCGACCTGCAGATCCAGGACTGGGGCGTCACCTATGACGAGCTGGAGGGTTCCTTCGACCGTTTCGAATATCTCGCCGGCATCTCCGGCAAGGCCGGGAACCTGAACGGCGCGATCCAGGCCGGCGGCAACCCGTTCGAAGGGCCGCGCAAGCGCGAATACCCGCTGCCGGCGATGCAGATGACCTATGCGCCGACGCTCTTCGCGGAAGCGGCGCGCTCCAAGGGCCTGCATCCCTTCCCGACGCCCTCGGCCAATCTGTCCAAGGCCTATGTCAACCCGCTCGGCATCGCCATGGGCCAATGCACCGCCTGCGGCTTCTGCGAGCGCTTCGGCTGCGCCAACTATTCGAAGTCGAGCGCGCATACGACCGTGCTGCCGGTCCTGATGCGCAAGTCGAATTTCGAGGCGCGCACCGAATGCGAGGTGCTGAAGATCAACCTCGCGGCCGATGGCAAGACCGCGACCGGCGTGACCTATATCGACGTCAACGGCGAGACCTTCGAGCAGCCGGCCGATCTCGTCCTGCTCAATGCCTACGGCCTGTTCAATGTCCGGCTGATGCTGCTCTCCGGCATCGGCAAGCCCTATGATCCGGCGACGGGCGAGGGCGTCGTCGGGCGCAATTACTGCTACCAGACCAATGCGGGCGCGCAGGTCTTCTTCGAAGGCAAGTCGATGAACCCGTTCATCGCGGCGGGTGCCCTCGGCCAGACGGTGGACGACTTCAACGGCGACGCCTTCGACCATGGCCCGCTGAACTTCGTCGGCGGCGCCGGCATCAACTGCATCCCGACCAATGGCCGCCCGATCCAGTACCGGCCGGTGCCGCCCGGCACGCCGCGCTGGGGCGCCGCCTGGAAGAAGGCGACGAAGCAGTACTACAACAACACGCTGGCCTTCTCGTCGCAGGGCTCCTCCTACGCGACGCGCGGCAACTATCTCGACCTCGACCCGACCTACAAGGACCGCTTCGGCCGGCCGCTGCTGCGCGTCACCTTCGATTTCCCGGACAACGACATCCGGATGTCGAACTTCGTCAGCGACCGCATGAAGGAGATCGCCGACGCGCTCGGCGGCAAGCAGGTCGTGGTCGCCAAGCTGCAGAAGGGCTGGAACTCCGTGCCCTACCAGAGCACGCACAATACCGGCGGCGCGATCATGGGCACCGACCCGAAGACCAGCGCCGTCAACCGCCATCTCCAGGCTTGGGACGTGCCCAACGTCTTCGTCATCGGCGCCTCCGCCTTCCCGCAGAATGCCGGCAAGAACCCGACCGGGCCGGTCGGCGCCCTCGCCTACTGGGCGGCGGATGCGATCCGCAACCACTACCTGAAGAATCCCGGCAAGCTGGTGGAAGCATGAAGAAGGCAGCTTTCCTCGCCGGCCTCGCGGCCGCCACCATCTTCGGGGCGAAGGGCTTCGCCTCCGACCTGTTCGACCGGATCGAGGCCGGCCGCTACCAGGCTGTCCTGGCCGATTGCTCCGCTTGCCACACGCGGCCGGGCGGCAAGCCCTTCGCCGGCGGCCTGCCGCTGCAGACGCCCTTCGGCGCACTGGTGCCCTCCAACATCACGCCCGATCCCGAGACCGGCATCGGGACCTGGAGCTATGCCGATTTCCGCAGCGCCCTGAAGACCGGCATCGGCAAGAACGGCAAGCGCCTTTATCCGGCCATGCCCTATCCCGCCTATGCGACGCTGAAGGAAGCGGACGTCGCCGATTTCTGGGCCTATTTTCAGAAGGTCGAGCCCGTCTCGAACCGCGTCGTCTCGAACCAGTTGCCCTTCCCGTTCAGCATCCGCGCTTCGATGATCGGGTGGAACTGGCTCAATTTCTCGCCGAAGGAATTCCAGCCCGATCCCGCGAAATCGGCCGCCTGGAACCGCGGCGCCTATCTCGTCAACGGTGCCGGCCATTGCGGCACCTGCCATACGCCGAAGAGCCTGACCGGCGCCGACAAATCGGGAGAGTTCCTGCGCGGGGGCAATCTCCAGAGCTGGTACGCCCCCGACCTGACCAGCGATCCGCACAAGGGGCTCGGCAATTGGGCGGCCGAGGACATCGTCGCCTATCTCAAGACCGGCGCGAACCGCTTCGACATCGCCTCGGGCCCGATGGCGGAGGCGGTCACCCAATCGACCAGCAAATGGGCCGATGCCGATCTCCAGGCGGTCGCGACCTATCTCAAGGACATCAAGGGCGACGGCGCGCCCGCGCCGCAGCCGCTCGCGGCCGGCGACGCTGCGATGGCCGCCGGCAAGGCGATCTATCTCGACCGCTGCTCGGCCTGCCACATCTCCACCGGCGCCGGCCAGGCCTCGCTCTTCCCGACGCTGGCCAAGGCCCCGGGGATCAACAGCACCGACCCGACCTCGCTGATCCGCGTCGTGCTGCAAGGGAGCCAGGCGGCCGCCACCGCCACCAAGCCGACGACGCCGGCGATGCCGTCCTTCGGCTGGAACCTCGCCGACGCCGATGTCGCGAATGTGCTGACCTATGTCCGCAACAGCTGGGGCAATGCCGCACCGCCGGTGACGGCAGGGCAGGTCAAGGACCTGCGGGCGGCGCTGCAGCGATAGAACCGGGGCTCATTCGATCAGCCTCGCCCCGCCGCGCCGGCAACCGCGCGGCAATGCCCGCCGCAAACATGAAGAGAAATTCACTTTCTCTCCGCCGCCGTTCACTCTAGAAGCGGCTCTGTCGCGTCGGATTCCGCGGTCTTTTCGAATCGAGGCTGGAGAAGGCGGAATGGTGCCGGGCTACAGGCGTGATCTTGCGGGACACGCGGTCGGACATTCCCTCCTTCGTCTCTCGTCGGCTGCAGCTCTCGCGCTAGGCCTCGGCGCCTGCCTGCCGGCCGACCAGCGCCCCGATCTGGGCGTCGCCGTTACCCGCAGCTTCGCCGCCGGCGAGCGCAGCGCCGCGCCGGCCGTCTCGCCGGACTGGCCGCGCCTGTTCCGCTCGAGCGAGCTCAACCGGCTGGTCGAACGCACGAGCGGCGCCAATTTCGACATCGCCATCGCCATGACGCGCATCCGGCAGGCCGATGCTCAGTCGCGCATCGCGGCTGCGTCGCTCTATCCGACGCTGAGCGGCTCGACCGACGCTTCGCGCAGCCTCAGGCCGGGAACGCTGGGCTCCAAGCGCGGGCCGTTCAGCGAAAGCATCGGCAATACGTTCAGCCTCGGCCTCTCCGCCAGCTACGAGCTTGATTTCTGGGGCAAGAACCGCGCGGGCGCCGATGCCGGACGCTTCGCGGCCGAGGCGACGCGCTTCGACCGCGAGGTGGTGGCGCTCACTGCCGTCTCAAGCGTGACGACGACCTATTTCCAGGTCCTGGCGGCGCAGGACCGGCTGCGCATCGCCCGGGAGAACATCGCGGTGGCCGAGCGCACGCTCAAGGTCATCCAGGCCAGGCTTTCCGTGGGCACCGCGACCCAGCTCGACATCGCGCAGCAGGAAAGCGTGGTGGCGCAGCAGAAGGCTTCCGTGCCGGCCCTCGAACTCTCGCTGCGCCAGGCCAAGGTCACGCTTGCCGTGCTCGTCGGCGAGACGCCGGCCGCGATCACGATCAAGGGCGGCAGCCTGAACGCGATCGCCGTACCCGGCGTGCGCGCCGGCCTGCCCTCGCAATTGCTGCAGCGCCGGCCCGACATCGCCGAGGCCGAAGCGCGCCTCACGGCGCAGGAGGCGACGCTCTACGCCGCCCGCGCGGCGCTCTATCCGAGCATCACGCTCACCGGCCAGGGCGGGCTCGAAAGCGCACTGCTCAAGAATCTGCTGCGGCCCGATGCCGCTTTCGCCTCGGCGGCGGCCGGCCTCGTCCAGCCGATTCTCGACGGCGGCAATCTGCGCGCCCGGGTCGAGCTGGAACGCGGCACGGCCGACGAACTGATCGCGACCTATCGCAAGACGATCGTCAGCGCCTTCGCCGATGTCGAGAACGCGCTGATCGCGATCCAGGAGAACACGCGCCATGAACGCCTGCAGGCTGAAGTGGTAACCTCCGCGCGGCGGGCCTATTCCATCACCGAGCAAAGGCTGCGCGAGGGCACCATCGACATCGTGACGCTGCTCAACACCCAGCAGACCCTGTTCCAGGCGCAGGACCAGCTCTCGCAGATCAAGCTGCAGAAGTTGACCGCCTATGTCGACCTGTTCAAGGCGCTGGGCGGCGGCTGGTCGGAGGCCGATCGCCGCGCCGCCATCACCGCGACCGAGGCGGCGGAATGAAGCGTCTTCTCATCCTGCTCGTGCTGATCGGCGCCGCCGCCTGGGGCTGGCACAGCTATAATGGCGGCTGGATGCCCTCCAGCGGGGAGAACGTATCGGCCGGCGGCCAGCAAGGCGCGGGACGCGGCGGCCGGCGTGCGCGCTTCGGCGGCGGCGAGGGCCCGATCCCGGTGATCGCAACGCCCGCGCGCTTCGACGACGTCCCGGTCACGGCCGATGCCGTCGGCACGATCCAGGCGCTGAACACGGTGACCGTGCGCACGCAGGCCGACGGCCGGCTGCTGGAGATCGCCTTCAAGGACGGGCAAGACGTCAAGAAGGGCGATATCCTCGCCAAGATCGACCCCGCGACCTATCAGGCGCAATACGATCAGGCGACGGCCAAGAAGGCGCAGGACGAGGCGCAGCTCGCCAATGCCCGCGCCGATCTCGAACGCTATGCCAAGCTCGCCCAGACCGATTACGGCTCGCGCCAGCAGGCCGATACCCAGCGCTCCACAGTGGCGCAGCTCGAGGCGCAGGTCCGCGCCGACCAGGGCGCGATCGACAACGCCAAGGCCATCCTCGACTACACCACGGTGCGCGCCCCGATCGATGGCCGCCTCGGTATCCGGCAGGTCGACCAGGGCAATATCGTCCGCGCCTCGGATTCGAACGGCCTCGTCGTCATCACCCAGCTCAAGCCGATCGCGATGATCTTCAACCTGCCGCAGCAGCAATTGCGCGCTGTCAGCGCCGCGGTCGCGCGCGGGCCGGTCGAGGTCGACGCGCTCGATTCCGACGGCACGACGATCATCGACAAAGGCGTCGTCGAGGTCATCGACAATGTCGTCGACCAGACCACCGGCACGATCAAGGTCAAGGCCCGCTTCCCGAACGAGCGGCTCCAGCTCTGGCCGGGACAATTCGTCAATGTCCGCGTCTTCGTCGACATGCTCAGGCATGTCGTCGTGGCACCGACCGCTGCGATCCAGCGCGGGCCGAACGGCGCCTATGTCTTCGCCGTCAACGAGGACGAGACGGTCCGGCAGGTCCCCGTCACCGTCGGCCAGCAGGACGAGACGACCGCCGTGATCACGACGGGCGTCGAGCCCCCGGCCAAGCTCGTCACCACCGGCTTCGCCCGCCTGACCGACAAGGCGAAGGTGCGCGTCACCACGCCGGAGGAGGCTGCCCAGCCGCCGGCCGCCGCCGCGCCCGGCCGCCGCGGCACGCGCGAGCCCGGCCAGGGGCCGGGCCTGTCTCTTATACACATCTGACGCTGCCGACGATTAACCTTGAAAAGGGGGGGGGGGGGGGGGGGGGGGGGGGGGGGGGGGGGGGGGGGGGGGGGGGGGGGGGGGGGGGGGGGGGGGGGGGGGGGGGGGGGGGGGGGGGGGGGGGGGGGGGGGGGGGGGGGGG
>NZ_JAELTI010000145.1 GCF_016428755.1 Allobosea sp. ASV33
GTTTCATGCAGGGGTTGGAAGCGCGACGAGGCTCGGAGCCTTCATCCGGGCCGGCGCAGGCCGAGACGATGGCCGTTGTTCGGCGCCTGTCCGATCCGGGCCGGGACAGCGCGGCATGCTGAAGAGGGCGGAGGGGGAGGAATTTTCTTCCGACGGTCCGGCTGCCGCGACGATCGCCGAGCGCCTTGATGCCGCACCATTCTGCCGGCTGCGGCTCGCGATCCTCTGCGTCGTGACATTGGCACTCTTCGCGGACATCGCCGAGGTTGCCCTGGGCAACGCGCTCGGCGCGGTGTTCCAGGCGCCGCCGCGGAGCATGACGCGCACCCAGCTTTCGGTCTTCCTCGCGGCGATCTTTGCCGGCGGTGCGGCCGGGGCTCCGTTCTTCGGCCTGCTGGGCGATCGCACGGGCCGACGCCTCGCCCTCCAGCTTGCCCTTCTCGTCATCGCCGCCGGCTCGCTTGGCGCAGCAGTGAGCGACAGCCCGGTCACCCTGATCGGCTTCCGCTTCCTGTCGGGGCTCGGCATCGGCGCTTGTCCGCCGTTGATCGCCGCCTATCTGGCCGACGTCATGCCGCCACGCTGGCGCGGCGCGATCATCTGCGTCTGCGCCGGCCTCGCCTTTCTCGGTGCGCCGGGAATCATCTTCCTGATGCGGGCGACGTCGCCGAGCTTCCTCGGACTGGAGGGCTGGCGCTGGGCCCTCGGCAGCGGGTCGGTGCTCGCCGTCATCGCTGCCGGATTGCTGCAACTGCTCCCCGAATCGCCGCGCTGGCTGGCTGCGGCCGGTCGCCTCGCGGAGGCCGAGACGGCTTTGCTGCGCTTCCGGGGCGCCCGCAGCGGCGCGGCTATGGCTCCAGCCGCGTCGCCGCTCCAGGCCGCAAGACCCGATGACAGGGACCCGACGAGCGTGCGCCGCCGGTTTCTCCTGCTCTGCACACTCTATGCGCTTTCGCCCTGGGCGACGATCGGCTTCCTGCTGATGAGTGGGGCGGTGATGCTGAAGAAGCATTTCAGCGTCGGCGATTCCGTCGTCGCGGCCGGCCTGATCATGTTTGGTCCGGTGATCGGAAATCTGCTCATGGCCCTCGTGATCGACCGGATCGACCGCAAGGCGAGCCTCGTCGCCACCGCGCTCGCGATGGCTGTGCTGGGACTGAGCTTCGCTGCCGCCACCGATTTCCTGCCGCTGGTCACGATCGGCGTGGCCTTCGCCTTTTGCAGCGCGATCTATGCCAGCGTCCTCGGCGTCTACGCCGCCGAGATCATTCCGACGGCGTTGCGATCGTCACGCACGGCCCTGGCCTGGGGGATCGGCCGCTTCGTCTCGATCTTCGTGCCGCTGGCCTTCTTTCCCTTGCTCCACCTGTTCGGCCCCTGGGCGATGTTCGGCCTGATCGCGGCTGCCGTCGGGCTCAGCGCCCTGCTCGTGGTCGCTGTCGGCCCGCAAGGTCGGACCCGGCGCCCGGTCGCCTGAGGCCGGCCTCGTGACGCGGGTAAAGGCGGGGTGTTTCGGCGGCCAAACGCTGTGACCATTTTTGAAACGCGTATTGCACAATATCGAGCAATCTGAGAAATCTGCTGCTGTTCATCGGGCGACCCGTCGCCTCGATGCGAGCCTGCGCGCGTGAACAGCCCGGCCTCGGGCAGCGCGCCGCTCCATCGAGAGACGGGATGTCTCCCGGACCGCTGGCTGGCGTGAGGGCGCACGCAGCGGGACTTGAGGCGGGGTGGGGACGTGAAGGCAAGCAGAACGAACTTGGCCCGGGCGCTGCTCGGGCTCGGCATGGCGGCCCTGGCAGGACCCGTCGCGGCGCAGACTCCCGCAGCGAAACCTGCCGGTCCCCCGGCCGCCGCGCCGGCACCGGCCGCGCCGATCTCGCCCGAACCCAGCAGCACTACGGCGAGCTTCGGGGATTGGACACTGCGCTGCCAGCGCATTGCCGATGCCGGCAAGACCGTGCGGATCTGCGAGGTCGCGCAGGTGCTCCAGGCCCAGGGCCAGCAGGTTCCGATCGCCCAGATCGCGCTCGGACGGCTCGCGAATGGCGAGCCGGTGCGCGTCACCGCGGTCATGCCGGTCAGCATCTCCTTCCCGAGCAGCGTGCAGATCGCGATGGGCGAGAAGGATGCCAAGCCGCTCGAATTGCCGTGGCGGCGCTGCCTGCCGACCGGCTGCTTCGCCGAGACCGCGCCCGGCGATGACGTGCTGAAGCAATGGCGCAAGGCGAGCGAGCCGGGGCGGATCCTGTTCAGGGATGCGGCCGGCCGGGACCTCGCCCTGCCGCTCTCCGCCCGTGGCCTCGATCAGGCGCTCGACGCGCTGGCGAAGGAGCGCCTCTGACATGTCCAAGCGCCGTTCGCCCCGCCCGGCCAAGGCCTTCGTGCCTGCTGCGATCGGCACCAGGCAGAACGACGCATTCGCATCCCGGCCGCGCTCGATCCTGGCATCATGGCGGCAGCGCTGCCTGGTCGGCCAGGCGATGGCGCTGGCGCTGTGGAATGCGCCGGCCTTCGCGCAGAACCTGATCACGCCCGACGGCCGCACCCAGACGAGCGTCTCGGTCAACGGCGCCACGACGACGATCACGACGCAGACCGTGTCCGGCGGCGCCGGCTACAATTCGTTCTCGCGCTTCGAGCAGGCGGCGGGCACGACCGTCAACATGCACCTGCCGCAGAACACCGGCGCGCTGGTCAATATCGTCCGCGACGGCCCCGTCGTCGTCAACGGCATCCTGAATTCCTACCGGAACGGCCAGATCGGCGGTCATATCTATTTCTCGGATTCGGCCGGCTTCACCGTCGGGCCGAGCGGCGTGATCAACACCGGCAAACTGACGGTCAATACGCCCCCGCGCGAATTCCTCGACCAGGTGATCGGGCCGAACGGCGTCGTGAACGAGGCGCTTGCCGCGCGCCTGCGCGCCAACGACGTGCCGATCTCGCCTGACGGGACCATCATCGTCGACGGCCGCATCAATGCCCGCCGCGGCGTCAGCCTCAACGGCCATTCGGTCAGCGTTGCCGGCCAGATCGCCGCGAATGCCGCGCCCGTCGACATTGGCGAGCGGCGCCGGCGGCACGGCGCCGCTTTTGCCCAGAGCGTCAATACCAGCGGGATGCGCCAGGGCGCCGCGATGGTCGCAAGGCGGGGAGGCGGCATCGAGATCGTCGCGGCCGGCACCGCCTCCATCTCCGGTTCGTTGAACACCGCCGCGACAGGACATCGTTCTGCCGGCTTGGTCACCATCCGTTCCGGCAAGGGCACGACCATCGCCGCGACGGCGCGGATCAAGGCGAGCGGCGCCACGTCGTCTACTGGCGCCTCCGGCTCGCCCCTCGTCAATATCGCCGATGGCGGCACGGTCTCGATCGTCTCGGACGGCGGCATCGCGATCGCGCGCGGCGCCCTGATCGACGTCAGCGGTGCGCAGGGCGTCGCGGCCAAGGCCGGTTCGGCCCGGATCTTCGCCGGCACCAATCTCGATGTCGAGAGCGGCGCGGTCTTCCGCGGCACGGCCGGCAGCACCGGCGATGGCGGCTTCCTTGAGCTCAGCGCCCGGGACACGGTGACGCTCGGCGCCATCGATGTCGATCTCTCGGCCAGTAGCGGCAAGGCCGGCCTGCTCTATATCGACCCGACCAATATCGTGATCGGCACCGGCGGCAGCGCCAACATGATCACCAACGGCACGGACGTGGTGCTGGAGGCGACGAACCAGATCACCGTCGCCGGCGACGGCATCATCGACACCCGGAATTTCAATCGCTCCGCCAATGGCGGCGTGCTCGCGGCAGCCAATCCCTCGCTCGGCCATTCCGGCAATATCACGCTGACCGCGCCGGAGATCGTGATCCGTGGCAAGCTTCTCGCCGATGTGAGCGCGGGCTCGACCTATGCGGCCGGCGACGTCACGCTCAACGCGACCCAGTCGCAGACGCTGATCGCCGGCGCGGCCAGCGCCAGCGCCGGCATCAAGGTCTCCGGCACGATCACCGGCCGCGACATCACCATGACCGCCGATGCGCGGGCGAAATCCTCCTATGCCGATACGAGCGCCGGCCCGCTCGCCGTGCTCGCGGCCCAGACCGTCGGCGGGATGATGTTCGGGCTGAACGGGGGCTATGTCGGCAGCACCGTCAGCGCCAAAGTCGAGATCGAGGACGGCGCCCAGATCACGGCGACGCGCGACGTCAAGATCCTGGCCAACGGCGTGCAGGAAGCCTCGCTGCCGGCGATCACGATATCCGGTAATTTCCCGTGGGGCGCTGCGGTCTCGATCGCGGAGATCACCGGCGAGGTGAAGGCGGATGTCGCCTCGGGCGCCAGGATCACCGTCGGCCGCAATCTCGACGTCAATGCCTTCAACGACGTCAACCTGATGGCGACGGCGCTGTCTCTGACGACGGGCCAGAGCCTGGTCGCGGCGACGGTCGCCTATGGCGCGCTCGATGTCACGACCTCCGCCAAGGTCCATTCGGGTGCCGTCATCACCGGTGGCGTTGCGAGCAACATCAACGTCTCCGCCGGCAACTCCAACACCCTTTCAACCTCGGCCACGGCGATGGCCTCGGCCGGGAGCGTCGGCGGCATCGCCTTCGCCTATTCCGACTACAAGGCCAGCGCGGAAGCGCAGTTCGGCGCCGACCTCGGCAGCAGCGGCGCCAAGGTCGGCAGCCTGACGGTCCAGGCGACCTCTGACACCGACAAGAACGCGACCAGCGCCGCGACCACGGTCGGCAACAACGCGCTCTTCAATGCCGGCCCTACCGGCTCGACCGTCTCGGATCTTCTCACCAAGATATTCGGCACCTTGAAGACCGGCAGCTCGAGCGTCCCGGCCAAGGTCGGCAGCGCGATCGCCGTCGCCAACAGCGACCTGAGCGCCAGCGCCGCCATCGCGGCCGACCCGTCCGCCTCCGCGCCGTCGATCTATGCCTCCGGTGACGTGGTCGTGGCGGCGCGGCAGCGCGATTTCGGCGTGCGGGTCATCGCCGACAGCTCGACGAATTCGAACTCGAAGGACCCGACCGCGGCGAACCCCTCCGCCCAGGTCTCGGTCTCCTTCGGCATCGGCGTCGGCGAATTCAAGCACGCCGCGACCGCCTCGATCGGGGAGGGCGTCTCCATCGAGGCGCGGCATATCGGCGTCGCCGCCCTCAACGAGATGCCGATCGCCAACACCTGGCAGAACTGGGCCGGGCTCGGCGAGACCTTCTCGCATCTCAACGGCAATATGGGCGTCGTCAACAACATCCTGACGACCTATGCCAACGCCTCCAGCCAGGCACAGCAGCTCGGGCTTGCCGGCGCGATCAACTATTTCCGCGTCGAGAACACCAGCTCCGCCTATATCGCGAACGGCGCCCGCCTGAAGCAGACCGGGGCCACCGGCGCCTGGTCGACCGATCTCGACTACAGCTATACCCAGAACTGGGATCAGGCCGTCCATGTCGCGGCCGATACGGTGACGCACAGCATCGATGTCGGCGGCAATTTCGCTTTCCTCGGCGGCACGACGGGCGGGGGCTCGGCCGTCGGCGGCTCGCTGCTCAGCATCGGCCGCGACAGCGAGACCGTCGCCGCGATCGCGGCCGGCGTGAATATCGAGGCCACCGGCGTCGCGGTTACCGCGACGACCAGCGACAAGATGTTCGTGATCGCCACGACCTCCGGCGAATCCGCCGGGACGATCGGACTCAACGGCATCGTCTCGCTCTCAGGGCTGAACAACCGCACGCTCGCCTCGATCAGCAACCAGGCGATCATCACCGCCGCGAGCGTCGCGGTGAAGGCGGACCAGGTCGTCTCGGTCTTCGGGCTCAGCGGCGCGCTGGTCGCGGGTGGCTCCAATGCGATCGGTGCTGCGGTCGCTGTGCTCGATGCCGGGACGGTGACCCGCGCCTATATCGGCGACAATAGCGGCGACCTTTCGGATGGCCGCCTGGCCGGCCCCGCCGCGCAGGGTCTGATCACCGCGAACACGGTCGATGTCGCGGCGACGACCGAAGGCCGCATAACGGTCGCTTCCGCGGCCGGTGCGGCCGCGGGCGTCGGCGGCGGTGGGCTCGAGAACTTCCTCCCGCCCGGCACGCCCGATTTCGTCAAGGATGCGATCGCGGCCTCGAACCGCAAGACCTCCTCTTCGGTCAGCCTGACCGGCTCCGGCGCTTCCTCCGTGGCGCTGACGACGCTCGGTACCTCGGCCTGGATCGACAATGCGGTGATCGCCGCCAAGGGCGTCGACGGGCTGACGACGACCGTCACGGCCCTGAACGCGACCATCGCCGAGATCGGCGCCGGTTCGGCGGCGATCAATCTCGCCGGCAACAGCAGCCCGCTCAGCGGCGCGCTGGCAGGCGCGGTCGCGATCGGCCAGTTCGACAACAGCACCGATGCCCGGATCACCGGCTCGCAACTGACCGGGATCTACGACACGACGGTGCAGGCGGTTGCCGGCGGGCGCATGACCGTCGTCGGGCTCGGCGTCGCCGGGGCGAGCTCGAATGGCGGCGCCATCGCCATGTCGGCTGCGCTCGGCCTCGTGACCAACCGGGTCGCGGCGAGCATCGCGGATTCCAGCCTGTCCGCCACGCAGGGCCTCTCCGCCTCGCAGGCCGTGCGGGTCAACGCCTATCAGACCACCGATATCGGCATCGGCGGCGGCGCTGCCTATGCCGGCGGCCAGGTCGGCGTCGGCATGGCGCTGACCTATGCCGATATCCGCGATCCCGATGGCCAGGATGCGGTCAGCGCCAAGGTTCTGCGGTCGAGCCTGACGGGCATCGACTCGCTGCAGGTGCGCGCCACCAATGCCAGCCGTATCGCCTCCTCGGCGGCGACCGGCGGTCTCGGCGGCAACGGGCTTGGCGGGGCTTTCGTCATCAACCGGATCACGCCGACGACGAGCGCGGCGATCACCGGCGCGAGCGGTGCGCTGGCGACCGTCTCGGTCTGGGGCGGCACGGTCACGGTCCTCGCCGATGGCAGCCGCGTCGCGGAATATGACGACCTGATCGCCGGCCGGCAGAACCTGTCTTCGACCGACGCCTCGCAGGTCGATTTCTCGGGCCGAGCCGCCAATAACGGCGCGGCCAATCCGGATGGTGCCGCCGTTCTCGCGATCGCCGGCGTGGTCCAGGCCGGCCGCAACAATGCCGGCGTCGCGCTGCTCGACAACACGATCGCGCAATCGCATCTCGCATCGATCGATTTCGCCGATGTCTCGGCCTCGGGCCGGGTCAGCGTCGTCGCGCAGGACGGCGCGACGCTGACCGGCGTCGCCATCGGGCTCGGTGCGGCGACGGGGCAGTTCGCCGGCACCGCCTCGGTCGTGCTGCAGTCCATCGAGAATGTCGCGCGCGCGCATATCGGCGGGGCGGGCACCAGCATCTCCGGCGGGATCGTCGAGGTCACCAGCACCGGCAGCTCCGCGATCCGCGGCAGCGCCGGCTCGCTCGGGCTCGGTTTCGGGGCGGCCGCGCTCGGGCTTTCCGTCGTCGAGAACAACATCGCCAACGAGATCAAGGCCGAGATCGACGGCGCGCAACTCACCGCGTCCAGCGATCTGGTTTTGCGCGCCAATTCGACGGCGACCATCGATACGCTGGCCATCGGCATCGCCATGTCGCGCAATGTCGGCCTCGCCGGCTCGGTCGCCAATAACAGCGTCGCGACCGATATCGGCGCGACGATCACCGGCGCCGATATCGTCGCCGGCAACAATCTCGGCGTGTTCGCCGCCAATACCGACCGGATCACGGTCTCGGCCGGCGCGCTCGGCGCCACTGCCGGCGCGCCTAGCGTCGCGGGCGGGCTCTCCGTCGTCAACAACACGATCGGCGGCACGACAAGTGCCGCGATCGGCGAGGACAGCACCGTCGATGCGCGCGCCGGCGGCTCGGGCTCGCTGAGCTACAATGCCGGCCAGCTCGTCACCGCCTTCGATCTCTCGACGGCCAACGGGCCCAGCTCCGCCCAACCCTCGCTCGCGATGGCGGCCCGCAGCATCCACGGGCTCGGCGTCGTCGCGACCTCGCAGCAATCGGTGCTGGCCAATGCCGTGACCGGCGGCGTCGCGATCTTCCCGATCTCGGCTGCGATCGCGATCGTGCCGATCCGCAACGTGCTCGCCGGCAGCACCAGCGCCACCATCGACGACAGCCGCGTCAACACGCGCCTCGCCGGCACGGATTCGACGGCTGTGGCGGTGGAGGCCGCGAGCCATTCCTATGCGGCGACCTTCATCACGGTCGGCTCGATCGGCGGCGCCGCGGCTGCGGGCGCCGATGCCAACACGATCATGGGCCGTAACACCCATGCCGGGCTGACGAATTCCATGCTCGGAACGACCACGCCCGGCTTCACCGGCGCCGGCGTCACTGCGCTCGACATCGCCGCCAACGCCTCGCAATCGGCGGCGAGCAATGTGCTGGGCTTCGCGATCGGTATCGGCGGCGCAGCCGCGTCCGGCGTCGTCAACAGCTTCGCGGCGACGACGACCGCGACCCTCGACCAAGGCCTCGTCACGGCCGGCCGTGTCGGCGTCAATGCCGAGAGCCGCAACGGCTTCCATGCCCAGGCGGTGACCGGGGCGGCCGGCGGTGTCGGCATGGGCTCGTCCTTCGTGGTCGGCACCAGCCGCAACACCACGCTCGCGACCATCGGCGGCGGCTCCGGCCAGACCGTGCTCAATCTGAATGGCGCGCTCGCGGTCGCGGCGCGCAGCGTCAACGCCTTCACCACGCTCTCCGCCGGTGGCGCGGCGGGCGGCTTCGCAGGCGTCGCCGGCATGGTCTCCCTCGTCGATGTCGAGAACGAGACGCGCGCCGGGCTCTATGGCGTTACCGCGACGCTGCGGCCGGCCAGCGCCGCCGGCATCAGCGTCACCGCCAACGAAACCACCTCCATCGATGCGACCACGGCGGCAGGTGCCAACGGCTCCTTCGGTGCCGGTGCGGCCGCCAATATCGCGAGCCTCGACAGCCGCGTGCTCGCCGACATCACCGGCTCGGTCTTGTCCGCTCCCGGTGCCGTCGCGGCTTCGGCGACCTCCGATCGGATCGTCGACGCCAACACCATGACCTATGGC
>NZ_JAELTI010000146.1 GCF_016428755.1 Allobosea sp. ASV33
GACCGGCGCGATCGCCGGCGCAGCGTTGTCGGCCGGCAGGATGGCGGTGTGCTCGCCCTGCGGCTCCAATCGGATCGTCGGCGAATCCGCCGGGATCGGCAGGCTGTCGCCGTTCGTGCCTTCGATGAGGCGCAGGTCGTGGCATTGCCAGCGCCCCTGCTTGTCGATGCTGACCGGCACGGGCTCGAAGCGTTCGCGATCGATATGGCGCAGGACGGAGGCCGCCGATTTCAGCGACACCTCGTGCTCGCCCGACTTTCCGCCGTAGAGCACGGCGACGCGCGTTTTCCGGTTCATGATCCGAGGGTCCGAGAGGCTGGAGGAGAAGTGTGGACGAGGCGGTGACAGGATGTCGCCGAGCGATGGGGCGAGATTCGGGCGGGAGGATCAGGCGGCGCGCGGCTTCGCCTTGGGCTCGGGCAGGGCGGCGAGCGTGTCCATCACGCGCTCGGCCGGCAGCGTGATCGTGACCTCGGTGCCGGCGCGCGGCCTGGACTTCAGGTGGAAGCCGCCGCCATGCAGGTCGATCAGCCCCTTGACGATCGGCAGGCCTAGCCCCGAGCCCTGCTCGGCCGTCTTGATCGCGAGCGAACCGCGCCCGAAGCTCTGCATCACGATCGGGATCTCGTTCTCGGGGATGCCGGGGCCGGTATCGCTGACCGAGACGTACTGCCCGCCGGTCGCGGTCCAGCCGACCTTGATCGTGATCTCGCCGCCCTGGGGCGTGAACTTGATCGCGTTCGAGAGCACGTTGAGCACGGCCTGCCGGATGGCGCGTTCGTCGGCCCAGACGCGCGGCAATTGCGGCTCCGCCAGCGCGCGGATGCTCTGGCCCTTGGCCTTGGCGCGCAAGGCGAGCATGTGCTGGCAATCCTCGACGATGCTGGAGAGCGAGAGCGCCTCCTCGTTCAACTCGTATTTGCCGGCCTCGATGCGCGACAGGTCGAGGATCTCGTTGATCAGGTTGAGCAGGTGCTGGCCCGAGCCGTGGATATCGGCCGAGTACTCCTTGTAGGCGGCATTGGCATGCACGCCGAAAATCTCGTTCTTCATCACCTCGGAGAAGCCGAGGATGGCGTTCAGCGGCGTGCGCAGCTCGTGGCTCATCGTCGCCAGGAAGCGCGACTTGGCGAGATTGGCCTCTTCCGCCTTGCGGCGGGCCTCGTCCGAATTGGCGTTGGCGGTTTCGAGTTCCGCGATCAGAGCGTCCTTCTCGGCGCGGAAGGTGATCGAGGCGACCGAGCTGCCATAAAGCCGGTTCGCCAGGAAGATGAAGAAGAGCTGGGCCGAGGCCGCCATCAGCGCCATGGTGACGCTGTCCATGTCGCGCCGGTCCCAGAAGAAGACCATGATCCCGACGATGATCGGCGTCAGCCCGGCATAGACCGCCATCGGGATCGTCGCCGAGAGCATGACGGTGAGCGCGCTCACGATCAGCAATGCCGTGGTGACGAAGACCTTGGCGCCGGGCGCGTCGACCGGAACGAAGAGCAGCAGCAGAAGCGACCAGGCCAGGCCGTGCACGCCCTCGGCGGCGGCGAAGAGCCGGCGCCAGAGCTTCAGCCGGACCTCGTCGGGGGGCTTCGCGAGGAAGCGCCGTGCCGTCAGCACGATGATCATCGCCGTGAGCAGCACCGCCCCGCTCCAGACCGCGACGATCGGGGTCGGCAGCCAGAGGCAGGCACCGGCGGCGATGCTGAGCACGAGAACCAGCGTGCCCGCGGTGCCCGCGATGCGGTATTGCGCGAAGACGCGCAGCAATTCGTTGTCGAAGGCGCGCTCCAACCCCGTCGAGGAGGTCAGCCGCTCGCGCGCGGATTTGACCTCGCGCGTGACCAGCTTGCGGCGGGCCACGGCCGAGGGGTCGGGTCCGCGCCCGCGCTGCACCTGTTCGGCCGTCACTTCCGCCATGATCGGGAGCGTGTATCCTCGTTCGGCCGCTGCGGCATGCAGGGGCCGGCTCGCCATCATGGACACCAAATCGTTAAGCTCTTCCTGATGGCACCTCTCGGATTCGGTCGCTCACGCTATGGACCCTTCGGCTGGCGCCGTGTCGGCCGGCCGGTCGACTTTGTCGTGGCTCTCGGCCTGCTCGGCTTCCTCGGCCTCGCCGGCGCGATCCTGCAATACCGCCTCGGCCCGGCGCGGGAGCTCGTCGGCGCGGCCCAGGCGATCGACGGCGATTCGGTGCGGCTGCTCGGCGAGGAGCTCCGGCTGGAGGGAATCGACGCGCCCGAATACCGCCAGAGCTGCACGGCGCGCGACGGCAGGCCGGTCGCCTGCGGGCGCGAGGCGCGGCGCGCCCTGCAGGCCATGCTGGCGCGCGGCATCACGCATTGCGAGATCGGCAAGGCCGACCGCTACGGCCGCGGCCTCGCCCGCTGCCGGCAGGGCGACACCGATATCAACGCGTCGCTGGTGCGCGAGGGGCATGCGGTCTCCTACGGTGCGTATCGCGCCGAGGAGGACGAGGCGCGCGCCGCCGGCCGGGGCATCTGGGCGACGCAGTTCGAGCGCCCGGAAGCGTGGCGCCGCAGCCATCCGCGCTGAGGCTTTCCGCCATGCTCGCGTCATGAAGCGCCGGCAATCCGGTTGACCTTCCGGCGTGGGCCGTGATCGGGTACGGCGGAAGACGGAGAGGATCTGATGAAGCTCTATGACGGCGGTCGGGCGCCGAATCCACGGCGGGTCCGCATCTTCTTCGCGGAGAAGGGAGTGGCGCTGCCGGAGCTCGTGCCGGTGGACATCGCCAAAAAGGAACACAAGACCGAGGCTTTCACCCGGATCAACCCCGCCCAGCGCCTGCCCGTCCTCGAGCTCGACGACGGCACGGCGCTCGCCGAGACCATCGCCATCTGCCGCTATATCGAGGCGCTTCACCCACAGCCGGCAATGTTCGGTCGCGATGCCAAGGAGCAGGCAACCATCGAGATGTGGAACCGTCGTGTCGAGCTTGGGCTCTTCGCCAGCGTCGCCGCGGTCTTCCGCCACAGCCATCCCTCGATGGCGGAACTGGAGGATCAGGTGCCGGAATGGGCGGAGGCCAACCGCGACCAGATGGACGACCATCTCTGGCTGCTGGAATTGCAGCTTGCGGCCAACCCCTTCATCTGCGGCGAGGTCCTGACCGTCGCCGACATCACCGCCGGCATCGCCATCGATTTCATGAAGCCGTCGCGCATCCCGCTGCCGGAGGATTTCGTCCATATCCGCCGCTGGCACGGCGAGTTGTCCGGCCGTCCGAGCTGGAAGGTCTGATGCGCCGGTTCGCCCTGGCCCTGCTTGCCGTCCTGGCCCTTCCGTCGCTCGCGCCGGCTGCCGAACGGCTGAGCGGCGAGGCGATCGAGCGCGCTTTCCGCGGCAATACGGTCTCCGGCCGCTATACCAATGGCGGCTTCTTCACGGAATATCACGATCCCAACGGCCAGGCTCTCGGCCATAACGGCTGGCAGGCCAATACCGACGCCTGCTGGATCACCAAGCCGGATCGCATCTGCTATTACTACGGCCCGCCGAGCGACCGCACGGTGCATTGCTTCTCGGTCGAGGTGAGCGGCGATCTCTATGTCCTGCGCAACAGCGGCAACGGCATGGTCAACGCGCTGGCCAAGGTCGAGCTCGGCAATCCCCGCGGTCACACGGATAACGGCACGCCCTGGTATTGCGATGGGTTGATCTCGCGGGCGCCCGGGCCCCCGATGAGCCGCAAGCTGGCGCAGCGCTGATGGTCGGCTGGGCGCGCATCGCGGCTGCCGCTCTTGGCCTGTTGGCCGCCAGCCAGGCCTTGGCCGTGGAGCGATTGACCGGCGACCAGATCAAGCAGCTCTTCGAGGGCAACACCGTCTCGGGCCGCTATTCCGGCAGCAACCTGCCGTTCAGCGAATATCATCACGCCGATGGCCGGGCGAGCGGGCACAACCGCCATGTGACGAACACCGATGCCTGCTGGATCACGACGCCAGATGCCGTCTGCTACTATTACGGACCTCAGGAGAAGCGCCGCACCTATTGCTTCACCATCGAGACCAGCGGCGACCTCATCGTCATCCGCAACCGCCCGAGCGGGCGCATCAACGGCCTTGCCCGTATCGAGAAGGGCGACCCCTACAATTACACCGCGACGAAGTCCGACTGGGTTTGCGACGGCCTGATCTCCCAGGTCCCGGGGCGGTCCCAACTGGCCCGCCGATGAGCGCTGGCGAGACGCTCGACGAGGTTCTGGCGGAGCTGCACGCCTGTCGCATCTGCCGCGATGCGCCGCTTTACCTGCCGCCGCTGCCGCATCAGCCCCGCCCGGTCATCCAGGCTTCCGCGACGGCGCGCATCTGCATCGCCGGCCAGGCACCGGGCACGCGGGTCCATGCCAGCGGCAGGCCCTTCACCGATCCCTCCGGCGTGCGCTTGCGCAACTGGCTCGGCATCGACGAGACGGCCTTCTACGATGCGGCGAAGGTCGCGGTCGTGCCGATGGGGCATTGCTTTCCGGGGCTCGATGCCAAGGGCGGCGACAAGCCGCCGCGGCGGGAATGCGCGCCGATCTGGCGAGCCCGTGTCTTCGCGGCGCTGCCTCGGATCGAGCTCGTCCTGGCGATCGGGCGCTATGCCCAGGGCTGGCATCTCGGCCCCAAGGAGGCCGCCAATCTCTCCGCGACCGTCGCCAACTGGCGCGAAATCCTCGCCCGGCCGGTCTTTCCGCGCATCCTGCCGCTGCCGCACCCGTCCTGGCGCAACAATGCCTGGCTCAAGCGCAATCCGTGGTTCGACGAGGAGCTCGTTCCAGTCCTGCGGCAGGAAGTGGCGCGATTGCTGCGCTGAGCCGGCGGGCTCAGTAACGGAACGGGCTGGAATCGACGCCGCGATTGACCTGGCCGCGAACGCTGACCACCGAGCGGACCTCGCCGAGCCCGGTCTGGCCGCGGCTTTCGAGATAGAGCATGCCGTCGGTCCGGCTACCGGTTCCGGAGTGCGAGCTCTTGCTGAACTCGGCGCGGACTGCCCCGCCAGCCTTGACGCAGAACTGGGAGCCCTCCACCCGGACGAAGCCTGCGCCATATTCGGGACAGGGGCGGGCGGCGGAACTGGCTTTCGGGCCTGGCTTGGCAGGGGCTTCATGCGGCGCGGGCTTCCGCGGCAGCGGCTCGCCGATCGACTGCGCCGAGGCTGCCGTTGCGAGGCCGGTGACGAGCAAGGCAAGAGCGGTGCGGAGCATGGCTTGAATTCCGTGGCGACGGTCCCCGTTACTGAGCCAGCAAGGCGCAGTTATGGCAAGCTCGACCGGTCTGATCGTCATATGGAAAAACCCCGGCTTGCGCCGGGGTGAGTATCCCTCGCGCTACGGCTCCGTTGAATCAGAGCTGGTTCGAAACGCGCGAGCGATCCGGGGACTCTCGGCCCCTCGATCGGCCGGCGCAAGCGCTATCCGCATGATTCTCATTCAGATTTGTCGTGATTTGGCTTTGGAGTTCATGGTTGCGCGATGGATGCAACCTCAGCCCTTCGTTGCGTTACGACAAAAAAGGCCCGGCTTTCACCGGGCCTCCTGTCGATGGGCCGTCGATGATCGGCTCTGGCGCCGGATCGTTCAGCGCGCGCGCGTGCGGACCTGGAAGACGTCGAAGCTGAGCTCGGCGACCTGCCACCAGAGATACTGATCGGAGCGGAAGGCGGCCATGGCCTCGATCGCCTTCTTGAAGTCGGGGTTCTTGGCCGAGATCTCGGCATAGAGCTCGTTCGAGGCCTTCAGGCTCGCTTCCATCACGTCCTGCGGGAACGGGCGCAGCTGCGTGCCCGCGGCGACGAGGCGCTTCAGGGCGGGCGGGTTCACCACGTCGTACTTGGCGGCCATCTGCGTGTTGGCATAGGTGCAGGCGGCGGTCAGTGCGGCCTGGTAGGCCTTCGGCAGGGCGTTCCACTTATCCAGGTTGACGAAGGCGTGAACGGTCGGCCCGCCCTCCCAGAAGCCCGGATAATAGTAGTACGGCGCGACCTTGGCGAAGCCGAGCTTCTCGTCGTCATAGGGGCCGACCCACTCGGCGCCGTCGATCGTGCCCTTTTCGAGCGCCGGATAGATGTCGCCGCCACCGAGCTGCTGCGGCACCAGGCCGAGCTTCTGCAGCACCGAGCCGGCGATGCCGCCGATGCGCATCTTCAGGCCCTGGATATCGGCGACGGACTTGATCTCCTTGCGGAACCAGCCGCCCATCTGCGCGCCGGTATTGCCGCAGGGCAGTCCGTAGATGTTGAACTTCTTGTAGAACTCGTTGAACAGCTCGTTGCCGCCGTTCTGGTACAGCCAGGCGTTCTGCTGGCGGGCATTGAGCCCGAAGGGCACGGAGGCCGCGATCGCGAAGGTCGGGTCCTTGCCGACATAGTAATACGAGACGGTGTGGCACATCTCGACGGTGTTGTTGGTGACCGCGTCGGCCGCCTGCAGCGCCGGGACGATTTCGCCGGCCGCGAAGACCTGGATCTGGAACTTCCCGTCGGTGAGGTCGGAGACCATCTTGGCCATGACCTCGGCGCCGCCATAGATCGTGTCGAGCGACTTCGGGAAGCTCGACGCCAGGCGCCACTTGATCTCCGGATTCGACTGGGCGACGGCCGGCATCGCGACGGCGGTCGCTGCGGCACCGGCCGCGGCGGTCTGGATAAACTGACGACGCTTCATCTAGGCTCTCTCCTCGGATGTCTGGCGGGTGCGGGCGTTTCGAAACAGCTTCTGCCGCCCGGCGTTCGGAATCGGGTTGTAGCGAATGGATTTTCGAAGCGCGAGGGATTTCATCGCCGATTCTTGCGACTTTCGGCTAGTTTTGGCTCCCATCTTGGCGTGTCTCTGCGCGGGTGGTTAAAGCGGGCATGATCGAGACTCAGAATCTCAGCCTGCGCCGCCCGGAAATCGGCGATCTCGACGCCATCCACGCGATGCGCAGCGACCTTGCGGTGGTCCGTTTTCTCGGTGGCCGGGCGCTCAACCGCGAGGAGGCCTGGCACCGGCTGACCCGCATCGTCGGCCATTGGACCCTGCGCGGCTACGGCATGTTCGCGGTCGTCGAGAAGAGCAGCGGTGACCTCATCGGGGAAGTCGGGCTGTTCGACGGCTGCCGGGGGCTGTCTGCGGATTTCGACAATGCGCCGGAAGCGGGATGGATCCTCGCGAGCGCGGCGCATGGCAAGGGCTATGCGGGGGAGGCGGCCGCGGCCGCCCATCGCTGGTTCGCCGCGACCCATGGCGACAGGCGCAGCGTCTGCATCATCGCGCCTGAAAATCTTGCCTCCTTCCGCGTGGCGCAAAAGCTCGGCTACAAGAGCTTCGGACAGGTCGAATATCAGAACGGGCCGGTGGTGATGCTCGAACGCATTCCTGGCTGAACGGGGTGAGGCGGAGGCCGGGATGGATCAGGACAGGCTTGCGAAGCTGCGGCAGCGTTATCTCGGCGCCGGAGGCGGCGATATCCACGATCCGCATTTCGCCAAGGTCGCCGCGGCCCAGTTCACCGGCGACAAGCGCAAATGGCCTTTCGCCGATGTCGCGACCTTCCTCGGTGCCCCCTATTCCCCGGACGCCCTGACGGCCCCCGGCCTCGGAGGCCTCGATGTCGCGATCATCGGCGTGCCGATGGATCTCGGCGTCACCAATCGCGCCGGCGCGCGCCTCGGGCCCCGCGCCGTCCGCGCCATCGAGCGCATGGGGCCGATGGACCATGCCCTGGGCACCGCGCCCTTTACCATGCTCAAGGCCGCTGATATCGGCGATGTGCCGTTCCGCTCGCGCTATTCGCTGGAGAGTTGCCACGAGGATATCGAGGCGACCTTCAGGTCGATCGTCGAAGCCGGCGTCTCGCCGCTCGCGGTCGGTGGCGACCATTCGATCACCTATTCGATTCTGAAGGCGGTGGGGGCGAAACGCCCGGTCGGCATGGTGCATATCGACGCCCATTGCGACACCTCCGGCCCCTATGAGGGCTCGAAATTCCACCATGGCGGCCCGTTCCGTCAGGCCGTGCTCGACGGCGTGCTCGACCCCGAGCGCGTGATCCAGATCGGCATCCGCGGCGGCGCCGAATATCTCTGGGAGTTCTCCTACGAGTCCGGCATGACCGTGATCCATGCCAACGAGGTCGACGATCTCGGCCTCGACGCCGTCATCGCCAAGGCGCTCGCCGTGATCGGCGACGGGCCGACCTATGTCTCCTTCGACGTCGATTCGCTCGATCCGGGCTTCGCGCCGGGCACGGGGACGCCCGAAGTCGGAGGCTTGAGCCCGCGCGAGGCCCTGGCGATCCTGCGGGCGCTGAAGGGACGCGACATCGTGGCGGCGGATGTCGTAGAAGTCGCCCCGCAATACGACGCGACCAGCAATACGGCGCAATGTGCGGCGCAGGTGCTCTTCACCGAGCTTTGCCTGCTGGCCGAAGCGCGGGCCTTGGGAAAAGGAAGACCATGATTCGGATTCGATCGATCGCGCGGATGGCCGCGATAAGCGGGTTCTGCCTGCTGGCCGTGGCAGCTCGCGCCGAGATGCCGGCCAATGGCAAGGCCTATCACGACGCCGCTTTCGCTTCCGTCGAGTCGCTTCTCAGGTTGTATAACGGCAAGCCGACCCCGCCGCGTCTGTCGGACCCGGTCGATGGCAAGGTCATGGCCGATGTCTGGAACGCGCCGGCCATTCTCGGCAAGCCGCCCTATCCCGCCGAGAATCTCGCGGCGCTGCTCGATATCATCGAGAAGCAGGCGCGGGTCCTGCAGGCCTATGCGCTGTTCTCCCCGCAGCCCGGCCGCAAGCCGCCGGACCAGGCCGCGAACGCGGTCGAGTTTCAGGATGAATTGACCCGCGGGCGTGTCTTCCTGCTCCAGGCCGTCGGCGGCGCTTCGTCGGCGCTCAACGACTTCGCCACCAATCTGAAGGAAGCGGACAAGACCGACGCCCGGGTGAAGGGCTTGCGGCAGATGCGGCTCGGCCTTCAGGAGATCGTCGTCGGCTCCGCGCTGGCGCTGCGCGGGACGGGGTTGCGC
>NZ_JAELTI010000147.1 GCF_016428755.1 Allobosea sp. ASV33
GTGCAGGATCTCGGCGAACTGGATGACGCTCGCCAGCGAGGTAAGCTTCACCATGCCGATGAACTCGTTGCCGATCGGCGGCACGATCACACGCATCGCCTGCGGCATGATGATCCGCCGCAAGAGCTGAAGCCGCGTCATGCCGAGCGTCTGCGCCGCCTCGTACTGGCCGTTATCGACCGAGAGCAGGCCGGCGCGCACCACCTCCGCCGTGAAGGCGCCCTGCTGGATGCCGAGCCCGAGCAAGGCCGCGACGAAGGGCGTCATCACGTCGACGGTCTTGAACGAGAACAGGCCGGGGATGCCCAGCGTCGGGAAGACCAGCGCGAGGTTGAACCAGAGCAGCAATTGCAGCAGCGCCGGCACGGCCCGGAAGAACCAGATATAGCCGATCGCGGTCTTCGACAGCACGGGATTGGCCGAGAGCCGCATCACCGCGAAGACGACACCCAGCGTGATGCCGAGCAGCATCGCCAGGATCGCCATGACGATCGTGTTGACCAGCCCGTTCAGGATAACCGGCACGGTCAGGAATTCGGCGACGTAGTTCCACTCGATCTGGCCGACGGCGAAGGCGCGCACGATCGCGGCGAGCGCGATGCAGACGATCGCCGCGCCGATGATCCGCCCGAAATGCCGGCGGGGAACAATGATGAGGTTTTCGGTTTCAGCGGTCATCTGGCCTCGATGGCTTGAGGTCGTCGGTGAAAGGCGGTGGCGAAGCAAAAGCGGTGGCGAAGCAAAAGACTTGCCGCAGGCTCAAATGGCCTCCGGCGCGATCAGCAGGATCTTTCCGACATGGCTGCCGCTTTCCATGTAGCGATGGGCGGCGGCTGCCTCCGCCAGCGGAAAGCGGCGGTCGATGACGGGGCGGATGCGGCCGGCGGCGACATGCGGCCAGAGATCGCGCAGAACCCCCGCGACGATCCGCGCCTTGGCGGCGGCCGGCCGGTCGCGCAGCGAGGTGGTGAACAAGCCGGCGCGCTTGCGCATCATCGCGCCGAGATTGATCTGCGCATCGCGCCCGCCCTGCAGGCCGATCATCGCGATGCGGCCGTCGAAGGCGAGCGCCGCGACGTTCCGGCCGAGATAGGGCGCGCCCATGTTGTCGAGGATGACGTCGGCGCCGCGCCCGCCGGTCTCGGCTTCGATCACGGCAACGAAATCCTCGTCCGCGTAAGAGATCGCACGGTCGACGCCGAAATCGCGGCAGCGATCCAGCTTCTCGGCGCTGCCGGCCGTGGCGAAGACGCGGGCGCCGATCGCCTTGGCCGCCTGGATGGCGAAGGAGCCTATGCCGCCGGCGCCGCCATGGACGAGCAGCGTCTCGCCGGTCTTGAGGGCGCCGAGATCGAGCACGTTCGACCAGACGGTGCAGGCGGCTTCCGGCAGGGCGGCGGCCTCCGTCAGGTCGATGCCGGCCGGGATCGGCAGCACCTGCGCCGCAGGCACGGCAACGAGACTGGCATAGGCGCCGCTTGAAACCAGGGCGCAGGCGGGATCGCCGACGCGCCAGCCGGTCACGCCCGCCCCGATCTCGGCGACGATGCCGGAGCATTCATAGCCGATGATGCGCGGCAGGCTCTGCTCGATGCCATAGGTGCCGCGCCGCTGTAGCAGGTCGGCATAGTTCAGCGCCGCCGCATGGACGCGCAGCACGATCTCGCCCGGCGCGGCGCGCGGGGCCGGGACATCGTCCCAGACCAGCGCCTCCGGCCCGCCGAACTGCGCGAGCATCACGGCCTTCATCAGCGTACTGCCCGTGCCGGTCTCCTGGACCGACATCATTGGCCGGCGTCGATCGTGGGCTCGGAAAGGCCCTGCCGTTCGAGGCCGAATTTCTTCAGGGCCTGCTGGTAGCCGCCATTCTTCATCACTGCCGCGGTCGCCTTGGCGACGGCGTCGCGCAGATCGCCGTTCTTCTTCTCGAAGGCGAAGCCGAACAGCGTCTTGTTCAGGGGCTCGCCGACGAAAGCGTAGGTGTTGGGCTCGTCCGCCATGAGATAAGCGACATATTCCGGCCCGAGCACGGCGGCATCGAGCCGGCCCTGCTTGAGTTCGAGCCGGGTCGCGGTCGCGCCGGCCGTGCCGTTCACGGTGATCGCGGGCTTGCCGGCGCCGGCGCAGTTCTTCTCGCTCCAGGCCGCCGTCACCGGCATGTAGCTCGTGGTGCGCGGCGCGCCGACCGTCTTGCCGCAGAGATCGGCATTGCTCTTCAGTTCGCCGGCCTTGGCCGAGAGGGCGAAGGGCTGCGCGCCGGTGGCGAGGTAATCCACGAAGGTCAGCTTGTCGCGGCGGGAGGGCAGGTCGCTGATCGCGGTGCCGATCATGTCGATGCGGCCGGTGGTCAGCGAGGTCATGAGTTGCTCGAAGCTCATCTCCTCCCATTTGACGGCGAGGCCGAGCTCTCTCGCGATCGCGTTGACGAGCTCGACATTGAAGCCGGCCCGCTCGTTGGTCTTCGGGTCCTTGAAGGCCATCGGCGGATAGGTGGTCTCGATGCCGACGACGATCTGCCCGGCCGATTTGACCGCGGCAGGCAGCGGGATGTCGCTTTGCTGCGCCGAGGCCGGCACGGTGAAGGCCAGGCCGAGGGCAAGCATGCATAATGTTGCCGAATATCGGCTGACGTGAAGATTGGCGGTCATGATCATTCCCCGTTTTTGTCGCTGACGAGGTCACGCCCGGAAGGCACTGGCTCGACAGGCGGCGCCCTGTCGATAGACGCCGCAGCGATCTTAGCGGGCGCGTTCCGGAACGGGGTGGGGCCGGTCTATGATTTGTTCCTGGCCGCTATTCGGCGCGCTTATACGCGCCGCGGGGCGTTTACAACGATCGCATGGTCCTTTTCATGAATGCGCAGGACCGGGAGGAGCGCGGGCTGGATTCAGGCGCGCGCATTGCGCTCGAGACGATCAGCGAGGATGGGATCAAACGTCGCGTCGACGGCCTCACCATCCTCGACTATCCCATGCCGTGCGGCGTGGTCGCGGGCTACTACTCCGGACTCAATCCACTCCTGCCGCTGGATGACTGCGACAGGATCAGCGGCACGCCCGCCGGCAAGTCGATACCGGTCCGCGTCGTCGCGGGCTGAGACGCAGGGGCTCTGCAGGGCGGCATCCGCGGAGGAGCCGATTGCCGGGCGGGCGTCACGTTTTGGGAGGAAGGACGTTGTTCGACCAGTTCGATCCGGTGGTCCTGGCCCGCGCGCAATTCGCGTTCACGGTCTCGTTCCACTTCATCTTCCCGGCCTTCTCAATCGGGCTGGCGAGCTATCTCATGGTGCTCGAGGCGCTGTGGCTGAAGACGGGGCGGGCGGTTTATCTCGATCTCTTCCGCTACTGGCTCAAGATCTTCGCGGTCGTGTTCGGCATGGGCGTCGTCTCGGGCGTGGTGATGTCCTACCAGTTCGGCACGAACTGGTCGGTCTTCTCGACCAAGGCCGGGCCGATCATCGGGCCGCTGATGGCCTATGAGGTGCTGACCGCCTTCTTCCTGGAGGCCGGCTTCCTCGGCGTGATGCTGTTCGGGATGAACAAGGTCGGCCGACGGCTGCATTTCTTCGCGACGTGCATGGTGGCGCTCGGCACCCTTATCTCGGCGACCTGGATCATCTCGGTGAACAGCTGGATGCAGACGCCGGCCGGCTACGCCATCAACGCCAAGGGACAGTTCGTTCCGGCCGGCTCCTGGCTGCCGATCATCTTCAACCCGAGCTTCCCCTACCGCCTCGTCCACACGGTCATCGCCGCTTACCTGACCACCGCCTTCGTCGTCGGCGGAGTCGGGGCCTGGCACTTGCTGAAGAACCGGGCGAATGCCGGCGCCCGCACGATGTTCTCGATGGCGATGTGGATGGCGGCGCTGGTCGCGCCGATCCAGATCCTGGCCGGCGACGCACATGGGCTCAACACGCTGGAGCATCAGCCCGCCAAGGTCCTGGCGATGGAGGGCGACTACCAGCCGAGCCCGAACGGCGCGCCGCTGATCCTGTTCGGCCTGCCCAACAGCGCTGAGGCGCGGGTCGACTACGAAGTCTCGATCCCGCATCTGGGCTCGCTGATCCTGAAGCACGATCCCTTCGCGCCGCTGTCGGGCCTCGTCGATTTCCCGCGCGAGAACTGGCCGCCGGTGCCGATCGTGTTCTGGTCGTTCCGGATCATGGTCGCGCTGGGCTTCGCCATGCTGGGCATCGGCCTGTGGAGCCTGCTCGCCCGTTTCCGGCGCAAGCTCTACGACTGGTCCTGGCTGCACCGGGCCGCCATCCTGATGGGGCCGTCGGGCTTCGTCGCGGTGATCGCCGGCTGGGTGACGACCGAGGTCGGACGCCAGCCCTTCACGGTCTATGGTCTGCTGCGGACGGCGGAATCCCATTCGCCGCTGGCGGCGCCGGCCGTGGCCGCTTCGCTCATCGCCTTCGTCATCGTCTATTTCTTCGCCTTCGGCGCCGGCGTCTATTACCTGCTGCGGCTGATGGCGAAGCCGCCCGGCAGCGGCGAGCCGCCTCCGGCCCCGATGCCGCAACGCGCGGCGGGCATCACGCCGGCGCCCGGCATCGTCGCTCCGGCCGGCGCGGGGGAGTGAACGCCATGGCCAGCATCGATCTCACCATCTTCTGGGCCGGCATCATCGGCTTCGCGGTCATGGCCTATGTCGTGATGGACGGTTTCGACCTCGGCATCGGCATCCTGTTCCCGAGCCTGGCGGTCGGCGACGAGCGCGACCAGGCGATGAACTCGATCGCGCCGGTCTGGGACGGCAATGAGACCTGGCTGGTGCTGGGCGGCGGCGGCCTCTTCGCCGCCTTCCCGCTGGCCTATGGCATCATCCTGCCGGCGACCTATCCGCTGATGATCGCCATGCTGCTCGGCCTGGTCTTCCGGGGCGTCGCCTTCGAATTCCGCTGGCGCGACCCGCGCCATCGTCCGCTCTGGGATGCCGCCTTCTGCCTCGGTTCCTTCGTTGCCGCCTTCACGCAGGGCGTGACGCTGGGTGCGATCCTGCAAGGCATTCGTGTCGAGCAGGACGCCTATGCCGGAGGATGGCTCGACTGGCTCAGCCCCTTCAGCCTGCTCACCGGCATCGCCGTCGTGATCGGCTACGGCCTGCTCGGCGCGACCTGGCTGATCTGGAAGACGGAAGGGTCCAGCCAGCACCACGCCCGCCGCGTCGCCTTCTGGCTGGCGCTGGCGACGCTCGCCGCGCTCGCAGCCGTCAGCGCGGCCACGCCCTTCCTGGCCTATGATTACTGGCGGCGCTGGTTCGCCATGCCCGGCGTGCTGCTGACGGCACAGGTGCCGCTGCTGGTCGCGATCTGCGCCGCGGCGCTGTTCTGGGGCTTGAAGCGCGAGTTCGAGCGGCTGCCTTTCCTGATGGCGCTCGCGCTCTTCCTGCTTGGCTTCGTCGGCCTGGGGATCAGCATCTATCCTTACGCCGTGCCGCGCGCGGTGACGATCTGGGATGCGGCGGCACCCCATTCGAGCCAGGTCTTCATGCTCCCCGGCGCACTCGTCATCATCCCGATCATCCTCGCCTATACCGGCTGGGCCTATTGGGTGTTCCGCGGCAAGGCCGGCGTGCACGGATATCATTGATGACGCCCGCCGCCCCGCTCTGGAAGCGGCTCGCCTGGATGGCGGGCATCTGGGTCGCGAGCGTGGCGGTTCTCGGCCTGCTGAGCGGGATCATCAAGCTGGTTCTCGCCGGCTGAGCCGGGGCGCCTGCGGCCGCCTTCATCGAGGATCCCGAGGAGGCTTGCAGCGGGCCGATCTGGCTGCTGGGCGGGATTGCGGTCGTTCTCTGCCGATGGTGAAACCGACGAAACCCGCCAGCGCGTGACCTTGTGCCGTTGCGGCGGCTCGCGAAACAAGCCCTTCTGCGATGGGACGCGTGCGGCTATCACATTCAATGCGAAGTGATGCCGGTCCGTGCAAACTTCGCCGATGGACAGGCTTTCGGAGTAGCCCGTGAAAAATCCCTACGAGGTTTTGGGTGTCGCCGCGACGGCCTCCGCCGCAGAGATTCAGAGCGCCTATCGCAAGCTGGCGAAGAAGCTGCACCCCGATCTCAACCCCGGCGACAAGGCGGCCGAGGAGAAGTTCAAGGAGGTCGCAGGGGCTTATGACCTGCTCAGCGACGCCGAGAAGCGCAAGCGCTTCGATGCCGGCGAGATCGACGAGTCGGGTGCCGAGCGGCCGCAGCGCCACTACTATCGGGACTACGCCACCTCGGACCAGGGCGATCGCTATGCGGATGCCGCCGGCTTTTCCGATTTCATGGATCAGGACGACGCCTTCGCCGAGCTGCTGCGCCGCAGCCAGCAGGCGCGGGCGAACCGCCGCGGGCAGGATCTGCAATACCATCTGGCGGTCGACCTGGTGGATTCGATCGCCGGCGCGACCAAGCGGTTGACGCTGCCGGACGGCGGCACGATCGACGTGAAGATCCCGGCCGGACTTGTGAACGGCCAGACGCTGCGCCTCAAGGGCAAGGGCGCTCCCGGGTCCGGCAAGGGCGGGCCGGGCGATGCCCTGATCGAGGTGGAGGTCAGGCCCGATCGCCGCTTCACCCGCGAGGGCGACGACATCACGCTGGAATTGCCGATCTCGCTGACCGAGGCGGTTCTCGGCGGGCAGGTGCGGGTTCCCACGCCGACGGGCGACGTGACGATGTCGGTGCCCAAGGGCTCGAACACCGGCACGAAGCTGCGGCTGCGCGGCAGGGGCGTGCCGCGGCGCGAGGGGGGCCATGGCGACCAGTTCGTCCAGCTCAAGGTAGTGCTGCCGAAATCGCCCGATCCGGAGCTGGAGAGCTTCGTCTCGGGCTGGAAGGACAAGGATTACGATCCGCGTGAGGGCAGGGCGTGATGAGGATGACCAAGCAGGAATTTCTCTCCTCGTCGGGAATCCAGGTCCAGGTGCTGGAGCTCTGGCTGGAGCAGCGCTGGCTCGTCCCGGAGGAGGCCGAGGCCGGGTTGCTCTTCGGCGAGATCGAGCTGGCACGCGCGCATCTGATCCGGCAGCTCAAGGACGATCTCGGCGCCAATGACGCGGGCATCGACGTCATCCTGCATCTCGTCGACCAGATTCACGGGCTGCGGCGCGTGCTCACGGAGCTGCGCGAGGAGATCAAGGGGCGGTGAGGGGCGCTTGGCGGCGCGCGAGGCGCCGCGACGGTCATTTCCAGAAGCGGTATGGAGACAACGAGAGGCGAATTGGGCGCTCTTTCGACGCCTGGCGCAGGTCACGTTTCGGGCATGAGGGAAAAGCGGCAGATGCTGTCTCGACAAGGCGGCAGCGCAATGCTGACTCCTCTTTGGGGACCCTATCTTGACGTCATTCCCGATCTGCGTATGGAGGCACGTCCACGAGCGTCCCGATGAGACGGAGCAAGGCCCGTTGCTCGGGACGGTCCGATTTTCCGGAGACGAGGAAGGCCCCCAGCTCCATATGCGATAGCTGGCCGCCCCCTGGGCCATTCGGTTGATGGATCACGAAGGCTGCGCCGCTCGTCGGCTCCCGCCCCAGAAACCAGCAGTCGCCCGCGGGGCTGCGATAGAGCTCTCGTCGTTCGCTCATGATGTTGCGCCCTCCTGCGATTGACGATGCCTGCGCAAACGCGAAGTCGCAAGGTCGTGGCATCTCGATGCTGCACCGCTTCCAGCGCCAGTCCTCTGCGAGCAGCCGGTGGTGTCCCGGCCCTCGTTTGAGCCTCTGCGAGCGACGCGGACACCCGTTCGCGTGAGGACAATGCGATAAAACAAGGATTAGCTGAAGTTGCCGGCCGACAGCCGATGATAGCCGCCGCGCTTCTTCGAATAGGCGGAGCGAGCGGCCCGCAAGATCGTCGATCGATTGAGGTCGAATGCGACGAGGAACGAACTCTCGCTTCCGTCGATGATCGCGGGACTCAAAGTGCGGAGAACATCGAGCTCGATCTGGAACATGACTTCCAGCGAAGCTTCGGAGCCCCAGAAGCTCACGCAGCCGCGGCCGGGTTCGTAGCGCCGGATCGCATTGGGAAAGTCGATACTCATGACCTGAGCCCTCCGCCAAGACGCAGCAATTCAGCCCGACAGGCAGCGACATGGCGCCGCTTGCGCGTCTTTCGCAGCCAGATCCCGACGGGAAAAGCGATCAGCGAGCCCGCAACAACCAGCGACAGATGGGGAATCAGGGGCATGTCATAAAATTGGCCCGCTCCCCACATGCCGACGCTCCAGAGCGCCATCCCGATCAATCCATAGATCAGCGCAGATGCCTCCGGCGCCGGAGCATAGCCGGCGGCTGCGAGCCGGGCCTTTTCGAGCGGCGCTTCCACGGTAGACATCATTTCACGACGAGCGCAAACGCCAGCGCGAATGCGGCGATGAGGCCGCCATGCGCGAACCAAACCAGATGGCGATCTGCGGCCCAAATCCGATAAATGAACCAGTTTCTGGAAATATCTGTCATGGCTGGGCTCCGTTTGGCCCAGATCGGGGCGCTTCGCGCAAATAGCGCGAAGTATAATTTCGATGCGGTTCGAGGTAATTCTGATGTGGGGTGTCTGATATGATCTCGCAAGGCACGAAGTCATTTATTCCAGTGTGACTTCAATCATGGCGATTATCACCGAGTTTATCGCTACGCGCAGAGCATGATTCATCAGATACTTCTTGCTATCTGCCCGAATAAGGCGCTCGATGTGAGCAATGCTGCCTTTGCGCGCTTTCCGGCCGACGGAGCATTTCGGCGGCAATCACGATCGAGGCCATCGCGGAACCCGGCCAGGCAGTCTGATCC
>NZ_JAELTI010000148.1 GCF_016428755.1 Allobosea sp. ASV33
CATCGGCCGCGCCGGCATCGGCGTCGACAATGTCGAGATCCCCGCCGCGACCGCGCGCGGCGTGATCGTGATGAACACGCCCTTCGGCAACTCGATCACCACCGCAGAGCACGCCATCGCCATGATGTTCGCGCTCGCCCGCCAGATCCCGGCGGCCGACACCTCGACCCAGGCCGGCAAGTGGGAGAAGAACCGCTTCATGGGCGTCGAGATCACGGCCAAGACGCTCGGCCTGATCGGCGCCGGCAATATCGGCTCGATCGTCGCCGAGCGCGCCATCGGCCTGAAGATGCGCGTCATCGCCTATGATCCCTATCTCTCAGCCGAGCGCGCGGTCGCGCTCGGTGTCGAGAAGGTCGAGCTGGACGATCTGCTGAAGCGCGCCGACTTCATCACGCTGCACGTCCCGATGACCGAGAAGACGAAGAACATCCTCTCGGCCGAGAACCTCGCCAAGACCAAGAAGGGCGTGCGGATCATCAACTGCGCCCGCGGCGGCCTCGTCGACGAACAGGCGCTGGCGGACCTGATCAAATCCGGCCATGTCGCCGGCGCCGCCTTCGACGTGTTCTCGGTCGAGCCGGCCGAGCAGAACCCGCTCTTCGGGCTCGACAACGTCGTCTGCACGCCGCATCTCGGCGCCTCCACCAACGAGGCGCAGGAGAATGTCGCCCTGCAGGTCGCCGAGCAGATGAGCGACTATCTGCTGAAGGGCGCCATCACCAACGCGGTCAACTTCCCCTCGATCACGGCGGAAGAAGCTCCCCGCGTGAAGCCCTTCGTCGATCTCGCCGAGAAGCTCGGCTCCTTCCTGGGCCAGCTCACCGAGGCGCCGGTCAATGGCATCCGCATCGAGTATGAGGGCGCGGTCGCGAGCCTCAACCTCAAGGCGATCTCGGCTGCCGCGATCACCGGCGTGCTCCGGCCCTTCCTGCCCGAGATCAACATGGTCAACGCGGCCATGGTGGCGAAGGAGAAGGGTATCGTCGTCGAGGAGCTGACCCGCGATGTCGCCGGCAATCTCGAAAGCGTCATCCGTATCGTCGTCGAGGCCGAGGACATGCCGCGCCACGCCTCGGGCACCGTCTTCCATGACGGCAAGCCACGCATCGTCGAGATCCGCGACATCCAGGTCGATGCCGAGTTCGCGCCGCACATGCTCTATGTCCGCAATGCCGACAAGCCGGGCTTCATCGGCCAGTTCGGCTCGCTGCTCGGCGGCGCCGGCGTCAATGTCGCGACCTTCGCGCTCGGCCGCGACAGGCCCGGCGGCGACGCAATCTGCTATGTCGCGGTCGACGAGCCGATCTCGGACGAGCTGCTCGACAAGATCCACGCGATCCCGATGGTCAAGCGCGCCCGGCGCCTGAAGTTCTGATCGTGCTCGGTTCGCTCAAGGCTCTCGTCGCCGCGCCTGCCGGGGTGGCGGAGCCGATCCGTTTCGAGGTCCGCCGCGACGAGGCGGCGGGCCTCTGGTACGCCATGGATGTGGGCGAGCTCGGCATCGTCACCGAAGCGGAGACGCTGGACGCGCTGCGCGAGCGATTGAACCTGCTCCTGCCGGAATGCTTCGGCATCGAGGGCTGCCCGGTCGAGCTCTCGCTCTGCGGTGTGGAGACTGGCGAGCCGGCCTGAACCGCCGCAACCTTGCCGCAATATCACGGCCCTGTGATCGCCCCGTCACTGAGGACCGCCCATGCCTGCCCTTGCCCGCCTCGCCGCCGCAGCTCTCGCCTGCCTCGCGGCCGTCCCGGCCCTCGCCGACTGGGACCGAGACAAGCTCGACAAGGCGATCGGGGGCATCGAGCAGGCCTCGAAAGGCCGCCTCGGCGTCGCGCTGCTGGACCTCCGCGACCGCAAGCTCTGGTCGCATCGCGGCTCCGAGACCTTCCCGATGCAGAGCGTGTTCAAGCTGCCACTGGCGGTCGCCGTGCTGCAGCAGGTCGAAGCCGGCAAGTTCAGGCTCGACCAGCCGATCACCGTCACCCGCAGGGATTTCTCGCTCTTCCACAGCCCGCTGGTCAAAAACTTCAAGGGCGAGCGCAACGACTATCCGCTGAGCGAACTGATCCGGCTCGCCGCCGGCGAAAGCGACAACACCGCAGCCGACCTGCTGATGCGCGAGATCGGCGGCCCGCAGGTGGTGACGAAGATGCTGCGCGACGGCGGCGTCACCGGCATGTCGGTCGATCGCTACGAACGGCTGTTCCAGCCGGAGATCTACGGGCTCAAGGGCTTCGGCTGGGATCAGGTCGTCGACGAGAAGGCCTTCCGCGCCGAGCTCAAGGCGATGCGGCCGCGCCTGCGCATCGCCGCCCTCTCGAATGCGCTCAAGGACAAGCGCGACGCCTCGACCCCGGAAGCGAGCGCGCAATTCCTCGAAGCGCTCGCCAAGGGCAACTGGCTTCGCGACCCCGCCCATACCGCCTTCATCGAGAAGATCGTCGCGGAATCGAAGGTCGGCACCGACCGCCTCAAGGCCGGCCTGCCGGCGGGCACCCGCTTCGCCCATCGCACCGGGCTCGGCCTCACCACGGACGGGATCAACCACGCCACCAACGATATCGGCATCGCGACGCTGCCGGACGGCCGCCGCTTCGTCATCGTGACCTATCTCGCGGGTTCGCGCGCCGATGCGAAGGAGAGGGAAGCGGCGCTGGCGGATATGGCGCGGCTGGCGGTTTCGGCGCTGCGCTGAAACGCGTAGCGTACCTATACTTTCCTCCTCTTGCGCCTGAAGCACCCGTCTCGCAGTCTCACCTGGGGAGACAGCACATGGGCCGAGCGATTTTTGAGGGGGGCGCTCCGCAGCAGCCACCCTGTTTCGAGGACTATGATCTCAACGACAATGCGATCGTCGGCCTGTGGTACTGGAACGTGCTGAACGACCGCCTCTATGCCGACACGAGGATGGCCGCGCTTTTCAACGTCGATCCACTGGAAGCGATGCGCGGCACGCGATGCAATGTCTATGTGGACGGCATCCACCCGGCTGACCGGGATGGCGTGGCGCAGGAGATCGAGCGCTGCGTCCAGGCGGCGATCGATTTCCACTACGAGTATCGGGTTGTTCCCGCCACAGGCGAGCGACTGATCTCAGCCTTCGCCCAGTGTCATCGGACGGAGGAAGGCCGCGCTGGGCATTATGTCGGAATGGCCTTTGACGTAACGCAGCAGCGCAGTGCCGAAGCGACCACGGCGACCTCCCGCGTCGCCGGGCACGTCCTGCAGGCCTACAGCATCGCCAAGCAGATTACCGACGAGGAACTCAAGCGCAAACTCAAGGATGTGCTGATACGGCTGGGCATGAATCTCGCGGCCGAGACAAGAAAACGGCCAATCTGACTACCGCCCCAGCCGCTCGGCGATGAAGATGCCGCCGAGCACCAGCACGAGCGCAACCGCGTGATAGAGGCCGAAAGGCTCGCCGAGGAGCAGGACGGCGAGGATCGGGGCGAAAACGGGCACGAGGTTGACGAAGACGCCGGCCCGTCCTGGCCCGATCAATTCGATCGCGCGCATAAAGGACAGTTGCGACAGGATCGAGGGGCCGATCACAGTGAAGGCGAGGATGGCCCAACCCGCCGGCGTCGGCATGTAGAAGCGCCCCATGGCGATCTCGACGGCCAGCAATGGCAAGGAGATCAGGCAGGCGAAAGCCGCGGCAACCGTGAAAAAGACGAGCTGGGGCATCGGTGGGCGGCTGCGGACCGCAACCGTGTAGCCGGCATAGAAGACGCAGGCCAGGATCATCAGCAGATCCCCGGGAACGAAGCGCAGGTTCGCAAGCACATGGACATCGCCGCGGCTCGCGGTGACGGCAACCCCGAGCAGGGTCACAGTGACACCGAGCGCCTGCATGGCACCGATCGGGATGCGATACGCGACGAAGGCGCCGAGCAGTACGAAGATCGGGATCGAACCCTGCAGAATGCCGATATTGATCGCCGTGGTCGAATACGCCGCGACATACATCAGGGTGTTGAAGGCGGTGAAGCCGGTGATGCCGAGCAGGGCGATATACAGCCAATGCGCCCTGATCTGCGGCAGGTGCGCCGCAATCTGCCGCCGCAGCAGGAAGGGCATGATCAGGCAGACGCCGATCCAGCGAAAGGAGGTCAGCGCCATCGGCGATATGTTGCCGACGGCGAACCGGCTGGCCACGGCATTGCCGCCCCAGATGAGCGTGGTCAACACCATCAGCAGGTAGGCATTGCTCCAGGCGCGTTGCAACCAGGTCTGGGTAGGGTGCACGTTTCCGCCCTGTTGCGAGAAAGGGCTCATGCAATACCCTTGCGTGTACCCGGCTCATATGAGATCGGGCGCACACCTGCCCGTCGCCCTGCGCATCCCTGCGGAACGTCCCGATGACCGAAACCAGCGCCCGCCCGCTCCGCCTGCTCTTCGTCGACGGCAATATGCGCGACACGCGCGAAGGGCTGCGGCAATCCTACGGCATGGCCTATGGCGAGGCCTATGCGGCGGAGATCGCAGCCTTCGAGCCGGGCATCGTCTCCGATATCTGCCTGCCGGCCGACGAGGGCGCGAACCTGCCCGACGGCGCCGGGCTCGAATCCTATGACGGCATCTTCCTGACCGGTTCGGCCCTGCATATCTACGACACCGCCCCGCCGGTGACCCGCCAGATCGACCTGATGCGCGCGATCTATGCCAGCGGCACGCCCTGCTTCGGCTCGTGCTGGGGCGTCCAGGTCGGCTCCGTCGCAGCCGGCGGCACCGTCACTGCCAATCCCAAGGGCCGCGAGACGGGCTTCGCCCGCCGGATCACGCCGACCGAGGCCGGCCGCAATCACGCGCTGCTCGCCAGCCGCCCGGCCGCCTTCGATGCCCCGGCGATCCATCTCGACACGATCGCCCTGCCGGCACATGGCACGACCATCCTCGCCTCCAATGCCTACAGCCAGGTCCAGGCCGCCGAGATCAAGCATAATGGCGGCACCTTCTGGGGCGTGCAGTACCATCCCGAATTCTCGCTGAAACAGATCGTCGCGATCCTCGAGCGCCGGGTGCCGCTGATGATCAAGGAAGGCTTCCGCAAGGACGAGGCCTCCGCGAAAGCCTGGCTCGACGACATGCTCGCGCTCGATGCCGAGCCGGAGCGGCAGGACCTTGCCTGGGCGCATGGACTCGACCGCGAGGTGCTCGACACCGAGCGCCGCGTCACCGAACTGCGCAACTTCATGGAACACCGCGTGAAGCCGCACGCCAGCGCGCGCGGGCGGGCCTGAGCGTTCGACGGCGCGTGCTTTCCTGGGTGGCCCATCTCCAGGAGATCATCGAAACCACACCGTCATCCCGGGCTTGACCCGGGATCCATCGAAGCGCGCTGCGCTCTACGATGGATCCCGGAGCTCCGCTGCGCTGCGTCCGGGATGACGCGCTCGGATCGGACGCTGCATCCTCATGCTCTTGCCAGCGCGATCTCGGGTAACTACCTAGGAACCCGCGAGGCCACGACCTCCCCCAACCTGGGACATGTGCCGGGACGACCCGGCAACTCATGGGGGACCCGCGATGGCGTGGCTCTATCTGTTTTCCGCCGGCATTCTCGAGATCGTCTGGGCTTTCACCATGAAGCAGTCGGACGGTTTCACGCGGCCGGTGCCGGCGGCGATCACCATCGTGACGATGATCGGCAGCTTCGCCCTGCTCTCGCTGGCGATGCGCTCGCTGCCGCTCGGCACGGCCTATACGATCTGGACCGGCATCGGCGCGGTCGGCGCCTTCATCGTCGGCGTCACCGTGCTCGGCGAAGCGCTGACGCCGATGCGCATCGCCGCCGCGACGCTGATCGTCTCGGGCCTCGTCATGATGAAGCTCTCGGCGAGCTGACGACCCCGAAGGCTCCTGCAAACGCAGGACGCTTCCCTCGCCTGCCCCGCCTATCCGCATTCCGGCCCAATTCCGCCTTGGACGTGCCGAATTCGGCAGCGTCTATCACGGCGACGTGATTGCGATCTGGAGGGGATGATTTCGATGCGAAGCCATATTGCCGCGGCTCTCTTTCTGGCGCCCAGCCTTGCCAGCGCCGCCGAAACCGAATTGTCGAGCCGGATCGACCGCGTCACCGTCTTCCCGGATGGCGCAGTGGTGACGCGGCTCGGCAAGGCCGAGCTGCTGCAGGGCGCCTCGCAGATCGTGCTGCGCGGCCTGCCGGCGACGATCGACCCCGCCTCGATCCGCGTCGAAGGCAAGGGTGACGGCTCCTTCTCGGTCGGCGCGGTCGATGTCCGCATCACGCCCGGCGACGCCAGGCCCGTGCTCGACACGGTGCTGGAGGAGAAGCTCAAGACCCTGCGCGACGAGAAGGAGAAGCTTTCCGGCCAGATCGGCGCGATCGAAGCGAAGCGCGCCACGATCGAGCGCTTCGCCCAGGTCGGCCCCGACAAGCTCGGCCCCGACGGCAAGGCTCTGCCCGTCGGGGACTGGCCGGCGGTGTTCGAGGCGATCGGCACCGCGCTGGTCAAGGTCCAGGACGAGTTGCGCGGCACCCGCAACCGCCTCGCCGATGTCGAGGCCGAGATCGCGACGCTGGAGCGCGCCCGCCCCGGCGCACCAAAGCACGACATCGCCATCGCCGTCGAGGCGCCGCAGCCGGTCGCGGCCGAGTTCACCGTGACCTATCGCGTCACCGGTGCGAACTGGACGCCGACCTACGAGGCGCGCCTGACCACGACCGGCGAGAAGCCGGAAATCGCCCTGACGCGCCGCGCCGAAATCCGCCAGCGCAGCGGCGAGGCCTGGGACGACGTCGCGCTGACGCTCTCGACCACGCGCTCGAACGGCGGCACCCGCGCGCCGGACCTGACGCCGATGCAGGTCGCATTCTTCGAGCCGCCGGCTATCTATGAAAGCCGCGCACGGGCCCAGGCCCTGGCGCGCAAGGCGGAAGCCGAGAAGGCGGCGCCGGCCCCGGCTGCTCCGCGCTTCGGCGCGACCGCGGCGCTGGAGGATCGCGCCGCCAAACCCATCGTCGCGGCCGAGGTCACGCTCGCGACGATCGAAGCCGGCGCCTATCAGGCGAATTTCCAGGTGCCCGGCCGCGCCTCGATCCCGCAGGACGGCAGCTCCAAGACGGTGACGCTGAGCCAACGCAAGGCGGACGCGACGCTCGCCGCCCGCACTGTCCCGGAGCTGGAGCAGAAGGCCTATCTCGAAGCCGCCTTCACCCATGACGAGGAAGCGCCGCTGCTGGCCGGGCGCGTCGCGCTGCATCGCGACGGCACCTATGTCGGCATGGGCCAGTTCGGGCTGATCGCGCCCGGCGACAAGGTCGAGCTCGGCTTCGGCGCCGACGACCGCATCAAGGTCTCCTTTGCGCCGGTGAAGCGCCGCGAGAACGACCCGACCTGGCTCGGCCAGACCCGCACGGACCTGCGCGAATTCCGGACCGTCGTGAAGAGCCTGCACACGCGGCCGGTCAAGGTCACCGTGCTGCAGCGCATCCCCTACTCGGAAAGCAGCGCGATCACGGTCGAGACCATCGCCGCGCAGACCACGCCGCCGACCGAGAAGCAGGTCGGCGACCGGCGCGGCATCGCCTCCTGGACCTTCGATCTCGCCGCCGGCGCCGAGAAGGAGATCAAGCTCGCCTATCGCATCAAATGGCCCGGCGACCGCGAGCTCGCCTACGAGGAGCAGCCGCTGCCGCAGGCGGCAAACTGAGCCAAGCCTGCGGCACCGGAGCGCCCCCGCTCCGGAGGTGGAGAAGCCCGTATCGGGCCCCTGAGACCGGCCGCGCGAAATTTATCTGAAATAAAGAATACCCGAATCAGGAACCCTCGACGAGAGGCCGCGTTATCCTTGCCATCTAGGACATCCCTGGTTTGGAGTTTACTTTTATGCGCAATGCCGTCATCGCCATCCTTTCTGCAACTGTTCTTTCGACCAGCGCTTACGCGCAAACGGCTACCAGCACGACCGCAGTGAAGGAAGTCTATGTCGCCGCCAAGCCGACCGATGTGCTGAGCAGCAACCTGATCGGCCTCAATGTCCAGAACTCGGCCAAGGACAAGATCGGCGAGATCAAGGACGTCGTCATGTCGAACGGCCAGGTCGCCGGCTACATCGTGTCCGCCGGCGGCTTCCTCGGAATGGGCGAGCACTACGTCATCGTCTCGCCGAACGCCGTGAAGGTGAACTACAACGAGAACGACAAGAAGTGGTCGGCCATGATGGAGACCACGAAGGACGCTCTCAAGGCCGCGCCCCAGTTCAAGTATGAAGGCCGCTGGTCGAAGTAAGCCCGCGCCTCAAGTCGATGACGGCCCCGCTTCGGCGGGGCCGTTTTCATGTCTGCGGATCTCTGCCGATCGAGATGTCCGACGCGCCGTCTCGCCTCCGAGCTAGAGCGCCATCTCCAGTTCCTGCTTCCGGCCGAGATCGTTCATCCAGGTCCGGAACTTGGGCTGCGCCTCGATCTGGTGGGCATAGTGCCGCCGCAGCGCCTGCGTGAGCCGGCCCTTGCGGCCGAGCTGCTCGTCGGCGAAGCCGATCATCACCGAGTTCGGCCAGGCCTGCGGCCGGATCTCGCGCAGGCGCGCGAACAGCGTGTCCTCGTCCTCGGCCGCATCGGCCTGCGCCATCAAGGTCATCATCGCCGCCGTCGAGCGCGAAATGCCCATATGGCAATGCACCAGCAGATGGC
>NZ_JAELTI010000149.1 GCF_016428755.1 Allobosea sp. ASV33
GATGGCGTCGCGGTCCTCACGCTGAGCCGACCGGAGCGTCGCAATGCGTTGAACCTCGACATAAAGGCGCGCATCGCCGACGCCGTCCTGACGCTCGAGGCCGACAGCAATGTGCGCGTCATCGTCCTGACCGGCGCGGGCGGCTATTTCATTGCCGGCACGGATATCGCCGAGATGGAATCGATGAGTCCCGCCCGGCATCAGGCACTCGCGACCGACCGAATGTTCACGGTGCTGAGGCGCTGCCCGAAGATCCTGATCGCGGCCGTGGAGGGCTATGCGCTCGGCGGCGGCTGCGAGACGGCCCTGTGCTGCGACATGATCGTCGCCGGCGAGGGCGCGCGCTTCGGCCAGCCGGAAATCCGCGTCGGCGTCATGCCTGGCGCCGGCGGCACGCAGCACCTCCTGCGCACCATCGGCAAGTACCGCACCATGCTGCTCGCCTTGACCGGAGAGCCTCTGACCGCGAGCGAGGCCTTCCAGGCGGGACTACTCTCGGCAATCGTGCCCGATGGCAGCGCGCTCGACAGCGCCCTCGCCATCGCCAAAACGGTGGCCGCGATGCCGCCGCTCGCCGTGCAGGCGATCAAGGAGGTGGTGCAACTCGGGCAGGACGTGCCCCTGGAAACGGCGCTCGCACTGGAGCGCAAGGCGTTCGTCCAGCTCTTCGACACGCAGGACCAGAAAGAGGGAATGCGTGCCTTTCTGGAGAAGCGTCCGCCGCAATTCGAGGGGCGGTGATGTCTAGCGCAGCTTCACGTCGAACTTCACGACATCGCCGCGATAGATGCCCTTGGCATCGAGCACCAGCATCCCGTCCTGGTCCAGCGCCTGCCGGTGAACGAAGGCGACGGGTGAATCCAGGGAAATCGCCAGCGCCTCGCTGGTCTCGATATCCGCGGTGCCGATCGTCAGCGTCTGGCGCGCATCGATGATCTCGACGCCCTCGACCTCCGAGATCAGGCGCAGGGCCGTCTTGGATTCCAGGTCGCGCGGGGTGATGCGGTCGCGCAGCCGCTCATCGATATGGAGATCGGCCAGGAGGAAGGGCTGTCCATGCCGCCAGTGACGGCGCCGGACATGGCGATAGAGCGGGGCGAGCGTGCCGATCTGCTCCTCGAAAGCGTGGAGGGCCACATCGGGCTCGTCATGGAGGATCTCGATCGTCGCGTCGTAGTTCGGGCGCAGCAGGCCCGACCAGTCGGTGCCGACCGCGCACCACAGGTTCTCCGCCGGCCGCCGGCGCACGAAGGTTCCGCGCGCGCGGAAGCGTTCGATCAATTGCTCGTCTTCGAGCAGGTCGAGCGCCTGGCGGATCGTCGCCCGCGCCACCCCGCATTCCAGCGCGAGATCGTCGACGGTCGGGATCTGCGCGCCGACTTGCCATTGCCCGGCCTCGATCCGGCGGCGGAACAGCGTCGCGAGCTGATGATAGCGGGAAATGCCGGTTCGTTTGAAATCCAGCGGCTTCGACGAAACGCTGCGGACGATCATGCGGCTCCCAATGCGATGTGCGACAAGCGGCAGGCTACCGCAACGGCCGGCGATTGACGAGCAGAGGCCGCGATATTAATTCAATGAACTAGCTTATTGTCCTTTTATATGGCCATGGCGGCGCGCTCCGCAAAGCCCTGGACCACCGATTGTCGCCAAGCTGCTCGGACGCATCATCATGCAGGACATCGTCGAGATCACCGGGCGGAACCTGGACCCGGCAGGGGTCGTCCGGGTCTCCCGGTTCGGGGCCAAGGTTGCTCTCGCGCGCGAGGCGATCGACCGCATGGGCCGCGCCCGGGAGGTCGTCGACGAGGTCGTCCGCAAGGGCGAGAAGATCTACGGCGTCACCAGCAGCGTCGGCGCGAAGACCGGCACGATGCTGGCTCCCGATCGCATCCCCGAATTCAACCGCCGCCTGCTTTTGACCCACAATATGGGGCACGGCCCGCTCGCCTCGCATGAGACGGTGCGGGCGATGATGGTCGTGCTGCTCAACAGCATGGCGACCGGCTATCTCGGCGTCAGGCCGGTCATGGCGGAGATGCTGGTCGAGGCCCTGAACACGGATCGCCGGATCGCAGTCCATCTCTGGGGTTCGATGGGCCAGAGCGACATGTCGCCCATCGCGGACCTCGCGCTGGAACTCTACAAAGATCATGAATTCGCGGCCGGCGAGGCGCTTGCCCTCCTGAACTCCAGCGCGCTGTCGATCGGCACCGCCGCTCTGGCGTTCCACGATCTCGCGCGCATGCTCGATTTTGCGACGCTCGCCGGCGCCTTCAGCATGGAAGGCTTCGCGGCCAATCCGTCGATCGTCTCGGAAGCGGCGCTGAATTCGCGCCCCTTCGACGGCGTGCTTCGCCATGGCCGCGCGATCCGGAGCTATCTCGTCGGAAGCTACCTGATGCAGCCCGGCGGGCCGCGCCATCTCCAGGACCCGCTGAGCTTCCGCTCGCTGCCGCTGATCCACGGCAACGCCGCCGACAGCCTCGCTTTCGCCGGCAAACAGCTCGCCATCGAATTGAGCGCGAGCCAGAACAACCCGATCGTGGCGATCGAGCAGCGCCAACTGGTCTCCGTCGCCAATTTCGACATGGTCGCGCTCGCGATGGCGCTCGATACGGCCCGGCTCGCCATGGTGCCGGTCGTCACCAGCTCGACGGAGCGGCTGGCCAAGCAGGCCGATTCATTCTGGTCGGGCCTGAGCGTCGGCCTGATCGAGGAGGACGGCGTCGGCCTGCCGGGCTTCAACGGGCTCGCGCAGTTCCACAAGTCGATCACCTCGGAGGCGCGGCTTCTCGGCGCCCCGGTCGTCGGCGAACTCGCGACCTCCAGTCATTCCAACGGCAATCTCGACCGTGCCAGCATGGCCGGCCTCGCTGCGCGCCGCGCGGCGGAGCTCGCCGCATTGTGCCGTTCGATCTTCGGGATGGAACTGATGGTGGCGGCGCAGGCCGTCGAGATGCGCAAGGCCAAGCCGCTCGGCGCCGTCACCGGGCAACTCTTCGCCTTCGTGCGGCAGCTCGTTCCCTATGCCGGTGCTGGACAGCGCGTGCCTCACGCCGGAGCCTTCATCGACCATCTCGCCGCCCACGAAGCCGAGATCGATCGCCTGATCGAAGCCGGCACGGGCGCCCGCCCGTAGACCGCACCGGTACTATCGATCCCACCGGATCAGCGCGCGTCCGCTGGTGAGATCGGTCACCAGCCGGGTCACGCCGTCGATCTCGCTCTTCGGCGCAGAAATTGTCAGGATCGCGCCTTTATCTGTGAAGGCCTGCTCCCGCATCTGCACGCCCGCCAGCGCGGCAAGCCGCGCCTGGACACGCATGAGATCGCTGAAAGGGCAGGTGATAGAAGCAGTCGCCGTCTCGACGAGCTCGACCTTGCCGGCCTCGCGCAGGCACAGGGCAGCCGTGCCGCCATAGGCGCGGATCAAGCCGCCGCTGCCGAGCAGGATGCCGCCGAACCAGCGGGTGACCACGACGGCAATGCCGTCGAGTCCCTGCCCGTCGATCGCTGCGAGGATCGGCTTGCCGGCAGTGCCGCTGGGCTCCCCGTCATCGTTGAAGCGATAGCTCTGCCCGAACCGCCAGGCCCAGCAATTGTGGTTGGCTTCCGGATCGGACTGCGCGGCGATGAAATCCTTGGCCGCAGCCTCGTCGGCGACGGGAGCGGCGGCCGCGACGAAGCGGCTCTTCTTGATGTCCTGTCGGGCGATAGCGGGTTCGACGAGGGTGAAGCGCGCGGCCATGGCGTGGCCTTAGCATGGCAGCTTCCCGGCAAACCAGAGCCGCGCCTTACAGCCCGTAGACCTCCGCGAGCGACAGCGGTTCGGTCGCCAACGCGAACCGCGGCGAGTTCTGTGACAGGTTGGGATTATAGAATGGATCGTGCCCGACGATCTCGGCCCATTGGCGGTTGAACTTGGCGAGATCGCCGGGTTCGGGCTCCGGCCGGCTGACGGATTCATGGTGCTCCAGGCAGGCATAGGGCGTGAACACGAAATGTCCGCCGGTATGCGCATTGAGCCGCATGCAGAAATCGACGTCGTTGTAGTTGATTCGATAGGCGGTGTCGTAGCCGCCGACCGCCAGGAAATCCGCGCGCCTTATCATCGTGCAGGCGCCCGTCACTGCGCTGTAGTCGCGCGGGACGACCGCGGCGCAGACCTGCCCGATCTCCGAGCCGGGGTGCAGGTAATAGGGATGCGAGGGCCCCTGGCCGAGCAGCAGGACGCCGGCATGCTGGATGCGACCGTCCGGGAAGAACAGCTTCGCGCCGGCGCCGGAGATGCCGTCCTGCTGGCACCACATCAGCATCTCCTCGATCCAGCCGCGCGAGATGACCCGGATGTCGTCGTTGAGCAGGATGACGAATTCGCCTGTCGCCGCTTCGGCCAGGCGGTTCATCTTGTCGGAGAGGTTGAAGCTCTCGCTGTCATAGCGGATCAGCCGCGCGCCGAGGCCGCGCAGCGCCTGCTCCAGCTCCGCCGGCAGGTCGCCGTTTTCGGAGACCACGATCTCGATGTTGCGATAGGTCGTCCGCTCGCGGATCGAGCGCATGAGGTCGAGCACATACCAGCCCGAATCGGCGGCATTGCGATAGCCGGCGGTGGGGATGGCGATCGAGACCAGCGGCTCGCCCACGATCGCGAAGCGCACGCGATGGGTGCCGGGCAGCGGCCCCGCGCCGACGCTGCCGCGGTACCGGCCGTGCTCGACGAAATCCTGCACTGCCCGTCGGGCCGCGAGCTCGGCCTGCGGCTTGGCCTCGCCGCCCGAAGCGGTCGACTGCGGCAGCGTGCGCCAATGGTAGAGGATATCGGGGATATGGACGATCTGCCTCGTCGCCGCGGCGAAGCGGAGCGCCAGGTCGTAATCCTGCGCGAAATCGAATTCCGGGCGGAAGCCGCCAAGGCGCCGTGCCAGGCTCGTCCGGTAGACGCCGAGATGACAGGTGTACATGCAGGAGAGGAAATAGGCCGGCGACCAGTCCGGCTTGAAGAAGGGCGCGGAGCGTCGGCCGGCCTCGTCGATCTTGTCCTCGTCCGAATAGAGCCAGTCAGCCTGCGGATCGCGGTCGATCGCCTCCGCGAAGGCGTGAAGGGCGTGCGGCGCCAGCATGTCGTCATGGTCGAGCAGAGCGGTGTAGTCGCCGCTCGCCTGGGCGAGCGCGGCATTGCTCGCTCGCGCGATGCCGCCATTGACCGGCAGGAAGGTCGGCCTGACGCGCGGATCGCGGGCGGCGAAGTCCCTGAGGATGCGGTGCGTCGCCGGATCGGTCGAGCCGTCGTCGACGGCGAGCAGTTCCCAGTTCGGATAGGTCTGCGCCAGCACGGACTCGATCGCCTGTGCAAGAAAGGCCGGCGGCGAGTTGAAGGTGGGCATGATCACCGAGAAGCGTGGCCTGGTCTGGAACGCCTCGGCCTTTGCGACGAAACGCTGGCGCATATCTTCCGACACGGTGCGCTTGCGTATCCAGTTGGCATAGGCGGCAGCCTCTCTTCCACCGCTGGCTGCGATCCGCTGGCGCAGGCCCTGCCATTCGCCGCGCAGCAATAGGCCGCCCGCCCGCATGAGCTTTTGCCCCAGCACGCCCCGCCGATGCAGGTCGCGCAGTTGGCGCAGTAGCGCGAATCCCTGGGGGGGCTCGACGGCGAGCGATGTCAGCGCCAGCTCATGCAGCGCGAAGCGGCAGGAGGTCTCGCTGGGGTCGATACGGAAGGCGCGGGCCGGCGCGGGCAGGTCGATGATCGCTACAATCTCGATCCTGTCGCCGCCGACCGGGATTGCGATGCTGTCCTCGGCGCGAAAACCCTCGCCGATATCGTAGTAGAGGCGCCAGCGATCCTGCCGCTCCAGACCGGCATCGGGCAGGGTCGCGGTGAAGCGGATGGAGAGCAGGCCGGCGGGCATCGGCTGCGGCACGTAAAAATAGCAGTCGAAGCCGTCGCTGCGCCAATGGCCGGCGGTCGCGTCGGGCCGGAGATGTCCCGCCGGATGGAAGGGCAGCGGGCTCTCGCGCTTCAGCAGGGCACGCAGTGAGGGGAAGCGACCGCGCGTGATCGGCGCCTCGATATCCTGGCGGCCTGCCATGGTCTCGATATCCGTCATGTCTCGAACTGTGCTCGGGGAGGGGAGGTCAGGCGCCGTGGTCGGGCCAGGCGGCGTCGCGCGCATTCAGGCGCGGCGTCGGATCCGGCCAATCGATGCCGAAGGCGGGGTCGTTCCAGCGCAGGCCGCGGGCGAGATCGGCGCGATAGGCCGCGCCCATCATGTAGAAGACCTCGCTATCGGGCTTCAGCGTCTGGAAGCCATGGGCGCAACCCTCGGGCACGAACAGCGCCCGTCCGCGCGTCGCGTCCAGCACGACGCCGATCCATTCGCCTTGGGTCGGGGAATCCGCGCGCAGGTCGACAGCGACATCGAAGATCGCGCCGCGCGAGCAGCGCACGAGCTTCGCGTCCGGGACAGGTGCCGCCTGATAGTGCAGGCCGCGCAGCGTGCCCTGCTGCGGGTTGAAGGACAGGTTGCACTGGACCGGCGCGAAGTGGATGCCGTGCCTGATAAAGACATCGGCGCAGTAGCTGCGCGCGAAATGCCCGCGCTCGTCCGCGAGGGGTGCAAGGTCGACGATGAACACGCCGGCGATGCGGGTTTCGGTGAGGATCACGCGAGCACCTCGACCTCGGGGATCGGTACGACGAAGCGCCCGCCCCAGTCCCGCAGCGCCGCCATCTGCTGCATGACCTCGCCCTTGAGGTTCCAGGGCAGGATCAGCAGGTAGTCCGGCTTTTCCGCCAGGATGGCATCCGGCGCCTTCACCGGGATGCGCGTACCCGGCAGGAGTCGGCCCTGCTTGTGCGGACTGCGATCGACCGTGAAGGCGACGAGCTCAGGTCCGACGCCGCAATAGTTGAGCAGCGTATTGCCCTTGGCCGGCGCGCCATAGGCGGCGACACGCTTCCCCGCCCGTCTCGCGTCGATCAGGAAGTCCAGCAGGGCGCATTTCGTCCGGGCGATCCGCTCGGCGAAGCCGGCATAGGAATCGATCCGGTCGAGGCTGAAAGCCTCCTCCTCCCGCCGCAACGACAGCACGGCTTCGGAGGGGACGCGCCCTGCGGCGCCGGCATGGCCGGCATAGACGCGCAGCGAGCCGCCATGCGTCGGCAAGCGCTCGACATCGAAGACGGCAAGGCCATGGGCCGCCAGCACCCGCTCGATCGCGAGGAAGGAAAAATACGAGAAATGCTCGTGATAGATCGTGTCGAACTGGTTCTCGATCAGCATCCGCAGCAGATGCGGGAATTCCAGCGTCAGCACGCCCTCCGGCTTCAGCAGAATCTCGAAGCCGGCGACGAAATCGTTGAGATCGGGCACATGGGCGATGACGTTGTTGGCGGCGATCAGATCGGCCTGGTGCCCGTGGGCGACGAGATCGCGGGCCGTCTTGCGGCCGAAGAAGCGCACCTGCGTCGGGATGCCCCGGCGCTGCGCCACCGCCGCGACATTGGCTGCCGGCTCGACGCCGAGGACCGGAATGCCGGCCTTCTGGAAGAATTGCAGCAGGTAGCCGTCATTGCTGGCGATCTCGACGACATTGCTGGCTTCATCGAGGCCGAAGCGCACGATCGCGGCTTCGGCATAGCGCTCGCTATGGTCGAGCCAGCTCTGCGAGAAGCCGGAGAAATAGGCGTAGTCGCTGAAGATTGCGCCGGGCGTCTCGACGTCGCGCGCCTGCACCAGCTTGCAGGCATCGCAGACATAGACCTGCAACGGGAAGAAGGTCTCGGGCTCACCCGCATCGGCCGGGGTGACGAAGGCATTGGCGAGCGGTGTCATGCCAAGATCGGCGAAGACGGTGCTGAGCGGCGCACTGCAGAAGCGGCATTTGCAAGAATTCATGAGCGAAAGGCTCCGCTTTCATAGGATTCGATATCGACGGCGATGAGTTTTGCGGCGGGCGTTCCCCGGCCGTGGCGCCGGTACCACTGCGCCGTCATGGCGATGGCCGCCTCGAAATCGAGCCGCGGGCGCCAGCCGAGGCGCTGGCGCGCCTTGCTGGAATCGAGCGCGAGGCGGTTCGCCTCATGCGGGCCGGAGGCAGCCTCGTCTTGCGCGGAGACGGCGTCGCCCCAGGCCCGCGCCAAGGTTTCCAGAACCGCGGATACGGAGCGCTCGGCGCCACTGTCGGGTCCGAAATTCCAGGCTTCCGCGAAGGAGGAGCCATCCGTGTGAAGCCTTTCGGCTAGCAGCAGGTAGCCGCAGAGGGCGTCGAGAACATGCTGCCAGGGCCGGGTCGCCCTCGGATTGCGCACGGCAAGTGTCTCGCCGCCGGAACAGGCCCGCACGGCGTCCGGCACGAGCCGGTCCTGCGCCCAGTCGCCGCCGCCGATGACATTGCCGGCACGCGCCGTCGCGATCGCGATCGGCCGGTCGGACTCTGCTGCGAAGGAGCTCCGCCAGGAGGCGGCGAGGATCTCGGTGCAGGCCTTGCTGGCGCTGTAGGGATCGTGCCCGCCCAGCGGATCGATCTCGCGATAGGGCCAGGGCCATTCGCGGTTCTCATAGCATTTGTCGGTGGTCGCGATCACGACGCTGCGCACGCTCGGCTGGGCGCGGATCGCCTCCAGCAGGTTGAGCGTGCCCATGACATTGGTCTCGAAGGT
>NZ_JAELTI010000014.1 GCF_016428755.1 Allobosea sp. ASV33
CCCCCCCCCCCCCCCCCCCCCCCCCCCCCCCCCCCCCCCCCCCCCCCCCCCCCCCCCCCCCCCCCCCCCCCCCCCCCCCCCCCCCCCCCCCCCCCCCCCCCCCCCCCCCCCTCTTAATGACACGCCCCCCACCGAGATCTACACCGAAGGTTAATCGTCGGCAGCGTCAGATGTGTATAAGAGACAGATCCTGCCCTCGCCCATCACCCAAACGGGGCGGCCGTCCGGAGGTATGCTGGAGGTTGGGTGAGGGTCGGCGCCTGCGGGCGGGGGTTACGCCCTGCTCCCGGGAGGCTTCGGGGCACCGCCCTGGGGACACTACGGTCCCTGTGCGAGGAGCTAGCTGGAAGGCTCGGCCGGTGACGGACGGGCATGGCGACGGCGCGACGACCCGCTGAGGGAAACTGGCGCCGAAACCCGCCCATCCTGAACCACCTTTGCCCGATAAGCGCGGCCCGGAGCCAAAAGTCGCCGGAGGCGGAGCGCCACGGGGCGTGCGACGGGTGGCTCAATCCCGCCGCGCCGCAGCCTGGCTCAACGGTTGCGGATATCCCTCGCGCCTCGCGGCGCTCCGCCAGCCCCGCTCGTCCCCGCCGCGCATCCGCGCGGGCGGATGATCCTGCGTGCCTGACCCTAGGGAGACCCGCCATGCCGAAACGCCAAACCCCCCCCCGCCGCTATCCCGCCGATCACCGATTTCGAGAGCTGCCAGAGGGCGCGGCCGCTGATCCTGCGCCGTTTCGCCGACATTCTCGGCGTCTGGGAGGTTTGCGCGAACAAGGCCTGCAGCCGGGCGCGCAGTTGCCAGGGCCAGGACACGGCCTGCCTGCGCGCCTTCATGCAGGCGATCCCCGACCAGGACCGCCGGGAGATACGCTACGCGCTGGACAACCGCGCGGCCGGGCTCTCTCCCGGCGAGGCGATGGAGCAGGCGCAGGCCCGCGTCGCCGGGGAGATCGCACGGGACGGCGAATGACGGGCCGGCGCCCTTACGGAGCCACACGCGGGAACCCCTCTCCTGTAAGGAGAGGGGTAGGGGTGAGGTGCAGGCCCTAAGACCAGTCGAGCGCGGCAGCAGCAGCGGTGAGGTCGTGGCCAAGGCGTCCAACGGCTTACACCTCACCCTGCCCTCTCCTTACAGGAGAGGGTTCTCCGGTCGCGCTTCCCGCGCCCGATCGGTCACCCCCCCTCAGAACCGGTCGATGATCGTCACGCCCGTACCCTCGAAGCGGTCCATCGCCATCAGGGCGGGGATCGATTCGGCGAGGTCGATGCGGCGGCCGACGAGCTGCTGCGGCGTGAGCTTGCCGGCGCTGATCATGTCGAGCATCGCGCCATAGCGATGCGCCTGCATGCCGTGGCTGCCGAGGATTTCGAGCTCGTGGGCGATGACCTGCGCCATCGGGATCGGCGGCGTCGCCTGCTCCGCCAATAGCAGCCCGACCTGGATATGCTTGCCGCGCTTGCGCAGATTCGCCACCGAGTTGAAGCAGGTCTGGGGGTGGCCGAGCGCATCGAGCGAGACATGGGCGCCGCAGCCGGTGACGTCGCGCACGGCGGCGACAACGTCGGCTTCCGTTTTCGCGTTGATCGTCACCGCGGCGCCGACCTCGCGGGCGAGCTTCAGCTTGTCGTCGGAGATGTCGACGGCCACGACATTCGCGCCGAGCGCATTGGCGATCATGATCGCCGAGAGGCCGACGCCGCCGCAGCCATGCACCGCGACCCATTGCCCGCCCGAGACCTTGCCCTGGTCGACCACGGCGCGGAACGAGGTCACGAAGCGGCAGCCGAGGCTCGCGGCTGTGGCGAAATCGATCTCCTCGGGCAGGCGCACGAGGTTGAAATCGGCCCGGTCGATCCGGACATATTCGGCAAACGAGCCCCAATGGGTGAAGCCGGGCTGAAACTGGTCGTCGCAGACCTGCTGGTTGCCGGAATGGCATTGCGGGCAGGAGCCGCAGCCCGCGACGAAGGGCACGGTAACGCGGTCGCCCTCGCGGAAGCGCACGACGCTGCGGCCGACCGCGGCGATGACGCCGGCCAGCTCATGGCCCGGCACATGCGGCAGGCGGATATCGGGATCGTGGCCGACCCAGCCATGCCAGTCGCTGCGGCACAGGCCCGTCGCCTCGACCTTGATGATGACGCTGTGCGGCTCCGGGGTCGGGTCCGGCAGGATGCGCAGTTCGGGGGCCTGCCCGAAGGCTTCGTAGACGACGGCTTTCATGGGGCGGGCCCTCCTTGGTCAATCGCCCGTGTCATGGGGCAGCGCGGCGGGAAGCGTCAACCGCGACGCGCTGCGGCGGTGAGACGCCCTTAAGATTCCGCGCCTAGGGTGCATTCGCGTTCGGCCCGCCCTGCCGGCGGGCGTTTCGAAGACGGCCGCGAACCATTCATGAGCGACAGCGTCCACGGCGCGACGATCAGCGACAGCCACCGAGCCGCGGCCGAGCCCGGCATGCTCGGCGGCGTCCTCGCCGGCTGCGGGCTGTTCGTCCTGATGCTGTCGCTGCAGCCCTTCGCCGGCGTGCCGGAGCAGACGACGCCGGGCGAATCGACCGGAAACATCGTCAACCAGATCGGCTGGTTCGGGCTGGGCCTCGTCTTCCTCGTGGCGATGCTCGGGCTGACCCAGCGCGACGTGCTGGCGCGGCTTGGACTCGGCCGCTGGGCGATCGTCTTCGCCGTCGCGGCTTTGTCGACGCTGCAATCCTTCGATCCGACCGGCTCGCTGCGCGGTCTGCTGTTGACGGCCATCGTGATGATCGTCGTCGCCGGCGTGCTCGTCCTGCCCCGCGACGAGCGCAGTTTTGCCGTAGCGGCAGTCAATGCCTGCCTCGTGCTGCTGCTGCTGGTCTACGCGATGCTGGTCGTGGCGCCGCAGCTGGTGGTGCACAGCGCGGAAGGCGCCGAGGGCGTGCATGTCGGCGACTGGCGCGGGCATCTCCCGCACAAGAATTTCGCCGCGCCGGTGTTCTCGATCGTGGCGATGATCGGAATTTACGGCTGGCGCAGCGGCCTGCGTTGGCGGGGCGCGCTGATCGTCGCGCTGGGCGTCGTCTTCGTCCTCAACAGCGGCTCCAAGACGACGCTCGGATTCCTGCCGCTCGCGATCGGCGTGGTGGCGCTGGGGCGGATATTCGGGCGGCCGGGGCTGACGGTGCTGGTCCATCTCGTGCTGGTCGCGCTAATCGCAGCGCTGACCGTCGGCTCGGTGATGTCGCCGACCTTTTATGCGCTGCTCAAGGCCGTGATCTCCGACCCAACCTTCACCGGCCGCGACGAGATCTGGAAATTCGCCCTGCAGCGCATCGCCGAGAAACCGTGGCTGGGCTACGGCTATGCCAGCTTCTGGCAGACGCCGGCCGTGACTGGGCTGGAGGAGAATTTCGAGGCGAGCTGGGACATCCGCGGCATCGGCTCCGGCCATGACAGCTATCTCGATGCGGCGCTGACCTTCGGCGTGCCCGGTGCCGTGGTGATGATCTTCATCCTGATGGGCCTGCCGCTCCTCGATTACCTGCGGGCCTGCCGCGTCGCGGCCAACCGCCGTCTCGCCGATCTCTTCGTCATGATCGTGATCTTCATGACCTATATCGGCATGCTGGAATCGTTCCTGCTCAACCGGGCCGATCCGCTCTGGGTGCTGTTCGCGCTGGCGGTGACCGGCATCGGCCTGACCGCACGGATGCGGGCGAAGCCATCCGCATCCTGAACGTCCGCCCACTGGACAAGCCCGCCTTGTCCGGGGAAACAGCAGCCGGCCCGAACATATGCCGAGCGAGACATCCATGACCGATTCCCCGATTTCCCTTGGCCTCATCGGCGCCGGCATCATGGGCGAGCGCATGCTGCGCGCGGCGCTCGACCAGCCGGCGACGGCGCTACGCGTCTCCGGCATCTGGGACCCTTCCGCGGAGGCGATGGCACGGATTGGCGCCGTGCTGCCCTCGGTGGCACAGCAACCGGACGCCGCGGCCCTGATCGCGGCGAGCGATTGCGTCTATATCGCTTCGCCGCCCTCCTCCCATCTCGGCCATGCCCGTGCGGCCCTCGCCGCGGGCAAGGCCGTGTTCTGCGAGAAGCCGCTGGCCGTCGATGTCGAGGATGCCCGCGCGTTCGTGAGCGAGGCCGGTGACCGCGGCGCGGTGAACTTCCCCTTCGCGTCCTCGCCTGCCGTCGCGCGGCTGCGGGAATGGATCGAGTCCGGCGCGGTGGGCACGCCGCAGCGCGTGTCGATCGAGGTCGCCTTCGCGAATTGGCCGCGCTCCTGGCAGGTCGATGCCGCCGGCTGGCTCGACCGCACGGCGCAGGGCGGGTTTACCCGCGAGGTCGTCTCGCATTTCCTGTTCCTGACCCGCCGCATCGCCGGGCCTTTTTCCGATCTCGCAGCCAAGGCCGCCTATCCCGAAGCCGGCAAGAGCGAACGCCGGATCGAGGCGACGCTGAGCGCGGGCGCCCTGCCCGTCAGCCTGAGCGGCAGCGTCGGCACGACCCCGAAGGACGACCATAACGTCTGGACGCTGGAAGGGGATAAGGGGGCGGTCCGGCTCTGCGACTGGTCGCGCGCCGAGCGTCGCCTCGCCGATGGGAGCTGGCAGCCCGACCCCGACGCGCTCTCCCAGAACGAGGCGCGCCCGCTGGCGCTGCGCCGCCAGCTCGAAGGCGTGGCCAAGCTGACCCGCGGCGAGCCGCATCATCTCGCGACCGTGCGCGAAGCGTTCGATGTGCAGGACATCGTCGAGACGATCCTGAAAAGCACCTGAGGCGCGAACGGCATCCGAGCGGCCTTACCGCACGAGGCGCAAGGCCGCTCGTATGGCACAAATTTGCGACAAATCAGCCGAAAACCCGCTCCTTGGGATAATTCCACTCTACCGTGCAGATAATTCGAAAAAACCGACTACCTAATGTGAATTGAGCCGCACCCCGCCCATAGCGTAAAACCTCTGTTCGAAAGACCGAACGGGGATGGGCGTTATCGTGGCAGTTCTGAACGTCATCGATCGACAGGGCCGGAGCCATGAACTCGAAGCCGTCGAAGGCTGGCGGGTCATGGAAATCCTGCGCGACTACAAGGTCGGCATCGAGGGCGTCTGCGGCGGTTCCTGCGATTGCGGCACCTGCCATGTCATCGTCGCGCAGGAATGGGCCGAGAAATTGCCCGAGCCGCGCGACGAGGAGATCGACGCGCTGGACGAGTTACCATTGATCGAGGCGACCTCGCGCCTCTCCTGCCAGATCATCTGGGCCGACGATCTCGACGGACTGACGCTGACGCTGGCGGAGGCCGCGTGATGGCGGCTCAAGCGAAACGCGTTCCCCTGCCCGCGATCCTGCTCGCCAACGACCTGCTCGACGGCGATGTCGTCTTCGCCTTCGCCGACGGCGCCGGCCCGCTGGCCTGGACGCGGGACCCGGCGCTCGCCCTCGTCGCGACTGACGACGCTGCCGCCGACCGGCTCGAAGCCTTCGCTGCCGCCGAGCTCCGCGGCAACAGGGTCGTCGACGCCTATCTCGTGGACGTTGCCATCGAGAGCGGCAGCCCGGTTCCCCGCCATTTCCGCGAGCGCTTCAAGACGCTCGGCCCCAGCAATCGTCCCGATCTCGGCAAGCAGGCCGGAGACGGCATCGCCTCCGCGCCGAAGGGCTGATTTCATGTATCGTTACGATGAATTCGACGAGCGTTTCGTCCGGGAGCGGGTGGCCCAGTTCACCGATCAGGTGGCGCGCCGGCTCGACGGCTCGCTGACCGAGGACGAGTTCAAGCCGCTGCGCCTCAAGAACGGCGTCTATCTCCAGCTCCACGCCTATATGCTGCGAATCGCCGTGCCCTATGGCACGCTGAATTCGCGGCAATTGCGTCAGCTCGCCCTGATCGGCGAGCGCTATGACCGTGGCTACGGCCATTTCACCACGCGCCAGAACCTGCAGTTCAACTGGCCGAAGCTGCGCGACGTTCCTGAAATCCTCGGGCTGCTCGCCGATGTCGAGATGCATTGCATCCAGACCTCCGGCAACTGCATCCGCAACGTCACGGCCGACCATTTCGCCGGTGTCGCGCAGGATGAGATCGAGGACCCGCGCCCGACCGCCGAATTGATCCGGCAATGGTCCTCGGCCCATCCCGAATTCGGCTACCTGCCGCGCAAGTTCAAGATCGCTGTGACCGGCGCCGAAGCCGACCGGGCCGTGATCAAGGCGCACGATATCGGCCTGCGCCTGCGCCGCCATCCCGACACGCACGAGACCTGCTACGAGATCAGCGTCGGCGGCGGCCTTGGCCGCACGCCGATGATCGGCAAGGTCGTGCGCGACTACCTGCCCAAGAAGGACCTGCTCGCCTATCTCGAGGCGATCATGCGGGTCTATAATCTCGAGGGCCGGCGCGACAACAAATACAAGGCCCGCGTCAAGATCCTCGTCCACGAGATCGGCGCCGAGGAATTCACCCGCCGCGTCGAGGCCGAATTCGCGCAGCTTGACGGCCCCTCGATCAATGCCGATCCGGAAGAGGTCGCGCGCATCGCCGCCTATTTCGCGCCGCCGGCCTATGAGACGCTGCCGGCCGTCAGCAACACGCTGGAGGCGGCAAAGGCCGCGAACCCGGCCTTCGCCCGCTGGGTCGAGGTCAACACGGTTCCGCACAAGGCGCCGGGCTATACGGCGCTGACGATCTCGCTGAAGCCTCAGGGACAGGCGCCGGGCGACGCGACTAGCGAGCAGATGCGCCGCGTCGCCGATCTGGCCGAGCGCTATTCCTTCGACGAATTGCGCGTGACCCATGCCCAGAACCTCGTGCTGCCGCATGTGCGCCAGCGCGATCTCTTCGCGATCTGGCAGCAGCTCGGCGAGGCAGGGCTCGCCACCGCCAATGTCGGGCTCGTCACCGATATCATCGCCTGCCCCGGCCTCGACTACTGCGCGCTGGCGACGGCGCGCTCGATCCCGGTCGCGCAGGCGATCCAGAGCCGCTTCGCCGACGAGGCCCGCCAGCGCGAGATCGGCCCGCTCGGCATCAAGATCTCCGGCTGCATCAATGCCTGCGGCCATCACCATGTCGGCCATATCGGCATTCTCGGCCTGGAGAAGCGCGGCATCGAATCCTACCAGATCACGCTCGGCGGCGATGCTACCGAGAACGCAGCGATCGGCGAGATCCTAGGACCCGGCCTCGCCGCCGAAGAAGTGCCGGACGCGATCGAACGGATCGTCGGCGTCTATCTGGCCGCCCGCGCCGAAGGCGAGAGCTTCATCGACACTATCCGCCGCATCGGCCTCGCGCCCTTCAAGGCCGCCTTCCAGGAGACTGCCCGTGCCGCTGCTTGACCGGACCGGAAGCGCCGAGGACCGCTGGACGCGCAGCGAGGGCGCGGCGATCGGGAATATCCCGGCCGCGCTCGTGCCCTGGGAAGTGCTGGTCGAAGCGCTCGATGCGCAGGAGGCCGAGCAGGTGATCGGCGTGATCCTGCCGAATTCCGTGCCCTTCTTGGCTCTGGCCCCCTTCCTGCCGCGGCTGGCGCTCGTCGCCATCACCTTCCCCGCCTATGCGGACGGCCGCGGCTTCAGCCTCGCCCGCCAGATTCGCCGCGCCGGTTTCGCGGGCGAGATCCGCGCCAGCGGCCCGCTGATCGCCGACCAGTTCGCCTATGCCCTCTCCTGCGGCTTCGACACGATCGAGCTGCCGGAGGCGAACGCCGCGCGCCAGCCGGTGCCGCAATGGCTGCATGCCAGGGATTCGTTCAGCGCCACCTATCAGCGCGGCTATGGCGAGACCGACCGCAACATCCTCGACCAGCGCCGGGCGGCGAGAACCGCGCGCCCCCTCGCAGCGGAGTGAGCATGACGATCTCGACCGCGACCCATCGTTCCATCGAGCGTTCCCGCCCTTCCGTGGCCGTCGATGAAGACGGCCCGGACGACGCTTTCGAGATTCTGCCTGCAAGCGAGGCACGCGGGCGCTGGTTCGATCTCGGCTTTCGCCTTATCATCCTGGCACTGGCCGCGCTGTGGCTGCTGATGCCGCCGGCCGGCGGCGGGCACCGCGCGGCAGACGAGAAGGCCGTAGCGACGACACGATGACCGACAGACAGCCCCAATCCACCGCGGCGCGGATCGAGCCGCTGGCGACGCTGCCGCTCTTCCACAAGCTGGGCGGGCGCAAGGTCGTGCTCGCCGGTGCAACCGAAGGCGCGCTGTGGAAGGCCGAATTGCTCGCGGCGACCGGGGCCGAGCTCCATGTCTTCGCCGCTGGCGAAGAGGCGCTGTTTGCGGGGCTGGCGCAGGGCGAGATCGGCCATCGCATGCATATCCATGCCCGCACCTGGCAGGCCGACGATCTCACCGATGCGGCGATCGCGGTTGCCGATATCGACGATGCCGATGCGGTCCGCGCCTTCGTCGCGGCGGCGCGGCAGGCCGGCGTGCCGGTCAATATCGTCGACAAGCCCGAGCATTGCGATTTCGCGTTCGGTGCGCTGGTCAACCGCTCGCCGCTGATCGTCGCGATCTCGACCGATGGTGCCGCGCCAGTCTTCGGCCAGGCGATCCGCACCAAGATCGAGGCGCTGCTGCCGCCCGGACTGAAGAACTGGGCGCAAGCGGCCGCCGACTGGCGCCCGGCAGTCCAGGCCCGCGAACTGCCCTTCGCGCTGCGACGCGCCTTCTGGGAACTCTTCGCCGGCAAGGCCATGGCCGAGCCGGAGCGCGCGCCGAATCGAGACGACGAGGCCGAGCTGTTCGCGAAGCTTTCCCGGATCGAGGCCAACCATGACGGCAAGGGCCGCGTCACGCTGGTCGGCGCCGGCCCGGGCGACCCGGAGCTTCTGACGCTGAAGGCGATCCGCGCCCTGCAGAGCGCCGACATCATCCTCTATGACGATCTCGTCTCGCCGGGCGTGCTGGAGCTGGCGCGGCGCGAGGCCAAGCGCATGCTGGTCGGCAAGACCGGATACGGCCCCTCGGTGAAGCAGGGCGACATCAACGCGCTGATCGTCTCGCTGGCTGTCCAAGGCAAGCATGTCGTGCGCCTCAAAGGCGGCGACCCCGGCATTTTCGGCCGCGCCGGCGAGGAGATCGAGGCCTGCCATGCTGCCGGCATCCCGGTCGCGATCGTGCCGGGCATCTCGGCAGCGCAGGGTGCGGCCGCCTCGCTTGGCCTGTCGCTGACCCATCGCGACCATGCGCGGCGCCTGCAATTCGTCACCGGCCATTCGCGCAAGGGCGATTTGCCCGAGGATCTCGACTGGCGCGCCATGGCCGATCCGGCCGCCTCGACCGTGATCTACATGGCGCGGGCCACCCTGCCCGGCTTCCGCGAACGCGCCATCGCCGCGGGTCTTGACCCGCAGACGCCGGCTGTGGCCGTGCTCGCCGCGACGCGCCCCGATGAGCAGCGTGTCGCCGCGACGATCGCGGACCTGCCGGAGCGGCTCGGCGAATTGCCGGCGAGCGGCCCCGTCCTCGTCCTGCTCGGCCATGCCTTCGGCCCGGCGCTTGCTGCCGCCAACCTGACCGAAGATCGCCGCCGGGCCTGATCGCGCCCGGCGTCGCCGCAGGGTGGAACGCCATCGCCGGAGATGCGTTTTCTCCTCCGGCGCCCGAATTTGGAAGGCGCCCATTGCGTTAGGTCATTGAGACAAGGACGACAATTCAGTACGTTTCGTTTGTTTTTCAGAACGGATCGAGGCTTCGAGCCTCGCCGTGAACGCAACGGAGCCCTGACATGACACGACCCGTGTTTCCCCGCCTTCTCCGGGCCGGCCTTGTTCTGGGGGCCTTCACGCTCTGCTTCGGCGTCGTCGCCGGAGCCCGCGCCCAGACCGAGCTCCTCAACGTCTCCTACGACCCGACCCGCGAGCTCTATCGCGATATCAACGCGGCTTTCATCGCCGAGTGGAACGCGAAGAACCCGGACAAGAAGATCAGCACCATCCGCCAGTCGCATGGCGGCTCGGGCGCGCAGGCCCGCACCGTGATCGACGGGCTCAATGCCGATGTCGTGACGCTGGCCTTGGCGGGCGATATCGACGCCGTCGCTGAGCGCTCGAAGAAGCTGCCGCTCGACTGGCAGAAGCGCCTGCCGCATAATTCCTCGCCCTATACCTCGACAATCGTCTTCCTCGTCCGCAAGGGCAATCCGAAGGCGATCAAGGACTGGGGCGATCTCGTGAAGCCGGGCGTGCAGATCATCACGCCGAATCCGAAGACCTCGGGCGGAGCCCGCTGGAACTATCTCGCCGCCTGGGCCTATGCCGAGAAAGCCTTCAACAAGGACGAGGCGAAGGTGCGCGACTATATCGGCAAGCTGCTCGCCAATGTCCCGGTGCTCGACACCGGCGCGCGCGGCGCGACCACGACCTTCACCCAGCGCGGCATCGGCGATGTCTTCCTGTCCTGGGAGAACGAGGCCTTCCTCGCCTTGAAGGAATTCGGCGCCGACAAGTTCGACATCGTGGTGCCGAGCCTGTCGATCCTGGCCGAGCCACCGGTCGCGCTGGTCGATGCCAATGTCGACGCCAAGAAGACCCGCGAGCAGGCGCAGGCCTACCTCGAGTTCCTCTACACGCCGAAGGGGCAGGCGATCATCGCCCGCAATTTCTACCGCCCCCGCAATCCCGAAGCCGCCGACGCCAAGGACATCGCCAATTTCCCCAAGGTCGAAATGGTGACGATCGACGACGCCTTCGGCGGCTGGAAGAAGGCGCAGCCGACCCATTTCGGCGATGGCGGCACCTTCGACCAGCTCTACAAGCCGGCACGCTGAGGACCTGTCCATGACGGCGGCGACGACGACCTTCCGCTGGCGCGAGCCGAGCATCCTGCCCGGTTTCGGGCTGGCGCTCGGCATCACCGTGACGGCGTTGTCGCTGATCGTGCTGATCCCGCTGGCGGCGCTGTTCCTGAAGGCCGCCAGCGCCGGCCCCGCCGATATCTGGGCGGTAGCGAGTTCGCCGCGCACGCTCGCCGCGCTGAAGCTCTCCTTCACGGCGGCCCTGTTTGCGGCGCTGGTCAACGCGGTTTTCGGCCTGATCCTGGCTTGGGTTCTGGTGCGCTACGACTTTCCGGGCCGGCGCCTGATCGACGCCGCCGTCGACCTGCCCTTCGCCCTGCCGACGGCGGTCGCCGGCATCTCGCTGGCGGCGATCTACGCACCGAACGGCTGGGTCGGCTCCCTGCTGGCACCGCTTGCCTTCAAGATATCCATCCCCTTCACCGATCTCTCCTTCGGCTTCGACGGCAAGGTTGCCTATACGCCGCTCGGCGTGATGGTGGCGCTGATCTTCATCGGCCTGCCCTTCGTCGTGCGCACCGTGCAGCCGGTGCTGGAAGAGCTGCAGAGCGATGTCGAGGAAGCCGCGGCGCTGCTCGGCGCCAGCCGCTCCCGCACGATCTTCCGGGTCGTGCTGCCGCAGGTCCTGCCGGCCCTGATGACCGGCTCCATCCTCGCTTTCGCGCGAGCCGTCGGCGAATACGGTTCGGTGATCTTCATCGCCGGCAATGTGCCGATGGTCTCGGAGATCGCGCCGCTGCTGATCGTGATCCGGCTGGAGCAGTTCGACTATGCCGGCGCTGCCGTGGTCGCGACGATGATGCTGCTGATCTCCTTCACGCTGATCCTCGGCGGCAACCTGATCCAGGCCCGCGCCCGCCGGAGGTTCGGCGATGTCTGACACGACCCTGCCCTCCGCCTCGGCCTCGACGAAGCCTCGCGGCACCAGCCGGGCGCGCGGCGAAAGCCCCGCCGTGCAGATCGTGCTGATCGCGGTTTCGCTCGCCTTCCTGCTGCTGTTCCTGCTGCTGCCGCTGGTCACGGTCTTCGTCGAGGCCGCCGCCAAGGGCTGGGAGGCCTATCGCGCCGCGATCACCGAGCCCGATGCGCAAGCCGCGATCCGTCTGACATTGCTGGTCGCGGCGATCGCGGTGCCGTTCAACGTCGTCGTCGGTATTGCCGCCGCCTGGGCCATCGCCAAGTTCGAATTCCGGGGCAAGGATCTGCTCATCAGCCTGATCGACCTGCCCTTCTCGGTTTCGCCGGTGATCTCGGGCCTCGTCTTCGTACTGCTCTTCGGCGCCCAAGGTTATTTCGGGCCGTGGCTCCAGGCCAACGACCTCAAGATCGTCTTTGCCCTGCCCGGCCTGATCCTGGCCACGGTCTTCGTCACCTTCCCGTTCGTGGCGCGCGAGCTGATTCCGCATATGCAATCGCTCGGCTCGTCCGACGAGGAGGCGGCGATGACGCTCGGTGCCTCGCCCTGGCGCGTCTTCTTCTCGGTGACGCTGCCGAACGTGAAATGGAGCCTGTTCTACGGCGTCCTGCTCTGCAATGCCCGCGCGATGGGCGAGTTCGGCGCGGTCGCGGTGGTCTCGGGCAAGATCCGCGGCCTGACCAACACGATGCCGCTGCATATCGAGATTCTCTACAACGAGTACATGGGCGCTGCCGCCTTCGCGGTGGCCTCGCTGCTGGCGGGGCTGGCGCTGGTCACCCTCGTGCTCAAGACCCTGCTCGAATGGCACTATGGCGATGTGATCGCCGCCAGCCGCCATCACTGACCCACAGACGAAGGATTTCTCGCCATGTCGGTCGCCGTCACCATCGAGACCATCGAAAAGCGCTTCGAGAACTTCCCGGCGCTGCGGGGCGTCTCGCTCGATATCCAGCCGGGGGAGCTGGTTGCGCTGCTCGGTCCCTCGGGCTCGGGCAAGACCACGCTGCTGCGCCTCATCGCCGGGCTGGAGGAGGCCGATCGCGGCCGCGTGCTGTTCGGCGAGACCGATACGCGCGAGCTCTCGCTGCGCGATCGCCGCATCGGCTTCGTCTTCCAGCAATACGCGCTGTTTAAGACGATGAACGTGGCCGAGAATATCGGCTTCGGCTTGAAGTCCCGGCCGCGGCACGAGCGCCCGAGCAAGGACGAAATCCGCAAGCGCGTCAGCGGTTTGCTGGACCTCGTTCAGTTGCCGGGACTGGAAAAGCGCTATCCGAGCCAGCTCTCAGGCGGCCAGCGCCAGCGCGTCGCGCTCGCCCGCGCGCTCGCCATCGAGCCGCGGGTGCTGCTGCTCGACGAGCCCTTCGGCGCGCTCGACGCCAAGGTCCGCAAGGACCTGCGGGCCTGGCTACGCGAACTGCACGGGCGCACCGGCCACACCACCGTCTTCGTCACGCATGACCAAGAGGAAGCGCTGGAGCTCGCCGACCGTGTCGCGATCCTCAACGAAGGGCGCATCGAGCAGGTGGGCTCTGCCGACGACGTCTACGATCATCCGGCCACGCCCTTCATCTGCGAGTTCCTGGGCGAGGTGAACAAGCTGCCGGTCAAGGTCGTCGGCAGCCAGGCCTTCTTCGGCGACCGGCCGGTGCTCGGCGGATTGTCGCAGAACCAGGGCGGCCCGGCCTCGCTCTATGTCCGGCCGCAGCACCTGCGCATCGTCGACGAGACGCCCCTCGCCTTGCCCGGGACGGTCGAGCATCTGCGCCGGAACGGGCCGATCCGCCGGGCGGAGGTGGCTGTCGAGGGGCTCAAGAAGCGGCTCGAGGTCGATCTCGCCAGCCAGGTTGCACCGGCGATCGGCGAGCGGATTCGCCTGCGCATCACCCATGGAAATCTGTTCGCGGCGGCGTGAGGAACCGGGGCGTCATTCCGGGGCATGGCGCAGCCATGAGCCCGGAACCCAGAACCGATGCCCTTCGGAAAGGAAGCTCCCTTGCTCGCCCTTATTCCGGAGATCGCATCGGTTCTGGGTTCCGGGCTCGATCCTTCGGATCGCCCCGGAATGACGGGAGGTTGCGCAGCACAATTCCCGCCATCGCGGCAGCGTCATGAAGCCGCCCTCGCCTCGGCAGACCCGTCAGGCTATGCCTGTCGCATAGCAGATCACGCCGACAGGAGATCGCGATGAAAGCACGCGCGAAATGGGTTGATGGGATGGCCTTCATGGGCGAATCCGGCAGCGGGCACGCCATGATCATGGACGGCGCGCCGGAATATGGCGGGCGCAATCTCGGCATCCGGCCGATGGAGATGCTGCTGATCGGGCTCGCCGGCTGCACGGCTTTCGATGTCGTGGGGATGATCAAGAAGGGACGCGAAAACATCACCGGCTGCGAGGTCGATGTGGAGGCCGAGCGCGCCACGACCGATCCCAAGGTCTTCACCAAGATCCACCTCGCCTACCGCATCACCGGCAAGGGCCTGTCGCACGCCAGGGCGGAGCGGGCCGTCACATTGTCGAAGGAAAAATACTGTTCGGCTTCGATCATGCTCGGGGCGACCGCAGAGATGAGCTACAGCCTCGAAGTGATCGACGAACTACGGAAGGAGGCTGCTGAATGAGCCGCACTGAATTCGCCGGATTGATCACGCCGGAGGCGCTGGCCGAAAAGCTCGGTGCCGAGAACCTCGTCATCATCGATATCCGTACCGCCGCCGACGGCGCGAAGACCGCCTTCGAGGCCGGTCATATTCCCGGTGCCGTACACTCCGACTATGCCGCCGACGGCTGGCGCGCGAAGATCGGCAATGCGCCGGGCATGCTGCCGCCGCTCGATCATCTCGCCGCGCTGGCGGGGCGGCTCGGCATCAAGCCGCATGACGATGTCGTCATCGTTCCGGCCGGCACGGCTGCAACCGATTTCGCCGCGGCGGCGCGGGTCTACTGGACGCTGAAATTCATCGGCCATGGCCAGCAGGCCATCCTCGACGGCGGCTTCAAGGCCTGGACGGCCGATCCGAAGCGCCCGGTCGAGACCGGCGCCTCCAAGCCGAAGAGCGCGGCCCCCTATCCGGTCGTGGCGCAACAGGCTTTGCGCAGCACGGCGGATTCGACGCTCGTCGCTGCCAGAAGCAAGCAGGCGAGCCTCCTCGATGCGCGGGGCCCCAGCTATTTCGAGGGCCACGAGAAATCGGCGGAGGCCGCGCGCGCCGGCCATATCCCCGGCGCGATCCCGCGCGACTATGCCGGCGCCTTCGAAGGCGGCAAGCTCAAGGCGCCCGGCGAGCTGGCGAAGCTCTACGCGGCCGTGCCGCAGGGTCCGGTGATCTCCTACTGCAATACCGGCCATTCCGCCGCGGCGAACTGGTTCGTGCTGTCGGAGGTTCTGGGCCGCGACGAGGTCGCGCTCTATGACGGCTCGATGACCGACTGGACGCAAGATCCCGACCGTCCCGTCGCGACCGGCAAGGCGGCCTGAACCGCTTTCGATTGCAAATCAGGCTAAAAAGGTTCAAAGGAAGCGCCGATCGCGTGCCACGCGCGCGGCGCTTCCTGACATTCTGGACATAAGCCATCAGCCGATGAACGCCGTCGCGCCGAAAATCTCCTTCGTTTCGCTGGGCTGCCCCAAGGCGCTCGTCGATTCCGAACGGATCATCACCTCGCTGCGCTCCGAGGGCTACGAGCTCTCGAAGAGCCATGCCGGGGCCGACCTCGTCATCGTCAATACCTGCGGCTTCCTCGACTCGGCCAAGGCGGAATCGCTGGAGGCGATCGGCTCGGCCATGGCCGAGAACGGCAAGGTCATCGTCACCGGCTGCATGGGCGCCGAGCCCGAGCAGATCCGCGACGTCTTTCCGAACGTGCTCGCGATCACCGGCCCGCAGGCCTATGAGAGCGTCGTCTCGGCCGTGCATCAGGCGGTGCCGCCGAAGCACGACCCCTTCGTCGATCTCGTGCCCGACCAGGGCGTCAAGCTGACGCCGCGGCACTACGCCTATCTCAAGATTTCAGAGGGCTGCAACAATCGCTGCACCTTCTGCATCATCCCGAAGCTGCGCGGCGACCTGGTCTCGCGGCCGATCGGCGACGTGCTGCGCGAGGCCGAGAAGCTGGCCAAGGCGGGCGTCAAGGAATTGCTGGTGATCTCGCAGGACACCAGCGCCTACGGGCTCGACATCAAGTATGCGCCGTCGATGTTCAAGGATCGCGAGATCCGCACCCGCTTCTTCGAGCTTGCCCGCGAACTCGGCCAGATGGGGATGTGGGTGCGCCTGCACTATGTCTATCCCTATCCGCATGTCGACGAGGTGATCCCGCTGATGCAGGAAGGGCTCGTGCTGCCCTATCTCGACATTCCCTTCCAACACGCCTCGCCGAACGTCCTGAAGGCGATGAAGCGCCCGGCCCATCAGGACCGCACGCTCGACCGCATCCGGAAGTGGCGCGACATCTGCCCGGACCTCGCCATCCGCTCGACCTTCATCGTCGGCTTCCCCGGCGAGACCGAGGAGGATATGGACATCCTCGTCGACTGGCTGAAGGAAGCGAAGCTGGAGCGCGTCGGCGCCTTCAAATACGAGCCGGTCAAGGGCGCGCCCGCCAATGATCTCGGCCTCGCCCTCGTCCCCGAAGAGGTCAAGGAAGCCCGCTGGCACCGCTTCATGAAGGCGCAAGCCGAGATTTCCACCCGCATCGTCAAGGCCAGGGTCGGCAAGCGCATCCAGGTGATCATCGACGAGGCCGGTCCGACCGTCGCCAAGGGCCGCTCGAAATGGGATGCACCGGAGATCGACGGCAATGTCTACGTGGCGAGCCGCCGCCCGCTCAGGGCCGGCGACATCGTTACCGTGAAGATCGAGCGCGCCGACGCCTACGACCTGCACGGCGTCGCGGTCTGAACAGGCACATCCTCAGTTGAAGGTACAGAGCCGTCGGATGACGCGGCCGTTTCGGTCGCGCGCCGTGCCGAGGCTGCTGCAAGAATCGCTCGCCATGACGGTTTCGGCCTGCTCCACCTGCCGGGGCGGCTCGCTGCAGATGCCGCTCGTGCAGCCGGTCTGGGCATAGCGCAGGCGAACCGGACCGGGGACGCGCACGCGGCCCTGCTCGGCACCCTTCAGGATCGCTTCGGCCGGGGTGGCGGCTCCGCCGGTTCCCTTGGCCTGCTGGGCCAGCGCGACGCCCGAAAGGGCGATGACGGCGACGAGGAAAGCGGCGGTCTGAAACTTGGACGACATGAGCGTCGGGTCCCGAATGGTCGCCAGCATGCGCTGACATCCATTCGTCGCGACAGGTCATGTCCGGGTTCACGCCCCGTTGCAAAAATGCACCCGGATGACCGGGCGCATCGCTCGCACTTGCGTCATTCCCGGGCTTGGCCCGGGAATCTCATGACCAGAGATCTCTGGTTTCCGAGATGCTCGGGTCGAGCCCGAGCATGACGGCCCTGGTCAGGGAATGAGAACGGTCGAACCCGTGGTTCCACGCGACTCGAGCGCCCGGTGCGCGTCCGCCGCGTCCTTCAGCGGGAAGGTCGCGTTGACCGGCACCTTGACCTTGCCGCTCAGCACCGCGTCGAACAGGTTCTTCGCCATCGCGATCATCGTTTCGCGCTTGGCCGTGTGCGTGTTGAGCGTCGGGCGGGTGACGTAGAGCGAGCCCTTGGCGGCGAGGATGCCGAGGTTGAAGGATTCGACCGCGCCCGAGGCATTGCCGAAGCTCGCCAGCAGGCCGAAGGGCTTCAGCGTGTCCAGCGACTTCATGAAGGTGTCCTTGCCGACGCCGTCATAAACCACGTCGCAAAGCGCCCCGCCGGTGATCTCCTTCACCCGCGCCGCGAAATCCTCCTCGCGGTAGTTGATGACGTGGTCGACGCCATGCACCTTGGCCAGCTCCGCCTTCTCCTTCGAGCCGACGGTGCCGATCACGGTCGCGCCCAGCGCCTTGCCCCATTGGCAGAGGATGAGGCCGGTGGCGCCGGCGGCGGCATGGACGAGGATCGTGTCGCCCGGCTTCACCTTGTAGGTCCGGTGCAGCAGGTATTCGGCCGTCAGCCCCTTCAGCAGCATGCTGGCGGCAGCCTCGTAGGAGATGCCCTCGGGCAGCGCGACGACGGAGGCCGCCGGCACGATGCGTTCCTCGGCATAGGCGCCGAGGCCTGCGACCACCGCAACGCGGTCGCCCGGCTTGAACTCGGTGACGTTGGGGCCGACGGCGAGCACGTCGCCGGCGCTCTCGTTGCCGAGCGTGAACGGCATCTGCGGCGCGGGATAGAGGCCCGAGCGGAAATAGGTGTCGATGAAATTCAGGCCGATCGCCCGGTTCCGGATCAGGATTTCGCCGGGGCCGGGCTGCGGCAGGGTGACGTCCTCGAACTGGAGGACCTCGGGGCCGCCGGTCTTGTGGGCGCGAATGGCTTTGACCATGAAAGCATCTCCTGGGGATGAATGCCCCGACCATAGTTCATCGCGCGGGAAAGGCATCCGTGCCCAATGCAGAACGCACCTTGCGACTTTGCGGCCCGTGGCCAAAGCGGGGCGCATCGGCTAGCCAAGAGCGATGAACACGGACACTGCCGATCAGGTCGATATCGCCATCGTGGGCGCCGGCGCCGTCGGGCTGGCAGCCGCGCTGGCGCTGAGCCGCCAGGGGCGCCGCGTGGCCCTGCTCGGCCCGGTGGCAACGCCGCGTGACGGGCGCACCGTCGCCCTGCTCGACGGCTCCTGGCGGATGCTGGCCGAGCTCGGCGTGCAAGACGCCTTGTTGGAAAAGGCGGCGCCGCTTGAGGTGATGCGCCTCGTCGACGATAGCGGCAGCCTGTTCCGCCAGCCGCCGGTCGAATTCCGCGCATCAGAGATCGGGCTGGAGGCCTTTGGCTGGAATATCGAGAATGCCGACCTGACCGGGATCCTCGCCGAGAAAGCCGGTGTGCTATCCGGCCTGCGCATGATCCCTGGCCTCGTCCGGGCGATCGAACCGGAGGCGGATAGTGTGCGGCTTTCCGGTGACGGCTTCGCACCGCTGAACGCCCGGCTCGTCGTCGGTGCGGATGGGCGCAATTCGCAGGTGCGCGCGGCGGCGGGCATCGAGAGCCGCGACTGGCGCTATCCGCAGATCGCATTGACCGCAATCTTCGAGCACCGCCGCGATCATCGGGAAACCTCGACGGAGTTCCATACCCGCAAAGGCCCCTGCACGATTGTGCCCCTGCCCGGCCGGCGCTCCTCGCTGGTCTGGCTGCTCGACCCGGAAGAGGCGGAAGCCGTCGCCGCGCTGGACGATGCCGCCTTCGCCCGACGCGTCGAGCGGCAGGTGCAGTCGCTGCTCGGCGCGATGACCGTCTCGGGTCCGCGCGGCAAGGTGCCGATGGGCGGGCTCTCGGTCGAGCGCTTCGGTGCCGGCCGGATGGCGCTGATCGGCGAGGCCGCGCATGTCTTTCCGCCGATCGGCGCGCAGGGGCTCAATCTCGGCCTGCGCGATGTCGCGGCGCTGGGGGAGGCGCTGGCGGGAGCGGCGGATGCCGGGGCGCCCAGCGTCATCGCCGATTACGACAGGGCGCGGCAGGCGGATGTCCGTTTGCGCACGGGCGCGGTCGATGTGCTGAACCGCACGCTGCTGACCGATCTGCTGCCGGCCGACCTGATGCGCGGCGCCGGACTGCTGGCGCTATCGCGGATCGGCCCGCTGCGAAGGCTCGTGATGCGGCAGGGGCTGGCTGGCGGCGCGGCTCGTTAGGCGCTGGTCGGCACTCGATCACGACGGCTCAAACGATTGTCATTCCGGGGCGCGCCGCAGGCGCGAACCCGGAACCCACGACCGGGTGAGACATTCGGTGCCTCGTTGCGGGCCGCTCGCCCAATCGTGGGTTCCGGGTTCTTCGCTGCGCGAAGCCCCGGAATGACAATCGTTCGTCAGGCCTCCCCCCAAAACCGTCCGCGTATCCGCGCCGCTCGCCGCGACCTTGCGCAAGCCCGCCGCCTGCTCGCGGAAGACGGGCGCCAGCGGCAGGGGCGTCGAGACGAGGCGGCGGCCACCGGGCTCCTCGACCTGCGCGTCGAGCAGGCCGCGCGCCGACATCTGCGGATCGGACACCGCCTCCTCCAGCGTGCGCACCACCGTGCAGCAGCAATCGAGCGGTTCGACCACGGCGCGCCAATAGGCGGCGCTTTCGCTGGCGACGATGGCGGCGATACCCGCACGCGTCGCCTCCGGATCGCGGCGATCGTCGCGCAGGCGTTCGTCGAGGCCGATGCCTTCGCAGAACCCCTGCCAGAATTTCGGCTCGATCGCGCCGACCGCGAGGAACCAGCCATCGGCCGTGGCATAGAGACCGTAGCGCGGGCTGGCGCCGGTCAACAGTCCCTCCCCGCCATCGGGAAAGGAGCCGGTCACCTGCCCCTGCGCCAGCCCGTACCAGGCGAAGGTCGGCATCGCATCGGCCATGGCGATGTCGAGATGGCAGCCCTGGCCGGTACGGTCGCGCTGGCGCAACGCCAGCAGGATGTTGAGCACGGCCGGCATGGTGCCGCCGGCAATGTCGGCGACGAGCGGCGGCGGCAAGGGCGGCGCCTCGCCGCGCTTCAGAGATTGGCCGAGCAGCCCGCCGAGCGCCTGATAGTTGATGTCGTGCCCGGCCTCCTGCGCGCGCGGGCCGTGCTGGCCGTAACCGCTGATCGAGCAATAGATCAGGCGCGGGTTGATGGCTTTCAGCGCCTCATGACCGAAGCCGAGCCGCTCCATCACACCCGGCCGGAACTGCTCGATCAGGATGTCGGCCCTGGCGATCAACGGGGTGAGCGTCGCCAGCGCATCCGGCGCCTTCAGGTCGAGCTCGACGCTCTCCTTGCCGCGGTTGAGCACCGCGAAGGGCGCCGCCGTCTCGCCGAAGCGCGGCGGGAAGCCGCGCATGTCCTCGCCGCCCGGCCGCTCGATCTTGATGACGCGCGCGCCGGCCTCCGAGAGGAAGAGGCTCGCCAGCGGCCCGGGCAGGAGCGTCGAGAAATCGAGGACCAGCAGGTCGTCCAGCGGCAGCATCGGCACCCTCAGTGAAACAGGTCGGCCGCTATCCTGCCCGTCTTCACCAGCCACAGGAAGCCCGACAGCGTCACCATCGACACGATGGTACCGACGAGGATGCAGGCCGAGGCGCGCTCGATCCCGACCTTGTACTGGGTCGAGATGACGAAGATGTTCAAGGCCGGCGGCAGCGCCGCCATGATGATCGCGGCATAGATCCAGTTGGTCGGGATGCCGCCGATGGCCGAGAGCAGCACCCAGACCAGGAGCGGATGCAGCAGGAGCTTGATGAAGACCAGCGCCGGAACGCCAGCCGGCATGCGCTTCATCGGCCGGAGCGCCACGGTGACGCCGAGCAGGAAGAGCGCGCAGGGCGCAGCCGCCTGCGACAGCCACAGCACCATCCGGTCGAGCGCCACCGGCAGTTCGAACTTGAGATAGCTGGCCAGCACGCCGGCCAGCGTCGCGACGTTAAAGGGATGCGTGATGACCCGCCAGGCGACCTCACCGGCGGTCGCGAGCAGGCTCTTCTTCTCGACGCCGGCGACCGCCATCAGCAGCGGGACGAGCGAGAACAGCAGCACGCTGTCGAAGACGAAGATCAGCACCACGGGCGCGCTCGCCTCCGGCCCGAGCGCCGCCAGGATCAGGGGCGGCCCCATATAGCCGATATTCGAATAGGCCCCGGCGACGCCCTGCATCACCGCCTGCGGCAGGTCACCCTTGGCAGCCTTCAGCCCGATCACGAGCGACAGGCTGAAGGCGCAGAAGGTGGCGAAGGTCGTGCCGGCGATGAATTTCCAGTTGGCGAGCTCGCTCAGCGGCTTGTCGGCGATCAGGCGGTAGAACAGCGGCGGCAGCGCGACATAGATCAGGAAGAACTGCAGCCAGGCGAGCCCCTCTTCCGGCAGCCGCTTGTAGCGGCCGATGGCGAAGCCGAGCAGGATCAGCCCGAAGAAAGGCGCGACCAGATTGAAGATGCTGAGAAGGTCGGCCATCTGGAAACGAGGGATCCTGGCGTCGAGGCGGCCCCGAAAGGCCCGGCGATCGGCCCGAGCCTAAATCCCGATCGCAATCAGTTGGCAATCCCCTCATTCCGCCTTGCGCCATGCCCTGACAGCAAGGCGAGGGGGCGGTTCACGAGCGCGGTCAGAGCCGACTTTGTCCAGCGCTGCGCGGCGCGCTCGAAGAAACGCCAGATCAGCCAGGAGAGGACGATCAAGCCCAGCGTCACGGCCATCACCAGCGTCAGAGGCTGTAACGCATGCCCCGCGTGGTTGAAGGCGACGTAGCCGATATGCTGATGGAGCAGGTAGAGCGGATAGGTCAGGCCTCCGATCGCCAGCATCAGGCCCGAGGGCAAGGGCAGGCGCGGGAAGCGGATGGCGGCGGCGACGGTCGCGATGATTGCGATGCAGGAGGCCGCAACGACGAGGTCGCTGTAGGCGACCCCATAGTTCTCCCGATTCCACTGCGCGAGTTGCAGCGACTGGAAGGTCGCCGCCGCCGTGCAGAGCGCCAGCAGAGCAAGAGTCCTGCGATCATAGCCATCGCGGAAGGCGGCATAGAGGATAAGGCCGGCACAGAAGAAGCCGCTCTGGTCGGTCAGGAGCAGGTAGCGCATCACGCCGCTGGAGATCGTGGCGCGGTCGATGACCGAGATCAGCAGCCAGCCGATGACGATCGCCGGGTAATTCGCGCGCTTGAACCAGCCCGCCGCCATGAAGGCGAAGACCCAGGCGTAGAAGACGACCTCGTAGAAGATCGACCAATAGGAGCCGTCGAGCGCCTGCTTTCCGAGCAGCTCCGGCTTGATCGCGAGATTCGCCGCCCATTGGCCGAGTGTCGCGAGCTGGCGCGGAGCGCCGAAGGCCACGACCACGAGGAAGGTGATCGTCATGCACAGCACGAAGGTCGGATAGATGCGCGCGAAGCGGGCGATGCCGAACTGGAGCGGGGTGCGACCTTCGGCGGAATAGGCGATGACGAAGCCGCTGATCACGAAGAACAGCTGCACGCCGAGATACCCGTATTTCAGCACGGGCTCATACGCCGGCAATGAAACATCGGTCAGGCCGAGCGTCAGGCCGCGAAAACCGAAATGGAAGAACAGCACCGCCAAGGCCGCCAGCAGGCGCAGCGCGTCGAGGGTTTCGAGCCGCAGGCTCGGGGCGGCGTTTTCCGGCTCGGTCATGAAACTCGCATGTCGCTCACTGGACGGGCGGCGCCGGCCTTTCCAGCGTCGAATTCCCGCAACCATAGCCGATCGGCGCGGCTTGGGCGGGACAAAGCCCGGCGATGGTTACCCATCTGCGATGTCTCTTGGTTCTGACGATCTCTTCCGTCTCGGAAAAGGCCAAGAGGCAGCAAGATAAAATACCCAGGAATTTTAACCTACCCCGATCGCAAGGAATAATAACCTAGGCACATTATCCGCCTGCCTTCGAAAGCATCATGGACGGGCCGCGGCGATCTGGTTCACAATGCTGCAACGCAAAACGGAGCCGCCGATGACGACCAGGACGCCGCGCCAGTTCTTCCGCCCGCTCGCGATCGGCGCGCCGGAGCCCTTCCGCGAATTGCCGCAGCGGCTGGAGCGGATGATCCATTTCGTGCCGCCGCATCTGGAGAAGGTGCGCGCCAAGGTCGGCGAGCTCGCCGGACAGGTCGATATCGTGCTCGGCAATCTCGAGGATGCGATTCCCGTCGAGGCCAAGCAGGCCGCGCGCGAGGGCTTCATCACCATGGGCAAGGCCGTGGATTTCGGCAAGACCGGCCTGTGGACACGCGTCAATGCGCTGAATTCGCCGTGGTTCCTCGACGATATCACCGCGATCATGGCCGAGATCGGCGGCAAGCTCGACGTCGTGATGGTGCCGAAGGTCGAGGGTCCCTGGGACATCCATTATGTCGACCAGTTGCTGGCGCAGTTCGAGGCGCGGCACCAGTTGCCCAAGCCGATCCTGATCCACGCCATCCTGGAGACGGCCGAGGGCGTCAAGAATGTCGAGGCGATCGCGACCGCCTCGCCGCGCATGCACGGCATGAGCCTCGGTCCGGCCGACCTCGCCGCCTCGCGCGCGATGAAGACGACCCGCGTCGGCGGCGGCCACCCCGAATACAAGGTGATCGCCGACCCCTCCCCCGATGGCGGGCCGCGCGCGGTCGCGCAGCAGGACCTCTGGCACTACACGCTCGCCAAGATGGTCGACGCCTGCGCCGCGGCCGGGATCAAGCCGTTCTACGGCCCCTTCGGCGATTTCAGTGACGAAGCCGCCTGCGAGGCGCAGTTCCGTAACGCCTTCCTGCTCGGCTGCGCCGGCGCCTGGACGCTGCACCCCTCGCAGATCGCCGTCGCCAAGCGCGTCTTCAGCCCCGATCCGGCCGAGGTCGCCTTCGCGAAGCGCATTCTGGAGGCGATGCCGGACGGCTCCGGCGCCGTGATGATCGATGGCAAGATGCAGGACGATGCCACCTGGAAACAGGCGAAGGTGATCGTCGACCTTGCCGTGCAGGTCGCCGCGCGCGACCCCGATCTCGCCGAGCGCTACGGAATGTGATGGGACAGCCGGCCACGATCGATTGATTTCGACGCATTTACGACGCATTGCTTGCGCAAGGCGGCAAGACCTAAGCCGGCGGCGCATCGGCCGGCTCACGATGGATCAGTCATGGAAGCGCGTTCGGCCAAGTTCAGGATCGGGCAGGTGGTCAAGCACCGCATCTACCCGTTCCGCGGCGTGATCTTCGACGTCGACCCGGTCTTCTCGAATACCGAGGAGTGGTGGATGGCGATCCCGGAAGCCATGCGCCCGTCGAAGGACCAGCCCTTCTACCACCTCTTCGCCGAGAACGAGGAGGCGGAATATGTCGCTTATGTCTCCGAACAGAACCTCGTCGACGACGATTCCGGCGAGCCCGTGCGCCATCCCCGCGCCAGGGAATTCTTCCGGCGCGACCGCAAGGGCCGCTACAAGCTGGACCGCGCCGACCTGAACTGAGGCTGGCGGCCTTTTTGAAGCCCCCGGTTGTCATTCCGGGGCTTCGCGTCAGCGAAGAACCCGGAACCCACGACCGGGCGAGCCGCTGGCAAATACGTATCTAGTGCCCCACCCAGTCGTGGGTTCCGGGTTCGCGCCTGCGGCCCGCCCCGGAATGACAACCGTGAAGCACCCCGCAAAAAGGCCGGCCCCGCGAGGGACCGGCCTTTTCTGTTTCAGGCTATCGCGCCGCCGATCAGGGCTTCGGCGGGGTCGCGGGCGCGGCAGGTGCGCCGGGGGCCGGGGCGGCGGCACCGCCGGCGCCGAGGCGCTGGCGCAGCTCTTCCTGGCGCTTGCCGAGCTCGTCCTGGAGCTGCTTCTGCTGGTCCTCGAGCACCTTCGGGTCGATCGCGGCGCCGTCGAAGCCCTTGGCGAAATCGGCCAGCGGGATGGTGAAGGTCAGCTCGCGACCACCCTGGTTCTGGACGCTGACGTTCAGGTTCGTGCCCTTCTTCATCGCGTTGATGAAGTCGTCCTTGACCTGCGATTCGGCGAAGCAGCCGTTCGGGAAGCAGATGGCGTAGCGGCCGCCGGTCGGCTGCGCCGTGTCGACACCGAAGCGGATGCCGGGCTGCAGCAAGAGGCCGAGCGGCATCAGGAAGCGCACGATCTTGTTGGCGTCGCCCTTCACGTCATAGATCGCGACGGCGAGCACCGGCTGGCCCTGATCCGAGACGAAGTCGCGGGTGGTGTAGCAGATTTCCTTGTTGGCGCCCGGATCCTTGCCGCAGACCTTGGTCCAGCTGGTCTGGGACGGCTCGGGCTTGACCTGGACGACGGTCGGGCCGGTCGGTGCCGCGCCGCCGGGCTGGGCGGGAGCTGCAGGCTGCTGGGCGGGGGCGGCCGGACGGGCCGGAGCCGGGCGCTGCGCCGGGGCCTGGGCGAAGGCCGCGACGGGCGCGAAGCCGATGGCCGTGCTGAGCACGAGGCCGAGCGCACGAGATGACAGGCGATACGAAGCGGACATTCCTTGTCTTTCCTTACCAAGCGAATTCGGGATCACGACTTCGCAAGCCGCGCGCGTCACCGCTGATGGCCCAATCGCATGGGGCGCAGGCCATCGCAAGCCGTGCACATCAAGACCGATTGAGGCGTTTGAATGACACCCTGCCCTCGCCTTTAGCGAGTCCGCACCGAGGATTCCAGCCCGAATAGCTGCGTGACCCTGCTGCTCCCATGCTATTCTTGCGCAGGGAATCAGGTCGTCCGATGGAATTTCTTCGATTGCCCCAGGCGGTCAGCCGCCGCGGGGTCAACCTCCTGCTGGCTTTGGCCCCGTTCGCCGTCCTGGCGCGCGGGCGCAGCGCCTTGGCTGATTCGGCCCCGTTGCAGCATGCCATCGCGATGCATGGGCAGCCGGCTCTGCCGCCCGATTTCGCGCATCTGCCCTATGCCGATCCCAAGGCGCCAAAGGGCGGGCGTATCGTCATGGGCATCCAGGGCACGTTCGACAGCCTGAACCCGCTCGTCGTTCTCGGCGTCGCGCCCGATGCCGTGCCGAAATATGTTCAGCAGAGCCTGCTCTACCGCTCGGCCGACGAGCCCTTCACGGCTTACGGCCTGCTCGCCTCCGGCGTTTCTCTCGATGCCGACCGCAAGAATCTGGCCTTCGAGATCGACGAGCGCGCCCGTTTCTCGGACGGCAAGCCGGTCACGGCCGAGGACGTGATCTTCACCTTCGAGATGCTGAAGACGAAGGGAAAGCCCTTTCACCGCTCCAGCCTCGGCCGGGTGACCAAGGCCACGGCGCCCTCGCCCCGGCGCGTCGAATTCGAGCTCGGCGACGGCTCCAACCGCGAATTGCCGTTGGTGATCGGGGCGATGCCGATCTTCGCGAAGCATGCGACCCAGCCTGAGACCTTCGGCGAAACCAGCTTCAAGCCGGCGCTCGGCTCCGGCCCCTATATCGTCGAGGAGGTGCGGCCGGGCGAGGCGCTCGTGCTGCGGCGGCGCAAGGATTTCTGGGCCGAAGACCATCCGCTGACGCGCGGGCTCTATAATGCCGACGAGATCCGCTACGATTTCTACCGGGACTCGAATGCGCTGTTCGAGGCGTTCAAGGCCGGGCTCTACGATGTCCGCATCGAGGGCGACCCGACGCGCTGGATGACCGGATACGACGTGCCGGCCGTGCATGACGGACGCATCCGGCGGGAAACCCTGCATTTCGACACGCCCAAGGGCATGACCGGCCTCGTCTTCAACACGCGCCGGCCGATCTTCTCGGATATCCGGACACGCGAGGCGCTGGGGCTGCTGTTCGATTTCGAATGGGTCAACCGCAACCTGTTCCACGGCGTCTATCGCCGGGCCGGCAGCTTCTTCTCCGATTCCGAGCTCTCGGCGCTCGGCCTTCCCGCCGATAGCCGCGAGAAGGCGTTGCTCGCCGCCTTCCCCGGCGCGGTGCGCGAAGACATCCTCGCCGGCAGTTGGAGGCCGTCCGAGACCGACGGCTCGGGCCGCGACCGCGAGCCGGCGCGCAAGGCGCTCGATCTGCTCAAGGCCGCCGGCTACATCCTGCGCGAGGGCGTGCTGCGCAATGGCAAGGACGAGCCCTTCGCCTTCGAGATCACCGTCACCAGCCGGCCGCAGGAGCGCCTCGCGCTCAACTATGCGCAGTCGCTCGCCCGGCTCGGCATCGCCGTCTCGGTGCGCCTGATCGACGACGTGCAGTATTGGCGCCGTCTGTCGGCCTTCGATTTCGACATGATCCAGTGGACCTGGCCGGCCTCGGCCTCTCCCGGCAACGAGCAGATCGGCCGCTGGGGCTCGGCCAATGCAGCCCGCAACGGCGCGCTGAACTATGCCGGCGTGAAATCGCCCGCGGTCGATGCCGTATTGCAGGCCATGCTCGGCGCCCGCGAGCGCGAGGATTTCGTCGCGGCAGTGCGCGCACTCGACCGCTTGTTGATCTCCGGCTTCTACGTCGTGCCGCTGTATTATCTCCCGGACACCTGGATCGCGCTGGCGCGCGGGGTAGTCATGGCGGGGCGGCAGCCGGCCTATTTCCTCTCCAACGAGCTGCTGGCCCGCCTCCCGGCGGCCTCGGCCCCCGCGAACTAGGGTTTGTCGATGCGGGCAGAACAGGACGAAGCCTCAGCCTTGCTCGACGGTCTCGATCTCGACACTTTGCTCGCGGCTCTGACCCGCAACCGCGGCTATGATGCGGCCTTGCGCGATCCGCCGGGCCGACGCGGCTGGAGCGACGTCACGCCGGGCTCGATCAATTTCCTCGATCTCGACGAACGCATCGACCGGCTGGCGCGGCTGCTCGCCATCAACAAGGGCACGCCGGGCGCGAGCGTCGCGATCCTGGCGCCGCTGGGGCCGGAGGCGATCGTCTCGATCCTGGCCAGCCTGCGCGCCGGCCTCTCCCCCCTGATGCTGCCGCTGCACGGCAACGAGCTCGAACTGCTCAAGCTGATCGAGGCCTCCGGCGCGGTGATGGCGCTCGGCGTCAGTCGCGTCGGGCCGCTGCGGCCGCTGCTGATGTTGCGCAACCTCGCGATGCGGGCCTTCGGCACGCGCTTCGTCGGCGGCTTCGGCCCGGACGTGCCCGACGGCGTCGCCCCGCTCGACATGCTGATGGCCAATCCGACGCTGCATCCGCTGCCGCAGCTCACCGAGCGGCCGGTGCTGCAGATCGCCGACGGCGTCTCGCTGCAGGGGCCGATCGCGCTGCCGGAGCGGGAACTGCTCGGCAAGGCGCTCGACATCTCGCGAGCGCTGAAGCCGACCGTCTCCTCGCGCATCGTGACGACGCTGGTCGGCGGCGATCTCGCCGCGCTGGCGAGCGGGCCGGGCGTGGCGATGCTGAGCGGGCTCGAACTGCTGCCGCTCGGCCTGTTCAACCTCGGCGACCTTCAAGCCTGCATCGAGGGTGGGCGCAGCGTCCATCTGGTCCTGCCCGGTGCGATGGAGCCGGCGCTGGCGCATTCGCGATTGGCCGGACACCCGGCGCTGGCAAGCCTCGTCTTCGTGCATCGCGCGACGGAAGCGCGCAGCCTTCCCGCGATCGACCGGCCCGACGTCGCGATCGTCGATATCGAGGCTCATTCGGCCGGGGAGATCACCGTGAACAAGCGGCAGGGACTTTCGGCCGCCTGACAGCATTTTTTCGCGGAACTTTCCGGCCGGCTTCGCGTCTAGTTCGGGGGCGTCTTATTTGGAGTGGCAGCCATGCTCGCCGCCGGCCTCGTCCTTCTGTCCCTGTCCAGCACGCCCGTGATCGCATCCATCGTTCCTGTCGCGGATTCGCCGCCGCGCTTCGACATCGCCGCCTCGTGCCGCGATGTCGGCAAATCGGGCATCAATGTCGGCCGCCCCGCCAGCGCCTGCCAGGCCGACGAGGAAAAGGCGCGCGATTCGCTCACGGCGCGCTGGGGCGAATTCAAGCCCGCTGCCCGAACGAATTGTGTCGAAGGGGCGAGCTTCGGCGGACCGCCGAGCTATGTCGAGGTGCTCACCTGCCTGGAGATGAAGAAGCCCTGACGGTGGGTCGCGAATCGGAATCGCGAGTTCAGCGCAGTTCGAGGACCTAACACCGAAACTTTGCAAAGATGGCCTTACGTGACGGTCGGGCTTGTCCCGACCGTCACGTCTTTTGCGGTCGGCTGGCAGGACGTGGATGCTTGCCACAAGGGCGAGCATGACGACGGGTGGCCCGAAGGACCGCTCGGCTCAGGCGGGAGTTGCCTTCCCGCGCCCGCCCCGCGAAGCTCGCTGCTCGATCGCCGGAGACCGCTGCCATGCTTCGCCTTTGCCTTGCCCTTCTCGCAACCGCCCTGCTTGCCGGCGGGGTGGCGGAACCCGCGCTCGCCAGCCCCCAGGCCTGTGGCGAGCTCTGGACGGCCCGCAACGAGATCTACAAGGCGCAGGGCTATTGCTTCCGCACGCAGCGCGCGATCGCGGCTTTCGGCAATGCCGGCTGCCAATACGACAATATTGAGGACGTGCCGCTCTCGGCCCATGATCGCCGGGCCGTCGCCGACATCGTCCGGCAGGAGCGGAGCCTGCGCTGCCCGCGCTGACGCCGATTGCCTGTGGAAGGCAGGGCTGCTCTGCGTCCAACGCGGGAAACGCCATGCTAGAAGCGCCGGCCGCACATCCGCGCCCGATCCAACCCGACGATTCAGCGCCCGCATGACCACAGCAATCGAGATGGGGACGACAAGGACCGGCGAGCCCGGTCTGATCGATCTCGCCGAATTGCTGGCGACGCGCCTGCTCGTGCAGGGCAATTCAGGCTCGGGCAAGTCGCATCTGCTGCGCCGCCTGCTGGAGCAGAGCGCGCCGCTGGTGCAGCAGGCGATCATCGACCCCGAGGGCGATTTCGTTTCGCTCGCCGACCAGTTCGGCCATGTCGTGGTCGATGCCGAGTGCGGCGAGGCCGAGTTGCAGCGCGTGGCGCTGCGCGTGCGCCAGCATCGCGTCTCGGTGGTGCTGAACCTCGAGAACCTCGAAGCCGACGAGCAGTTGCGCGCGACAGCGGCCTTCCTCGGCGGCTTGTTTGATGTCGACCGCTCGCTCTGGTTCCCGATGCTGATCGTGGTCGACGAAGCCCAGCTCTTCGCGCCGGTGATGGCGGGCGAGGCCTCGGACGAGGCGCGCCGGCTCTCGCTCGGCGCCATGACCAACCTGATGTGCCGCGGCCGCAAGCGCGGGCTTGCCGGCGTGATCGCGACGCAGCGCCTTGCCAAGCTCGCCAAGAACGTCGCGGCGGAAGCCTCGAACTTCCTGATGGGCCGCACCTTCCTCGACATCGACATGCAGCGCGCCGCCGACCTGCTCGGCATGGATCGCCGTCAGGCCGAGATGTTCCGCGACCTCGAACGCGGGCAGTTCGTCGCGCTCGGCCCTGCCCTGTCGAAGCGACCGCTGCCGATCCGGATCGGCACGGTCTCCTCGGTTGATCGCGGCAGCGCGCCGGGGCTGATGCCGCTCCCCGAGCAGGCGCCGGAGGAAGCCGGCAAGCTGATCTTCACGCGCGGCGAGGACGAGCCGCTGCCGATGGCCCGGCCGGTGCGCCCGGCGCCGCGCCCGCGGCCCGACCCGACCGAGGTGCTGCGCCGGATCGAGACCTATCGCCCTGCCGCGCTGCCCGAGCCGGAACCGGAGATCGAGCTGGAGCCGGCAGAGCGCGAAGCGATCATGACCGAGATCCTGCGCGAATTGATGGGCGACCCCGAGGCGCGCTCGCGGCAGGTTGCCGTGCTCTATCAGGATTTCACCGTGCGCTGCCGCATGCGCCGGCTTGGCCGCACGCATCTGAGTCTCGAAGAATTCCGTCGCAGGCTCGCCGTAGCCCGCGCCGGCGTCAGCGACAGCGTCGCGACGAGCGAGGGCTGGCAGGCGGCGGTGGAAGCCTCCGCCACGCTGCCGGAGGATCTGCAGAGCCTCTTCCTCTACATCGCCCGGACCGCGATCGAAGGCCGGCCCTGCCCCAGCGATGCCGAGCTTGCGGAAGTCTATGGCAGCGCCTCGCCGAGCCGAGCGCGACGCGTGCTCAGTTATATCGAGGAGCGCGGGCTGATCGTCTGCCATGTCAATTTCCGCGGCCAGCGCACGCTGGCGCTGCCGACGCTCGGCGTCGAGACCGCGCCGGGACTGGCCCAGCCGCGCACGGCAGGGATGCCGCGCAGCGCGCGGGGGTAAGGCGAGGAGCCTCCAACGTCATTCCGGGGCAAGCGCACAGCGCTTGAGCCCGGAACCCAGAAACTATGCCGTTAGTCGTGACGCAAACCTGCCGTTCGACCTGCTCCGGAGCGCTCATCGGTTCTGGTTTCCGGGCTCGGCCCTGCGGGCCGCCCCGGAATGACGGATAGAGTTCGCGAGCGTGCCGCGATCTCCGCCTCGAAACTTGACCACCCCGCCCCCGAACGTGCATGACCTCAAGCCGCATTCACGGGTTCGGCCATGCGCGTTCTGTTGATCGACAACTACGACAGCTTCACCTGGAACCTGGTCCATCTCATCGGTGGACTGGGCGCCGAGGTCGATGTCTGGCGTAACGACGCGCTCACCGTCGACGCGGCGCTTGCCGGCGATCACGACGCGATCGTGCTCTCGCCCGGTCCCTGCACGCCCAACGAAGCCGGAATCTGCCTGGACCTTATCCGCGAAGGCGCTGGCAAGAAGCCGATCTTCGGCGTCTGCCTCGGCCTGCAGGCGATGGGCCAGGCCTTCGGCGGCCAGGTCGTGCGCGCGCCCCTTCCGATGCATGGCAAGGTCTCGCCGATCCGCCACAAGGCGCGCGGCCTGTTCCGCGGCATCAACGGGCCGCTGCAAGCAACGCGCTATCATTCGCTCGTGGTCGAGCGCGCCTCCTGCCCCGATGTCTTCGAGATCGAGGCGGAGAGCGATGACGGCCTGATCATGGCGCTCTCGCATCGGGAGCTGCCGGTCCACGGCGTCCAGTTCCATCCGGAGAGCATCGCCTCCGAGCATGGCGCGACGATCCTGCGGAATTTCCTCGATCTCGCGGAGCGATGGCAGAGCGAACGCGAAGCCTCCGCCCTGACCCTTTCAGCCTGATTCCGCAGAGTTCCTATGGACGATTTCAAACCCTTCATCGCCAAGGTCGCGACCGGCGCGACGCTCTCCCGCGAGGAAGCGCGCGACGCCTTCGACACCATCCTTTCGGGCGAAGTGACGAACGCTCAATCGGCCGCCTTCCTGATGGCGCTGCGCGTGCGCGGCGAGACGATCGACGAGATCGCCGGCGCGGTCGGCGCCATGCGCGGCAAGATGCTGCCGGTGAAGGCGCCGGCCGAGGCGATCGACATCGTCGGCACCGGCGGCGATTCCTCCGGCTCCTATAATGTCTCGACGCTGGCTTCGATCATCACCGCGGCTTGCGGCGTGCCGGTCGCCAAGCATGGAAACCGCGCGGCGTCCTCGCGCTCCGGCGCCGCCGACGTGTTGACCGCGCTCGGCGTCAAGGTCGGGCTCGACCCGGCCGCGACCGAGCGTTGCATCCGCGAGGCCGGCGTCGGCTTCATGTTCGCGCCGACGCATCACGCCTCGATGCGCCATGTCGCGCCGGTGCGCACCGAGCTCGGCACGCGCACGATCTTCAACCTGCTCGGCCCGCTTTCCAACCCGGCCGGCGCCAAGCGCCAGCTCATCGGCGCCTTCTCCGAGACCTGGCTGGAGCCGATGGTCCAGGTGCTCGCCTCCTTCGGCTCGACCCGCGTCTGGGCCGTGCATGGCTCCGACGGGCTTGACGAAATCACCACCACCGGCCCAACCCGCGTCGTCTCGCTGGAGAACGGCAAGATCGAGAGCTTCTCGATCAGCCCCGCGGATGTCGGTCTCGAGCTGGCCAAGCCCGAGGTGCTGCGCGGCGGCACGCCGGAGGAGAATGCGGCGGCGCTGAACGCCGTGCTCGCCGGGGAGAAGACCGGCTTCCGCGATATCGCCGCCTTCAATGCGGCTGCGGCGCTGCTCATCGCCGGCAAGGCCCAAGATCTGAAGGACGGTTTCGCCCAGGCGACGGCCGCGCTCGATTCCGGCAAGGCGAAGGCCGTGCTCGCGACGCTCGTCAAAGCCTCGAATGCGTGAGGCCGGCATGACCGATATCCTCGCCAAGATCGAAGCCTATAAGCGCCAGGAGATCGCCGCCGCGAAAGCCGCGGTACCGCAGGCGGAAATCGAACGCCGGGCGCGCGCGGCCAGCAAGCCGCGCGGCTTTGCCGACGCGCTGGCGGGCAAGCTCGCGCAGGGTACGCCCGCGCTGATCGCCGAGATCAAGAAGGCGAGCCCGTCCAAGGGGCTGATCCGCGCCGATTTCGACCCGCCCTCGCTCGCCCGCGCCTATGCGGCCGGCGGCGCGGCCTGTCTCTCCGTCCTGACCGACGCGCCCTCCTTCCAGGGCCAGCCGGACTTCCTGACCGCAGCGCGCGAGGCCGCCGGCCTGCCGGCTCTGCGCAAGGATTTCCTCTACGAGCCCTATCAGGTCTACGAGGCCCGCGCCTGGGGCGCCGACTGCATCCTGATCATCATGGCCGGCGTCGACGACGCTACTGCCAAGGCTCTGAACGAGACCGCGCGCGAGCTCGGCATGGACGTGCTCGTCGAGATCCATGACGACGCCGAGCTCGACCGGGCGCTCAAGCTCGAAAGCCGCTTGCTCGGCATCAACAACCGCGACCTGCGCAGCTTCAATGTCGATATCGCGGCGACCGAGCGGCTGGCGCCGCGCGTACCGGCCGACCGGATCGTGATCAGCGAGAGCGGCATCTTCACCCATGACGACATCGCCCGACTCAACCGGATCGGCGTCAACAGCTTCCTCGTCGGCGAAAGCCTGATGCGGCAGGCCGACGTCACCGCCGCGACGCAGGCGCTGCTCACCGGCAAGGCCGTCGCTGCGTGAGCCGGCTCAGCCATCTCGACGCCCAAGGCCAGGCGCATATGGTCGATGTCGGCGGCAAGGCCGAGACGACCCGCATGGCGATCGCCGAAGGCCAGGTCGTCATGGCGCCGGAGACGATCGCGATCGTGCGCGACGGCAACGCCAAGAAGGGCGACGTGCTCGGCACTGCGCGCCTCGCCGGCATCATGGCGGCGAAGCGCACGCATGAACTGATCCCGCTCTGCCACCCGCTGCTGCTCAGCAAGATCACCGTCGAGTTGGAGATCGACGAAGCCTTGCCGGGCGTGCGCGTGCGCGCCGAGGTGAAGATGAAGGGCCAGACCGGCGTCGAGATGGAGGCGCTCACCGCCGTCTCCGTCGCCTGTCTCACCGTCTACGACATGGTCAAGGCCGTCGACCGGGCGATGCGGATCGAGAATATCCGCCTGCTGCACAAATCCGGCGGCCAGTCCGGCGATTACGAGGCTAAGCAGATATAATGGCGCTCACCCCGGTCCCCGTCGCGCGCAAGGCGCTGCTCGACAGCATTCCGGGGCCGACAGGGGCCGAAACCCTACCGCTGGCGCAATGCGCCTGGCGGGTGCTGGCCGGCGAGGTCAAAGCGCTCCGAACCCAACCGCCCTTCGCCAATTCCGCCATGGACGGCTACGCCGTGCGCGGCGACGAGATGGCGGAAGGCGTCTCGCTGACAGTCATCGGCGAATCCGCCGCCGGCCGGGCCTATGACGGCGCGGTCGGGCCGGGACAGGCCGTGCGCATCTTCACGGGCGCGCCGATGCCTGAGGGCGCCGACACCATCCTGATGCAGGAAGACGCGGACGGCGTCGGCAGCCCGGTGATCCGCGTGCGTGTGCCGCCGGCCAAGGGCAAGTTCCTGCGTGCCGCCGGGCTTGATTTCCACGAAGGCGACGTGCTGCTGCAAGCCGGGCGCGTGCTCGACAGCGCAGCGCTCGGGCTCGCCGCCGCGATGGGACATCCTACCCTGCCGGTCCGACGCAAGCCGCGCGTCGCGATTCTCGCCACCGGCGATGAGCTGGTGGCACCGGGGGAACCGGTGGGGCGCGACCAGATCGTCGCCTCGAACTCGTTCTCGCTCGCCGCGCTGGTCGAGAAGGCCGGCGGCACCGTCCTCGATCTCGGCATCGCCCGCGACGACCATGCTGATCTCTCCGCGAAGATCGGCAAGGCGTGCGAGGCCGACGCCGACGTTCTGATCACGCTGGGCGGTGCCTCGGTCGGCGCCCACGATCTCGTGCAGGAAGCCCTGACGCGGGCCGGCATGGCGCTCGGCTTCTGGAAGATCGCGATGCGGCCGGGCAAGCCGATGATGACAGGGCGGCTCGGACGCATGGTCGTGGTCGGGCTGCCAGGCAACCCGGTCTCCTCGATCGTCTGCGGCCATCTCTTCGTGCTGCCCTTGATCGAGGCGCTGCTCGGCATCGCCGATGCGGATCGCGACCGCAGCATCCCCGCCATTCTCGACCGCGACATGCCAGGCAATGACGAGCGCGAGGACTATCTGCGCTCAGAACTGGCGCTGACTGCCGATGGCTGGGTCGCGATGCCTTTCGACCGGCAGGATTCCTCGATGCTCGGCACGCTGGCGAGGGCGCAGGCCCTGACGATCCGGCCTGCCCATGCCGCCCCGGCGAAGAAGGGCGATGCCTGCCGAATCCTGCCCTTGCGGTAAGAGGGCTCTCCCCCTCCCGCTCAGCGTCATTCCGGGCGAAGCGAAGCGCAGACCCGGAATCCATCGTAGAGCATGACGTCCTTCGATGGATTCTGGGTCGGCGCCGCTGACGCGGCTTGTCCGGAATGACGGCGCGTTTTTCGATTGCCGGCTTATGCTTCCGCACGGCAAGGCAGCTTGCGGAACACAAGCAGAACGCGTATGGTGTTCGTGCTTTGTTTCGAATCTGCGCATTGAGGGGCTGGCGGCGACCATGCTGACACGCAAGCAACACGAACTCCTGCGCTTCATCCAGGAACGCTTGCGCGAAAGTGGCGTGCCGCCCTCCTTCGACGAGATGAAGGACGCGCTCGACCTGCGCTCCAAGTCCGGCATCCACCGCCTGATCATGGCGCTGGAGGAGCGCGGCTTCATCCGCCGCCTGCCGAACCGGGCGCGCGCGCTCGAAGTCATCAAGATGCCGGACGGGCTCGGCGCGCCGCAGCCGCGTCCGCGCTTCAGCCCGGCCGTGGTGCAAGGTGGCCTCGGGGCGCAGCCCAGCGTTGCCAAGCCGCGCCCTGCCGCTGCCGAAGACGATAGCCGTCACGCGATCGCGATTCCGGTCATGGGCCGCATCGCGGCGGGCACGCCGATCTCGGCGATCCAGAGCCGCAGCCACACCGTCTCGCTGCCGCCGGACATGCTGGGTTCCGGCGAGCACTACGCGCTCGAAGTCCGCGGCGACTCCATGGTCGAGGCCGGCATCCTCGACGGCGACACCGTCGTCATCCGCCGCCAGGACACGGCGAATACCGGCGATATCGTCGTGGCGCTGATCGACGACGAGGAAGCGACGCTGAAGCGCCTGCGCAAGCGCGGTTCCTCGATTGCGCTCGAAGCCGCGAACCCGGCCTACGAGACCCGCGTACTTGGCCCGGACCGGGTCAAGATCCAGGGCCGCCTCGTCAACCTGATGCGGCGTTACTGAAGACGCTCGGTATCGGCCTCGGCTTCGGTATCGACGGTTGGTGCCGGCTGCGCGATGGCAGGCTGATTGGCGGGGCGCGTAGTTGGCTCGGCCGCTCGGCGTTCGCGCCGGCGGGTCCAGGGTCGATCGGCCGCGTTCGGCTCGGAGACATGGCTGCTCCAGCCCGATGCCGTGCGGTAGAGCGAGGTTGCGCCGTCGCGCGATAACGCCATGCGCTCGACCAGCTTGGCCTTGCAGGCGCCGGTCCAGGGGATGGCGGCGACCACGAGATCGGCCCGCAGGCAGTCCTCGATGATGGCGAGCCGTTTGCGCGTATAGGAGATCGTGCGCTTGTCGGCCGTCTGCGCGACGCAGGCCAGGCGGTCGCAGGCGATGCCGGCACGCAAGCTGGGATCGTCGGGCGAGCGGCTGTCGCCATCGGCGGCGAGCCATTGCTGCAGGACGAAGCGGCTGGGCTTGCCCGCGATGGCGAGGCGCCCGTCCGGGCCGCGCACCGCCAGCCCCGACCCGTCGCGCTCGATCAGGATTTCCGGTCGCTCCGGCTTGCCGGCGATGGCAACGCCGCCGATCAGGGGCAAGACCGCGAGCCAGCGCCAGGCCGTGGTCCAGAGCGTCAGCCAGAGCAAGGTCAACGAGAAGCAGCCGAGCACTGCCGGGCCGAAGGCCGCGACCGTCACCGTGGAGTGGTCGATGGTCGCGACCCAATGCGCGACCTTGAGCACGGCATCGGAGGCGAGCCCCATCAGCGCCCAGGCCGGCCAGTCCAATCCAAAGGGGTAGGCGAGCACGCCGAACACCGCCGCCGGCATGACGAAGAGCGAGACGAAGGGCAGCGCCATGGCGTTGCCGAGCAATCCGAACGGGTTGAAGGTCTGGAAGTGATAGGCGCCAAAGGGCGCGGTCGCGGCGGTCGCCAGCATCGTGGTGACCACGATGCCGAGGGATGCCGTCCAGATCGGGCCAAGCGGCCAGGGTAAAGTGGACGGCGGCTCGGACCGGTCCCTCCTCTCCCAGCGCTCGGCAAAGGCGATCAAGGCAGCGACGGCGCCGAAGGACATCTGGAAGCTCGGCCCGAGCAGCGCTTCGGGCTCGCGCAGCAACACGATGATCGCGGCGAGCGCGAGATTGCGCATACTGAGCGCGGCGCGATCGACTAGGATCGCGCCGAGCATGACCAGCGTCATGATCAGCGAGCGCTCGGTCGCGACGTCGCTGCCCGAGAAGATGCAATAGCCGGTCGCGCCGACCATCGCCGCGACCGCCGCGATCTTCTTGACCGGCCAGTGCAGCGCCGCCGTCTGCGACAGGGCCAAGAGCGCGCGGACCAGCCAGAAGATCGTGCCGGCCGCCAGCACCATGTGGAGGCCCGAGATCGAGACGATGTGATAGATGCCCGCGGCGCGCAGGTCGTTGTTCGTGGCTTCGGTAATCAGCCCGCGCTTGCCGGTGACGAGCGCGGCGGCGACCGCACCGCCCTGCCCGCCCCCGACATCGGCGATGCGTTTGGTCAGAGCGTTGCGGGCGCGATCGATCATCACGTCGATCGCAAGACGCGTCGGCATCGGATAAGGCGCCGGCGCGAGCGCGATCTTGCCGGAGATGCTGCCGACCGCGCCGATCCCGCGGAAGAAGGCGTCGCGGCCGAAATCATAGCCCCCCGCCCGCGCCGGTCCCGGCGGCGGCAGCAGGCGCGCGGTCGCGACGATATGATCGCCCGGCGCCACCGCACCGGAGCGCATGCTGACCCGGACCCGCTTCGGCCTGATATCAGCCGGCACATTGGCGAGATCGGTGACCAGCAGCACGATCCGCGCGCCATTGTCGCGGGCCTCGACGCTTTCGACGAAGCCGGAGAGCTTGCCGATGCGCGAGCGCTCCAGCATCGGCGCGGCGATATCGGCCGTGCGCCAGACCCCGGCGGCGAAGCCCGCGAAGGCCGCCGCCGCCGCCAGGCAGGCCATCGATGCGAGCGGGCGCAGGCGCAGGATGAAGGCGGCCGCGCTGCTGAGGCCCAAGCCGAGCAGCGGCGCCCATAACGCCGGCTCACGATCGGCCGCGAAATAGAGGAGGATGCCGACACCCATCGCGATCGGCAGCCAGAGGAAGGGCCGGCGCCGCTCGACCTCCAGCGCGAAGCCTCGCTGAAGATGCAGCCAAAGCTGCCGAAGCAGGGGACGAAAGCTCGCCACCGGTGGGACTACGACGCCGAGTCGAGCCGGCAAGGCATCAGCGCGCGCCCCGCGCCGGCCTTGTGCCCGCTCCTGCCCCGGCGGTGCCGGCTGCATCGCCCGCCTCCCCTGCCGGCGCAGCGATTTGACCGCTTAGCGTTTCCGGCAAAGCCATGTTACAGGGCGCGCGCCGGTTGTCATGTCACGACTTGTGTCATGTCACGACCTGGCCCCTTCCCCTGTCTAGTCCCGGACGGCCCCGCCGCCCGGCCGGAGTTCCCTCCCATGAGCAACGCCGTCATCACGCGCTTTGCGCCCTCGCCCACCGGATTCCTGCATATCGGCGGAGCCCGGACCGCGCTGTTCAACTGGCTCTATGCCCGCCGGCAAGGGGGCAAGATGCTGCTGCGCATCGAGGATACCGACCGGGAACGCTCGACCGATGCGGCGATCGCCGCGATCCTCGACGGGCTGGAATGGCTCGGCCTCGATTGGGACGGCCAGACCGTCTACCAGTTCCAGCGCGCCGCGCGGCATCGCGAAGTCGCCGAACAGATGCTCGCCAACGGCCGGGCCTATCACTGCTACGCGACGCAGGCCGAGCTCGAGGAGATGCGCGAGAAGGCGCGCGCCGAGGGCAAGCCGCTGCGCTATGACGGGCGCTGGCGCGACCGCGATCCGGCAACCGCGCCGGCCGGCGCCAAGCCGGTGATCCGCCTCAAGGCGCCGCAGACCGGCGAGACCGTGGTCAATGACGAGGTCCAGGGCCGCGTCGTCTGGCAGAACGAGAATCTCGATGACCTCGTGCTGCTGCGCTCGGACGGCACGCCGACCTACATGCTCGCTGTGGTGGTCGACGACCACGACATGGGCGTGACCCATATCATCCGCGGCGACGACCACCTGACCAATGCCGCCCGCCAGACCCAGATCTACGACGCGCTCGGCTGGGACGTGCCGAGCATGTCGCATATCCCGCTGATCCACGGGCCTGACGGCGCCAAGCTCTCGAAGCGCCATGGCGCGCTCGGCATCGACGCCTATCGCTCGATGGGCTATCTGCCGGCGGCGCTGCGCAACTATCTGGTGCGGCTGGGCTGGAGCCATGGCGACCAGGAGGTCTTCTCCACGCAGGAGATGATCGACGCCTTCAACCTGTCCTCGATCGGCCGCTCGCCGGCGCGCTTCGACTACGCCAAGCTGGAGAACCTCAACGGGCTCTACATGCGCCAGTCGAGCGACCAGGACCTGCTCGCTGCGCTCAAGGTCATCCTGCCGGAGATCGGGCCGGCGCGCGGGCTGGATTCGACGCTGTCGCCGGAGCTGGAGGCGAAGTTCCTCGCCGCCATGCCCGGCCTCAAGGAGCGCGCCAAGACGCTGATCGAACTGCTCGACAGCGCGTTCTACCTCTACGCCCAGCGCCCGCTGCAGCTCGACGACAAGGCCAAGGGCCTGCTCGACGAGGCCGCCCGCCAGCGCCTGCCGCAGATCGCCGCGAAGCTCGCCGCCGTCGAAGACTGGTCGCCGGCGCCGCTCGAAGCGGCGGTTCGCGCCTATGTCGAGGAAAGCGGGCTGAAGCTCGGCCAGGCGGCGCAGCCTCTGCGCGCCGCGCTGACCGGCCGCGCGATGTCGCCCGGCCTGTTCGACGTCATGGCCGTTCTCGGCCGGGACGAGACGCTGGCGCGGCTCGCCGATCAGGCTGCCTGAGGAGCGTCGATCCGGGTTTAGCAGGCCCGGAAAAGCCTATCTGCTCTCCGCTCAATGCTCCCGTCGCCGCCCTGAAAAAGGCGGCGGCGCGGCTCCTCGCGCAGATATGAGCGCAGCGCGGTTCCAACCACCTTTTGGCTCGGTTGAATGCACTGCGCAAATGGTCTAGTGACGCGCAAGTGCATTGCAACGCGACTGCGCGGGCATGTGCGAATATTGCTTGTAGATCAGTTACATGGACCGCCTTCTCCCTTCCCTTTCCGACATCTGCCCGTCACATGGCGGCCTTCGGATGAGAGATGCCCGGCGCGCAAGCGCGGAGAGGCGAAACCGGGGCTGAACAGCAGCGAGCCTTGAAAGGATCGGTATCGATGAGCGGAAATACCAGCCAGCTCCAGGTCGGCGACAAGACCGTCGACATGGCGATCAAGGAGGGGTCGGTCGGCCCCGCCGTCATCGACATCGCCAAGCTCTACGCCCAAACCGGCATGTTCACCTACGACCCCGGCTTCACCTCGACGGCGAGCTGCGAGTCGCAGATCACCTATATCGACGGCGACAAGGGCGTGCTGCTCTATCGCGGCTTCCCGATCGAGCAGCTCGCCGAGCACGGCGATTTCCTCGAGACCTGCTTCCTGCTGCTCGAGGGCCAGCTGCCGACGGCCGCGCAGAAGGCCGATTTCGACTATCGCATCACGCGCCACACCATGGTGCACGAGCAGATGGCCCGCTTCTTCCAGGGCTTCCGCCGCGACGCGCATCCGATGGCGGTGATGGTCGCCTCGATCGGCGCGATGTCGGCCTTCTATCATGACTCGACCGATATCTCGGACCCGCACCAGCGCATGATCGCCTCGATGCGCATGATCGCGAAGGTGCCGACGCTGGCCGCGATGGCCTACAAGTACTCGATCGGCCAGCCCTTCGTGTATCCGCTGAACTCGCTCGACTACACTTCGAACTTCCTGCGCATGTGCTTCGCCGTGCCGGCCGAGGAGTATAAGGTCAACCCGGTTCTGTCGCGCGCGCTCGACCGGATCTTCATCCTGCATGCCGACCACGAGCAGAACGCCTCGACCTCGACGGTGCGCCTCGCCGGCTCGTCCGGCGCCAATCCCTTCGCCTGCATCGCGGCCGGCACGGCCTGCCTCTGGGGCCCTGCCCATGGCGGCGCCAACGAAGCCGCGCTCAAGATGCTCGAGGAGATCGGCTCGGTCGACAACATCCCGAAATACATCGCCAAGGCGAAGGACAAGAACGATCCGTTCCGCCTGATGGGCTTCGGCCACCGGGTCTACAAGAATTACGACCCGCGCGCGAAGATCATGCAGAAGACCACGCATGAGGTGCTGAACGAGCTCGGGATCAAGGACGACCCGCTGCTCGACGTCGCGGTCGAGCTGGAGCGCATCGCGCTCTCGGACGAGTACTTCATCGAGAAGAAGCTCTATCCGAACATCGACTTCTATTCGGGCATCACCCTCAAGGCGATGGGCTTCCCGACCTCGATGTTCACCGTGCTCTTCGCTGTCGCCCGCACGGTCGGCTGGATCGCGCAGTGGAAGGAAATGATCGAGGATCCCTCACAGAAGATCGGCCGCCCGCGCCAGCTCTATACCGGCTCGCCGCAGCGCGACTACACGCCGATCGGCCGCCGCTGATCGCAGCCTTCCGGGATCGACGACCAGGGCGCGGTGGTTTCCACCGCGCCCTTATTGTTTCAGATGATTGATGTTTTCGGCGCGGCTGATCCCGCGGACCGGCCGGATAAGATCGGATCATTCACGGAGACCCGTTCATGACCGAAAGCCGCCTTTTCGACCGCCGCTCCTTCCTGATCGCTGCCGGGGCTGCCGGCCTTGCCGGCACGCACGCGCGCGCCCAGGCCAATTTCCCCAGCCGCCCCATCACGCTGATCGTGCCCTTCGCGGCCGGCGGCTCGACCGATATCGTCGCGCGGCTCGTCGGCCAGAAGATGGGCGAAATCCTCGGCCAGAGCGTGGTGATCGAGAACCGGGCCGGTGCCGGCGGCAATATCGGCTCCACGGCCGTCGCCCGCGCGCAAGCCGACGGCTACACGCTCCTGCTCGGCACCATCTCGACCCATGCGCTCAACCCGGCGATCCTGAAGACGGTCACCTTCGACGCCGTGAAGGACTTCACCCCGATCTCGCTGCTTGCGATCGTGCCCAACGTGATGGTCGTGCATCCGGACTTCCCGGCCAAGACGGTCAAGGAGGTGCTCGAGGTGCTGAAGGCCAATCCGGGCAAGTACTCCTACGCTTCATCCGGCGTCGGCACGCCGCTGCATCTCTCGGGCGAGCTGTTCAAGTCGCTCGGCGGCGTGCAGATGAACCATGTGCCCTATCGCGGCGCCGGGCCGGCCCTGAACGACGTGGTCGCGGGCGCGGTGCCGATCATGTTCGACAACCTGCCCTCCTCCGCCGGCTTCATCCGGAACGGCCAGCTGAGGGCGATCGGCGTCACCACCAAAGCGCGCGTGTCCTCCTTCCCGGACCTGCCGACGATCGCCGAGGGCGGCCTTGCGGGCTACGAGACCTATACCTGGAACGCGCTGTTCGGCCCCGCCAACATGCCGCGCCCGATCGTCGAGAAGATCAACCAGGCCGCGAACCAGGCGCTGAAGGACGAGACCGTCAAGAAGAAGCTCAACGATGTCAGCGCCGACATCGTCGGCTCGACACCGGAGCAGCTCGGAGAGCACGTCAAGGTCGAACTCGCGAAATGGGCGCCGATCGCCAAGGCATCGGGCGCCGTCGTCGAGTAAACCGGATCAGGCTTCCAGCGCCTCGCGGCCTTTCCGCGAGGCGACCACTTCCAACGCGGCCGCAACCGCATTCGCCGCCGGGCTCGGCCCGGCGGAGCGCATGATCGTCTCGACCTCGGCGAAGCCATCGAGCTGTTCCCGGCGCTTTTCGCCCTCGGCCAGAGCGGCGAACAGGCGGCTGCTCAGGACTTCCGCCGAGGCCTCCTCCTGGATGAATTCCGGGACGACGCTGCGGCCGAGGATGAGATTGGGCAGGATGACGCTCGGCAGCTTGACCAGACGCCGGGCCAGGAAGGCTTCCCAGTTGGCGCCGCGATAGGCTGCGACAGTCGGCACCTGGGACAAGGCGAGCTCAAGGGTGACAGTGCCCGACGCCGCCAGCGCGGCGCGGGCTTCCCGGAAGGCCGCGAGCTTGGCCGGCTCGCCGATCACGATCTCCGGCTTGACCGGCCACCGCGCCGCCGCCTCCGCGATCATCGGCCGAAGCCGCTGCACCGCCGGCAGGACGAAACGGGCGCCCGGCAGCGCGGCTGCGACCTTCGCCACCGCCTCGCCGAAGACCGGCATCAGGTGGTGGATCTCGGAGCGCCGGCTGCCCGGAAGGACGAGCACGAGCGGCCGGTCGATATCGTCGCGGCGGCGCTGCTCCTCCGGATCGGGGCGCATCTCGGCGAGGCGCTCCATCAGGGGATGGCCGACATAGACGGTCTCGGGACCATGCAGGCGCGCTAGCGCGGCAGGCTCGAACGGCAGCAGGGCGAGGATGCGGTCGACATGCGGCGCCATCCGCCGGGCGCGGCCGGAGCGCCAGGCCCAGACGCTGGGGCAGACCCAATGCACGATCGGGATGGAAGGCGCGCGCGCCCTCACCTTCTTAGCGACGCGCAGGCAGAAATCGGGGCTGTCGATCGTGAGCAGCAGATCCGGCTGGAACGCCGCGATGCCGCGCGCCGCATCCTCCATCCGCCGCAGCAGCAGCGGCAGGCGCGCGATCACCGGGCCGAAGCCCATCACCGCGATATCGGCCTGGGGAAAGAGCGATGCGAGCCCGGCTTCCGGCAGGCCGTGATCGCCGACCCCGCAAAGCTCGACCGGGCGATCGCCGAGCCGCTCGCGCAGCGCGGCGAGAAAGCGCAGGGCCAGGGCATCGCCGGATGCTTCGCCGGCGATGATGGCCAGGCGGAACGGCCGCATCAGGGAAAGCCCTCGACGAAGAGGCCGAGCTGGTCCGCCTGACGGCCAAGGGCCGCCCGATCGCCGACCAGGACGGCGCCGGCCCGGACGCCGATGCCGGAGAGCCCGGCCTCGGCGATGTGACGCAAGGTGTCCGGCCCGATCGCGGGCATGTCGACGCGCAAGTCCTGGCCCGTCTTCGGCACCTTCACCAGGAAGCCGTCGCCCTTGCCGATCTTGAGGCGCCCACGCGCCACCATGTCCGCAACCCGGCGGATCATCGCATCCGTTCCCTCGGCCGCCTCGATCGCGACGACGCGGTGATCGGCGAGGATCGCCGCCTGCCCGACATCGAAGGGCGACAGCGTCGCCAGCAAGGCGAAGCCGCGCTCCAGCTCGGAACGTTGTTCGGAATTGGCCTGCTTGCGGCCTAGCGTGCCAAGCGGCGCCGTCATCTCCGGCGCGATATCGGCCGGGCCATGAACGCGAAACCCCTGCATCTCGAAGAAGCGGACCACGCCGCGCAGCAGATGGTCATCGCCGCCCTGAAAGGCCTTGGCGAAATGCGGCAGGTATTTCAGCGTCGAAACCTCGGGGCGCAGCGAGCCGAAGCTCGGCCGCGGCAAGGCCCCCAGCATCACGAGATCGGCGATGCCGCGTCGGCGCAGCTCTTCGAGCAGGCTACCGAGTTGGCCGAGGCGATATTGCCTGACGTCCGCCCGCTCGCCGAAGGCTGCGGGATCGGCCGCGCCCTCGAGCGCTGCGATATAGGGGCGCTCGCCCCGGGCAGCGAGGATGCCGGCCAGCCGTGGCGGGAAGTCGCCGCCACCGGCGATCATCACGAGCGGCCCAGGCGTGGCGACTGCACCGGTCGGATTGCCGGCCTTCACCGCTCGGCGACGGTGGCGTCCCGGGGCGTGCAGAGCGCCTTGTCGCCGCCTTCCCTGATGAAATTCAGGATCTCGTGAACCAGGGGATCCTCGCTGAACTCCGCCGCGACATCCTCGACACGCTCGGTCAAGGTTCCCTCGGCCGCGAAAAGCGACCGATAGGCACGTCGCAGCTCGTGGATCTGCTCGCGCGTGAAGCCGCGCCGCTTGAGGCCGATGAGATTCAAGCCGACAAGATGGGCGGGGTTGTCACGAATGGTACCGAACGGAATGACATCGCTCAGCACACCGGCTCCGCCGCCGATGAAGGCGTGGTCGCCGATACGGATGAACTGCTGCAAGCCCGCGCCACCGCCGACAATGACGTAGTTCCCGATCGTGACATGACCGGCGCACATCACGTTGTTCGAGAAGATGATGTTGTTGCCGAGGCGGCTGTCGTGGCCGACATGCGAATTGGCCAGGAAAAAGCAGCGATCGCCGACACTGGTGATCATGCCGCCGCCTTCCGTGCCCGGATTCATGGTGACGCCCTCGCGGATCTGGCAATCCGCTCCGATCGTCAGCGTCGAGGGCTCGCCGCGATACTTCACGTCCTGCGGCGGATGGCCGATCGAGGCGAAGGGGTAGATTCGCGTGCGCGGGCCGATCGTTGTGCGGCCCGCGACAACGACGTGGCTGACGAGCTCGACGCCGTCGCCCAGCACGACATCGGGACCGACTGTGCAGAACGGCCCGATCTTCACGTCGGCGCCAAGCTGCGCCTTCGGGTCGACGAGCGACATGGGATGGATGGAGACGCTCATCGAGACGCTGCCCTGCTCCTGAACCGACCCGACGCTCAAACGACCATCGCCGAGATTTCGGCCTCGGCCACGAGCACGCCGTCGACGCGCGCCTCGCCGCGATAGAAGAAGATGTTGCGCTTGCGGGCGAGCTTGGTGAGGTGGAAGCGGATCTGGTCCCCGGGCGTAACCGGCTTGCGGAATTTCGCCTTGTCGATCGTGGTGAAGAGGACGGTCTGGACCGGCTTCTCGTCCGAACCACGCGCGTTCACGACCAGAACGCCGGCCGTCTGGGCCATCGCCTCGATCATCAGCACGCCCGGGAACACCGGCCGCTCCGGGAAATGGCCCGTGAACTGGGGCTCGTTGACCGTCACGTTCTTGATGCCCACGCCGGACGTGTCGCCATCGATCTCGACGACGCGATCGACCAGCAGGAACGGGTAGCGGTGAGGAATGCTGGCCATAATCTTCTGGATGTCGATCACACCCAGTGCCGTCGTCGCCTCGCTCATGGTCTGTCTTCTCCCGCGTGCCCTCGCCAGGCCGCGCCTTCAATTCACGTCAGCAGCCGGAAGCAGGCAAAGCGCCTGCAACCTGCCGCGATTTCAAAGCCTTCCGCCGCTTTGCCGGAAACCGAGCGGGTTCGGCAACAAGATTCTCCGCATCCGAAGCAGAAAGAGCCAGTACAACGGTGAAAATGCCGGCCTAGCCCTGCGCTGCGCCGGGCTTCTTGCCACGATTGGCCACCAGCGTCTTGAGCAGCGCGGTTTCGCGCGCCCAGCCGAGTGCGGGCTGGGCCGGATAGCCGCCATAGCGCGCGCCGCGCGGAACATCGCCGGCGACGCCGCTCTGCGCCGCGATCTGCGCGCCCGCGCCGATCACGAGATGGCCTGCGAGCCCGACCTGACCGCCGAGCACGACGAAATCCTCGAGCGTCGAGGAGCCGGCAAGGCCGGTCTGGGCGCAGATCACGCAATGGCGCCCGATGACGCAGTTATGGCCGATCTGGACGAGGTTATCGATCTTGGTGCCCTCGCCGATCACCGTATCGCGGCTGGCGCCGCGGTCGATCGTGGTGTTGGCGCCGATCTCGACATCGTCCTGGATGATGACGCGGCCGATCTGCGGCACCTTCATGTGCCCCTTGGGACTCATCGCGAAGCCGAAGCCGTCCTGCCCGATCCGCGCGCCGGGGTGGATGATGACGCGGTTGCCAATCAGGGACGCCTGAATCGTGCTGCCAGCGCCGATCGAGCAATTGCGCCCGATCCGGACCTGCGGGCCGATCACGGCATGCGAGGCGACCACGGTGCCAGCGCCGATCTCGGCGCCCGGGCCGATGACCGCGCCGGGATCGACGGTGACCCCCGCTTCGAGAACGGCGGTGGCATGAACGATGGCACCCGGCGCGACGCCCTGCGAGCCGAAGATCGATTCAGGCCGTAGCGCACTCGGGAAGCAGCGCGCCATGACCTTCGCGAAGGCATGATAAGGCGCCGGCGACAGCAGGGCCACGGTTCCGGCCGGAACACGATCGGCAAAACGGGGCGAGACGATGCACAGGCCCGCCTTGGTCGCCGCGAGCGCCTCCGTGTATTTCGGATTGTCCATATAGGCGAGATCGGCCGGACCGGCTGTCTCGAGGGCGGCGATGCCGTCGAGCTTGCGGGCGGGCTCGACGCCCCCCGGCAAGGTGCCGCCTGAAATGCTTGCGACCTCGCCGAAATCCAGCGAGGTCGCGAACGGGAAGAAAACGGGCTCTGCCATGATAGGGTCCGAAGCGGGCCGGATCGCCAGGCGTCCTGCCGACGCGGACATGGCGACCCATCCTTGTTATCGCACCGGCTTACCCGAAAAGCGGAAACCACTTTTCGGGCCGGTGCTGCGCCCCGCTTACGTCAGAAGCGGGTGCCGCCCGAGAAACGGAAGGCCTGCAGGCGGTCTCCGCCATACTTGCCGACGAGGCCGGTCTGCGGGTTGATGCCGATCTGACCGTCATCCTTGGTCAGGGCGTAAGCGTAGTCGAACCGGATCGGCCCGAGCGGCGACGCCCAGAGCAAGCTGACACCCACCGACGAGCGCAGGATGTTCTTGTCGCGGATACAGCCGATGTTCGACTGGGCACCGCCGGTCAAGACATTGTACTGGCGCGCCTCGGAGCCGGCCGGGCAGGCATAGGCCACCGATTTCGAGCCGCCGTCATAGTTGAACAGCGTACCGGCATCGGCGAAGACCGCGCCACGCAGGCCGATATCACGCGGCAGGCCCCAGATCGGGAACTGCAGTTCGACCGTACCGCCGAAATAAGTGGTGCCGCCGACCGCGTTGGCCGTGGGATCGTTCAGGACGTCGCGCGGACCGATGCCGGAGGGCGCGAAGCCACGCACCAGCGACGGGCCGAGGAAGTAGTGATCGACCATGCGCAGGTTGCCGCTGGTCGCCTGGACGTGACCGCCCTGGACGCGCAGGAAGCCGACCACGTCGTCGAAGATCTCGCGGTAGTAGCGAGCATCAGCCGCGATACGGAGGAACTTCGAGTCGCCGCCGACACCAGCGAATTCCGGCTTCAGCTCAGCCGAGAAGCCGTTGCGCGGGTTCTGGAGGCTGTCGAGCGAGTTGTAGTTGAAGTTCAAGCCGACGAGCGAGGTCAGGGTGGTGCCCTGAGCCTCCTTGACTGCGACCGTCGCCTCGCCGTTGGTCACGCAGTTATAGGCGTCGGCCGCAGTGGCGCCGACCGGCGTGATGCCGGCGATCGGCAAGGAACAGTCGTTATAGGGACGGCTGACCGTGTTCGGAATCTTGATCTCGGTCGTGTAGATCGAATAGCGCGGCGTAACCGAGAACTCTTCCGTGATCGGGAAGGTGAAGCGAACCTGACCGCCCGTCACGCGGCTCTCGAAGCGGCCGGTGTTGTAGTTGTCGTTGTACTTCGAGAACAGGTCGATGCCGGCCGCAACGCGGTAGCCCAGGAAATAGGGCTCGGTGAAGGAGAAATCGATGCCCTGCGTGCGCTGGCCCATCGTGCCGGCGATACGGACGAACTGGCCACGGCCCAGGAAGTTCGATTCCGACAGCGAGACTTCGCCGATGACGCCGTCCGAGGTCGAATAGCCGCCGGCGATCGAGAAGGAGCCGGTCGCCTTGTCCTCGACGTCGATGTTGACGACCACGCGGTCCGGCGCGGAGCCGGGCTCGTTGGTGATGCGGACCTTGTTGAAGAAACCGAGATTGTTCAGGCGACGCTCGGCCCGGTCGACCATGACCTTGTTGTAGGCATCGCCCTCGCCGAGATCGAGCTCGCGGCGGACGACATAGTCGCGGGTACGGGTGTTGCCGCGCACGTTGATGCGCTCGACATAGACCCGCGGGCCCTCGTCGATGACATAGGTGATGCCGATCTGGCGGCCCGAGGCATCGCGGTCACCGCGCGGACGAACCTGCGCGAAGGCGTGGCCGCGGCGAGCCACTTCCGTGGTGATCGCAACCAGCGACTTCTCGACCGCCTCGGCATTGTAGGTATCGCCCCGCGAGGTCGCGACATAACGCTGCAAGGCAGCGGCATCGACATCGCTCAACGCGGAATCGACCGTGACGTTGCCGACCTGGTACTGCGGGCCTTCGCTCACCTGAATGTCGATGACCCAGCCGCCGGCCGCATCGTCGAAACGGGCGCTGGAATTGGTGATCTGGAAATCGGCGTAGCCGTTCTTCAGATAGAAGCGGCGGATGAGATCCATGTCGGAATTGATCCGATCCGGATCATAGACGTCCGAGGTCTTGATCCAGCTCAGGAAGTTCGATTCCGTCGAGGTCATCAGCCCGCGCAGGCGTCCGGCCGAATAGGCCTCGTTGCCGGCGAAGTTGATCGACTTGATGCCGGTCTTGCTGCTCTCGTTGATGGTGAAGACGACATCCTCACGACCGTTCGGGAGCGGCGCGACGCGACCGCTGACCGAGGACAGCCCATAGCCGGACCGCTTGTAGGCCTCGCGCAGGCGCTCGACGTCGGAATTGATCAGCGCCTGGCTGATCGGACCGCCCGCGCGCGTCTGCACGATCTGGGAGAGCTGCTCGCCCTTCAGCTTGCGATTGCCTTCGAAGGCGACGCGATTGACCGTGCCGCCCTGTTCCTTGACCGAGACGACGATCTGCGCGCCGCGGCGGTTGACCTGCACGCTGCTGAACAGGCCGGTCGCCATCAGGCTCTCGCGAATCTCCTGCGGATTGTCCCGGCCGACCGTGTAGGAGCGGATCGTCTCCGCATCGACACGCCGGTTGCCGTTGACAACCACGGCCTGCGCGAAAGCCACACCACCACTCACGGCCAACATCAAAGCCGAAAGTCCGATCGATCGAGAGAGCCGCATCTTGCTCGTCCGGCTCTGTTGGGTCGACGTCATCGGGTCGCCTATTCCATCTCTCTGGTCACCACCCCAAACGGGGACCACCATCTCTCGACGGCAGCACGGGGACATTGCGGTTCAATCGCTTCTACAAAGTTTCCAGCAGGGTGCAAACCGCGATCATCGTTAATAAAGCGTTTTTAGGAATCTCGTTGCCGACAGGCCACGCGGCATGCCGTTTTTCCGCCGCAAAGTGCGCCAGCGAAGGCGTTTCAGAGCATGCCGCGAACGTGGACGATATCGTTCCAGGTGACGAACAGCATCAGCATCAGCACGAGCGCCAGGCCCAGCCGGAAACCGATCTCCTGCGCGCGGGGGCTCAGAGGCCGGCCGCGCAAGGCCTCGTAGAAATAGAACAGCAGGTGTCCGCCATCGAGCATCGGCACCGGCAGGAGATTCATCAGCCCGATCGAGACGGAGAGGATCGCGGCGAGGTTGATCAACCCGAGCAAGCCGCCATTCGATGCGACGATCCCGGAGACCTGCGCAATCCGAATCGGCCCCGACAGCTGGTCGGTCGACTCGCGCCCGGTCAGCAGCTTGGCGATGTAATCATAGGTCCGCGTCACGACGAACCAGGTTTCGACGAAGCCTGCCTGCGCGGATTCGACCAATCCGAATCGTTGCGTCTTCCAATCCTCGGGGCGCGGCGAAGCCTTCACCCCGATCACGCCGATGCGTTGCGTACCGAGCTGGGTCTTCATCTCGGTGAGCGAGGGCGTCACCGGCACCGTCACGGTGCCGCCGTCGCGCTCGATCGAAACCTCGAGGCGTTCGTCGGGCCGGGTCGAGACGATACGCTGCATGTCGGAGAAGCTGGCGATCTTCTGGCCGTCGATGGCGATCACGATGTCGCCCGCCTTCAGTCCCGCCTTCTCCGCCGCGCTGCCGGCGACGACGGCATCGACGCGCGGGATGAGCACCTGCTTGCCGAAGAAGAAGGCCGAACCGGCGAAGATCAGGATCGCCAGCAGGAAATTCGCGATCGGGCCGGCCGCGACGATCGCCGCCCGCTCGGGAAGGGACTGCGCCGGGAAGGAGCGCGCGCGTTCCTGCGCCGACATCCGGCTGACCGCGGCATCGTCGGGCGCGCTGGAAGCATCGGCATCGCCGGAGAACTTGACGTAACCGCCGAGCGGGATGAGCGCGAAGCGCCAGCGCGTGCCGTGCCGGTCGTTGAAGCCGAAGAGCTCACGGCCGAAGCCGATCGAGAAGGTCTTGACGTCGACCCCGCACCAGCGGCCGACCAGGAAATGCCCGAGCTCGTGGACGAAGACGACGATGGTCAGAACGAAGAGGAACGGCAGCAGATAGCCAAGCAGGAAATGCCCGGCGTTCCAGAGCGATGCTGCGAATTCCATCAAATGATCTCCCGGGGTCCCGACAGCCTAGAGCCGGATATCGACAAGGCAACAAGCCAATCGGATTGGCGTGCGGCTTTAGGTGGCAGCGAACCGCGCTTGCGACAAGAGCGCGGCGGCCTTCCGCCTCGAATCTTGGTCAATGGCAAGCGCCTCGGCGACATCACCAGGCGCGCCCGCCCCGGCGGCAGATTCCGAACAGACCGCCTCGACCAGCGCGGCAATATCGGGAAAGCGGAGCCGGCGCTCCAGGAAGGCCGCGACCGCGACCTCGTTGGCGGCGTTGAGGATCGCGGGCATCGCGCCGCCTTCGCGCAAGGCGGCCATCGCCAGGCCGAGCGACGGGAAGCGGACGAGATCCGGACGCTCGAAGCTGAGCGGTGCCGTGAGCGCCAGATCGAGAAAGCGCGGCGGCGGTGCGTCGAGACGGCCGTCGATGCCGAGGCAATGCGCCGCCGCGACCCGCATGTCCGGCACCGCCATGCCGGCGCTGACCGAGCCGTCGCGGAAGGTGACGAGGCCGTGGACGATCTGCTGGGGGTGGACGAGCACGTCGAGCTGGTCCGCCTGCAGATCGAACAGGAAGCGGGCTTCGATCAGCTCCAGCCCCTTGTTCATCATGCTGGCCGAGTCGATCGTGATCTTGGCGCCCATCGCATAGTTCGGGTGCTTCAGGGCCTGATCGGGCGTGGCCGCGGCGATGCGCTCGGCGGTCCAGGTCCGGAAAGGGCCGCCCGAGGCCGTCAGCGTCATGCTGCGGACCGATGAGAGCGGCTCGGCGCCGAGCACCTGGAAGAGGGCGTTATGCTCGGAATCGAGCGGCAGGATCCGGGCGCCGACCTCGGCTGCGCGCGCCATCACGGCCGCGCCGGCGCAGACCAGGCTTTCCTTGTTGGCGAGTGCGATCGTCCGGCCCGGCAGCAGCGCGGCAAAGGTCGCTTCCAGTCCGGCAGCGCCCGAGATCGCGCTGACGACGATATCGGCCGGGCGGTTGACCGCCTCCAGAACGGCCGAACGCCCTGCCCCGCTGGCGATCCCGGTACCCGACAGGGCCTGTTTCAGCGCCACGCCACCAGCGGCGTCAGCCAAGGCGGCGAAGGATGCCCCGACCTCGATCGCGGTCCGGGCGAGCGCCCCGGCATCCCGGCCGCCGACGACCGTCGCGATCGACAGGCGCTCGGGATTCTCGGCGACCACGTCGCGAACCGACTGTCCGACGGAGCCTGTCGCTCCCAGAAGCGTGACGCTGCGCACGGATATCGGTCTCAAACGTTGAGGTGCAGGGCGAAGAGCGCGAAGCCGGCGAGCACCAGTACCGCCCAGTAGCCGTCGAGCCTGTCGAGGAAGCCGCCATGGCCGGGGATGAGCTTGCTCGAATCCTTGGCATCGAAGCGGCGCTTCAGCGCGGATTCGAACAGGTCGCCCGCCTGGCTCACGACCGAGCCGGCGAACGAGGCCGCGATGACCGGCCCGGCAGCCGTCACCGCCTGTAGCCCCGGCATCAGGCGCCAGACGAGATAACCGCCGACCATGCCCGCGACGGCGCCGCCGATCGCGCCGGACCAGGTCTTCTTCGGGCTGACCGCCGGCATCAGCTTGGGGCCGCCGAGCTTGCGGCCGGTGAAATACGCGGCGATGTCGGTGAGCCAGACGACGGCGAAGCTCCACAGGATCAGCGCGAGGCCGATGGCGGGAAGGTCGCGCAGGGCCGGCGTGACCAGCGCGAAGGCCAGCGCATAGGCGACGCCGCACAGTTCGAGCGCCAGGCGCGAGCGCACGAAGGGCGTCGCCAGCGCGCCGAGCAGGGCCGTGGCGGAAGCCGTGCCCGCGAGCGCCGCGGGGCTTGCGGGAGAGAAGGCCAGCGCTATCCCGGCGAGGACCACGCCGATGCCACCCGGGATCGCATTGCCGCGGCCGATGATGGCGAGCCATTCATAGGCGACGAGGCCGGCGACGAGGACCCAGACCAGCCGGAAGGGCCAGCCGCCCCAGATCGTGACCAGCAAGATCAGCGCTCCGAGGACCAGCGCCGAGACGACCCGCAGCCTCAGCTCGGAGTTCGCGCGCGACGCAGGGGAATCTGGCGCATTCACGCGACGCCCACGCTGCGGTCGGAGGGTGCGGCAAGGCCGCCGAAGCGGCGCTCGCGCTGGCGGTACTGGGCGAGCGCATCCTCGAAGGCGGCGCGGTCGAAATCGGGCCACATCACCGGGGCGAAGATGAACTCGGCATAGGCCGCCTGCCAGAGCAGGAAATTCGAGATGCGCGTCTCGCCGGACGTGCGGATGACCAGCTCGGGATCGGGGATGTCGTGGGTGTCGAGATGGCCAGCGATCGCGGCCTCGTCGATAGCGGCCGGGTCGATCCGCCCGGCTGCGGCCTCCGCCGCCAGCCGGCGCGTCGCCCGCATGATCTCGTCGCGGGAGCCGTAGTTGAAGGCGATCGCCAGCACGAGGCCGGTATTGTTGCGGGTGCTGGTCTCGGCATGCTCGACGAGGCGGCGCAGATCGGCTGCGAGATCGTCCCGGCTGCCGATGATCCGCACCCGGACATTGGCGGCCGAGAGCTCGGCCAGGTCCTTCTCGACGAAATGCTTGAGCAGCCCCATCAGGAAGGAGACTTCCGCGTAGGGGCGGCGCCAGTTCTCGGTCGAGAAGGAGTAGAGCGTCAGGAACCGGATGCCGAGGTCGCTGGCGTTGCGGACCGTGCGGCGCAGCGCCTCAAGCCCGCGGCGATGGCCCTCCTGCCGCGGCAGGCTGCGCATCTGCGCCCAGCGGCCGTTGCCGTCCATGATGATGGCGACATGGGCCGGGTTGGACACGCCTGCGTCGCGCTGACCGGATGACATGCGGATGAGCCTCGCTCGGCTGCGGCCGTAGGAGCGCGGGAGGTCTCCCGCGCAGGAGATCAGACGTGCAGGATTTCCTTTTCCTTCGCCGCGAGCGCCTGGTCGATCTCGGCGATGTGCTGGTCCGTCGCCTTCTGGACGAGGTCGGAATTGCGGGCGGCATCGTCCTTGGTCATGTCGCCGTCCTTCTCCAGCTTCTTGACGACGTCGATGCCATCGCGGCGGACATGGCGCACCGAGACCTTGGCCTCCTCGGCATATTTATGCGCGACCTTGACCATCTCCTTGCGGCGCTGCTCGTTCAGCTCGGGGATGCGGATGCGCAGCACCTGGCCTTCCGTCTGCGGGTTGAGGCCGAGATCGGATTCGCGCACGGCCTTGTCGACGGCGTTGACCATCGAGCGGTCCCAGACCTGGACGCTGAGCAGGCGCGGCTCCGGCACGGAGACGGTGGCGAGCTGGCTCAGCGGGGTGCGGGCGCCATAGGCCTCGACCATGATCGGGTCGAGCATGTTTGAGGAGGCGCGGCCGGAGCGCAGCGAGGCGAGGTCGCCCTTGAAGGACTGCACCGCACCGGCCATGCGGCGCTTGATGTCGGCGAGGTCGAACGTCGTCTGGGCCATTTCAATCGGGACCTTGCAGGTAATTCAAAATCGGCGAGACCATGGCGGCGGGGCCGCGCAGGGTCAAGATCAAGAGCTTCGAACAGCATTTTCCCCCGCGATGAGCAAGGGAAAAGCGTCGATGCGGGCAGATCATGGCCGGGTCGCGGCGCAACCTACTGGTTCGCAGCCTCCCCATGCCCATCTCCACCGTAGGGGCTGGCCTGCCCGCCTGCCAGCGCCGCCCGCACGCAACCGTGGAGAAAAGACGTGCCCCGCCTCAACCGCATCGTCGAGACCGCGCTCTATGTCGACGATCTCGACCGCGCCCGCGTCTTCTACGAGGACAAGCTCGGCCTCGCGCCGCTGCTCAAGACCAAGACCCTCTTCGCCTATGATATCGGCGGATCGACCGTGCTGCTGCTGTTCCAGCGCGGCGCCTCGCTGCAGACGCAGAGCGCAGCCGGCGGCACCATTCCCCCGCATGACGGCAGCGGGCCGCTCCACATCGCCTTCGCGATCGATCCCGACGAGCTGGCAGCCTGGGAAGCGAAGCTGGAGCAGCTTGGCATTGCCGTGGAAGGGCGCATGCAATGGGAGCGCGGCAGCACGAGCCTGTATTTCCGCGACCCGGACGGGCATCTGCTCGAACTGGCGACGCCGGGCCTGTGGCGGACTTATTGAATTGTCGCCCGTCGGGCTTTCGCCGTCATGCTCGGGCTTGACCCGAGCATCTCAGGCCGAAGGAGGCTCCAGCATCTCGCTTTCGGGAGATTCTCGGGTCAAGCCCGAGAATGACGCCCTGTCCTGCTCCGTCAGAAATCCCTGTGCCCCGATATATGCCGCCGCTCAGGGCGTGACGTAGGTCGCCCTGCCCTCGCCGCGCAGCACCGCTGCCAGCATGCCGGGCTCGGCGATCGAGAAGACGACGATGGTCAGGCTGGCGTCGCGGGCGAGCGCGAAGGCGGCGGTGTCCATCACCTTGAGGTCGCGCTTGATCGCGTCCTCATGGGTCAGCGTGTCGTAGCGGGTCGCGGTCGGGTCCTTCTTGGGATCGGCGCTGTAGACGCCGTCGACCTGCGTCGCCTTGAGGAGGTGGCTGCAGCCGAGCTCGGCCGCGCGCAGGGCCGCGCCGGTATCCGTGGTGAAATACGGGTTGCCGGTGCCGCCGCCGAGGATGACGACCTTGCCGTTGCTGAGATGGTCGAGCGCGCGCTTGCGGGCATAGCTCTCGCAGAGCGAGGGCATCGGCACGGCCGACATGGCGCGGGCCGGAGCGCCGGCCGCCTCGATCGCATGCTCCAGCGCCAGCGCGTTCATGACCGTGCCGAGCATGCCGATCGAATCGGCGGTGGTGCGGTCGAGGCCCTTGTTGAGGCCCTGGACGCCGCGGAAGAAATTGCCGCCGCCGACGACGATGCCGATCTCGACGCCCTCGCGCGAGGCATGGGCGATATCGGCGGCGAGCGCCGTCAGGGTGATGCCGTCGAGCCCGTTGCCGACGGGACCGGCAAGGGCTTCGCCGGAGAGCTTCACGAGAACGCGTTGGGGTCTCATCGATGTCTCTCCGTCTAGCTGGGGGCCGGCCGCGATTCGACGCAGCCCTATCTTCCTACAAAAAAGGCCGCGCGATGCGCGGCCTTTCTGTGACTGGATATAGAGCTTATCAGCCCGTGGTGCCGCCGGCGGCAGCGACCTCGGCCGCGAAGTCCTGCTCTTCCTTCTCAATGCCCTCGCCGAGCGCGAAGCGGGCGAAGCCCTTCAGCGCCACCGGAGCGCCAACCTTGCCCTCGATCTCCTTGAGGACCTGCGCGACCGACTTCGAGCCGTCATGGATATAGGCCTGCTCGAGCAGGCAATATTCCTTGGCGTAGCTCTTCAGGCCGCTCTCGGTGATCTTGGCGAGGACGTGCTCGGGCTTGCCAGCGTTCTTCTCGGCCAAGATCGCCTTCTCGCGCTCCAGGACTTCGGGAGCGACCGAAGCGAGGTCGAGCGCGACGGGGTTGGTCGCGGCGACATGCATCGCGAGCTGGCGGCCGAGCGCGGCGAGCTCGTCGGCCTTGCCGGTCGACTCGAGCGCGACGATGACGCCGATCTTGCCGAGGCCGTCGGCGATCGCGCCGTGGACATAGGAGCCGATCACGCCCGAGGAAACCTTGAGCGCGGAAACGCGGCGCAGCGTCATGTTCTCGCCGATCGTGGCGATGGCGTTGGCGATCGCGTCCTGCACCGAGCCGCCGCCCGGATAGTGATGGCCGAGCAGCGCCTCGACATCGCCGCCACGCTCAAGCGCGACATCGGCGATGGTCTTGGCGAGCGCCTGGAACTCGGGATTGCGCGCGACGAAGTCGGTCTCGGAGTTGACCTCGACGACGACACCCTCGTTGCCCTGCACCGCGACGGCGACGAGGCCCTCGGCGGCGACGCGGCCGGCCTTCTTGGCGGCCTTCGACAGGCCCTTGGCACGCAGCCAGTCGACGGCGGCTTCCATGTTGCCGTCGGTCGCCGAAAGGGCGGTCTTGCAGTCCATCATGCCCGCGCCGGTCTTGTCGCGGAGTTCCTTCACCATCGCGGCGGTGATCGCTGCCATCTGTCTTGTCCTTGCTGTCGGTGCGGCGCAGGCCCTGAGGGCCGGCCGCGGATCGGAATGATGCGGACGCCTGCATGGGGAAACGCCGACGCTCCGTTTCCGGCCGTCGGCGCGTCCTCTTAACGTCTAAAAGCCGGCGTCAATCGAGAGACGGGATTGCGACGCGCCGATGACGCGCCGCAATCGCCAACCGAATTACGCGTCGGCGAGATCGCGAGCCTGGGCGACCCAGCCCTCGCGGTCGATCTTGCCGCCGAGCTTGAGGTCGTGGTCGATCTTGGTCACGTCGGCCGGGGTCATCGCCGCGATCTGCCAGAAGTGGTAGATGCCGCCGTCGTTCAGCTTCTGGACCGCGTCCGGACCCATGCCCGAGAGCTTGGTCAGGTCGTCCGGAGCGCCGCGCGGAGCGGTCAGCGTCTCGAAGGCGCCCGAAGCGGTCTCGAGAGCCTCCTCGACGACCGGCGCCTCGGCGGCGCCGACATCGATGCCCTGGTCGCCCGAGGCGCGGCCGATGCCGTCGATCGCCGAGCGGGCGATCAGGTCGCAATAGAACTGGATGGCGCGGCCGGCGTCGTCATTGGCCGGGACCGGGAAGGTGATGCCGTCCGGATCCGAGTTCGAATCGACGATCGCGGCGACCGGGATGCCGAGGCGCTGGGCCTCCTTGATCGCGAGGGCTTCCTTGTTGGTGTCGATCACGAAGATCATGTCCGGCGTGCCGCCCATGTCCTTGATGCCGCCCAGAGCCTTCTCGAGCTTGTCGCGCTCACGCGACAGCATCAGGCGCTCCTTCTTGGTCAGGCCGGTGCCGCCGCCGTTGAGCAGCTCGTCGACCTTGCGCAGGCGCTGGATCGAAGCCGAAATGGTCTTCCAGTTGGTCAGCATGCCGCCGAGCCAGCGGGAGTTGACGTAGTACTGGGCCGAGCGCTTGGCGGCATCGGCGATGGCATCCTGCGCCTGGCGCTTGGTGCCGACGAAGAGGACGCGGCCGCCACGGGCGACGGTATCCGACACGGCCTGCAGGGCGCGGTGCAGCATCGGCACCGACTGCGACAGGTCGAGGATGTGGATGTTGTTGCGGACGCCGAAGATGTACGGGGACATCTTGGGGTTCCAGCGATGCGACTGGTGGCCGAAATGGGCACCGGCCTCGAGGAGCTGGCGCATGGAGAAATCAGGCAGAGCCATGGTGTTCTAGTCCTTCCGGTTGAGCCTCTGGAGCGCGAATGAACAAGGCATGAGCTGCCACGTCACCGGAACGCCTCGGCAAAGCGAGGCGATACGCTCCATGTGGGATGGGCTGCGCCTTACAGGGGATGGCGCCGCATTGCAAGCCGGGAGGCCTGAGAAACTGCCGGCATCGCGGTAATTCCGCGATCCTTGGATGGAAGCGCGGATGGGAGCGCGCCGTCATCCCGGGCTTGACCCGGGATCCATCGAAAGACGCATCGCTCTAGGATGGATCCCGGCGCTCCACGGCCCGGACAATCGCCCGGGCCGCCCTCGCCTCACTGCGGCAGCTTGGCGCCCATCTGCTTCACGATATCGCCGATCTGCTTGCAATAGGTGGCCGGCGTGCCGTTCGTCGCCTTGGCGATCGCCTCGATGTTCTGCTCCATGCCCATGGCCGAGATCGTGCCCTTGCGGCCGGCGGCCTCGGCGGCATCACCGCCGCTGACATCGGCCGGCACTGGGATCATCGCGATCAATTTCTTCTGGACCTCGGCCGCGCCGGCGTCGGTGTAACCCTTGTCGGCGCAATAGCCGAGGATGCCAAGCTGGTTGCGGGCAGCCTGATAGGCGACCTTGAGCTGATCTGCCTGGCTCTGGGCGAAGGACGGGGCGGCCGAGCCCAAAAGGGCGACTGCGGTAGCGGCCATCAACGACTTATAAAAGTTCATGGGGAATATCCTCTAGGCTATCATGTTCAAAAGCACGCCAAGATGCTCTACCCCCCACCGGAACCTGCCTAGCGCGTACGGCGTGGCCGAACAACCCGGGACGCAACGGCATGCCTTGCCGCAGGAGCGGGATCCGCAACCGGGGAGGAGCATTCCCACGGCATGCGCAGCCTGCCGAAGCGACTGCAGAAGATCGGGATCGACGTGATTCTCGACCTGAGAACCATCTTCGTCACGGGCGCGCTGACCTGCTTCATCATCGGCGCGATGCAGTTGATGACCTTCGCCACCGGCCGCTTCACCCGCAGCCCGGTCTGGTGGGGCGTCAGCAGCCTGTGCATCGGCACCGGCCTGCTCGGCGCCGCGTTCCGCGGCGCCATTCCCGACATCGTCTCGATCGAGTTCGCCAACACCATCATGCTGGCGGGGTGCCTGCTGCTGCTCTGCGGCATCCGCCATTTCGCCGGGCGCGAGCTCAACTGGTTCGGGTTCGGGGTCGTGCTCCTCGGAAGCTGGACCCTGCTTTCACTCTCGCCAGGCCCAGAGGGCTATGCGACGCGCGTCATGGTCGTCGGGACGGTGATGGCGTTCTGCGACGCGGCCATCGTCCGCGAAGCCGTCCGGCTCGGCCGCCAGGAGCGCCTGCGCTCGGCCTGGCTGCTGGCGATCCTGTTCGCTCCGACGGTGGTGATCTATGCCGGACGCATCGCGCTGGCAGCGATGGATGGCGTCGGTACGACCTTGTTCCCGCCGAATTCGGGAGCGACCGGCTGGCTTGCCGCGACCGGCGTCGCCTTCATGATCCTGAGAGGCCAGGCCCTGCTGCTCCTGGCGGCCGAGCGCAGCAACCGGATCCTGGCCACCCTCGCCCGGCGCGACCCGCTGACCGGGGCGATGAACCGCTCCGGCCTGGAGCAATGGCTGGCGCAGCAGTCGCACGGGGAACAGCGCGCCGCGCTGCTGCTCGTCGATATCGATCATTTCAAGCAGCTCAACGACACGCTCGGCCATGCCGCAGGCGACAGAATCCTGCGTCTCTTCGCCAGCGCGGTGCAGGAGCAATTGCGCAGCACCGACATCCTCGCCCGGCAGGGCGGCGACGAATTCGCGGTCATCCTCCCCGATGTCGGCGTCCGCGAAGCGGTGCGGGTCGCGGAACGCCTCCGCGGCGCCTTCCGCGACAAGGTCGCTGATCTCGCCGATATCGGTTTGCAGCCGACGCTGAGCATCGGCGTGGCGGAGGTCGAGCTCGGCGGGCGCGTGCTCGACGACCTGCTGGTCGAAGCCGACGAGGCGCTCTATCGCGCCAAGCGGCTGGGCCGGGACCGCGTCCAGGCACAGCTCAAGCCAGCGGCCTAGGCTTCCGGAAAGGGACGGAACACCCGCAGGCGGTGCCCGTCGGGGTCGCGCGCCGTGAAGGTACGTCCGAAATCGAGATCGGTCGGCTCCTGCAGGATGGCGATGCCGCGCTTGCGCCAGTCCGCATGAATAGCGTCGACGGCTTCAAGGCTGGGCGCGATCATGGCGATCTCCGCCGCGCCGCCGGTCGTGGTCGCGGCCGGCTCCACGGTATGGCGCGACCAGAGGCCGAGCCGCGCGCCCGACGGCAGCGCGAACATCGCGAAGGTCGGCGACAGCTCCAGCGGCTCCTTGCCGAGCAGATCGGCATAGAAGGCGGCGCTGGCAGCCGGGCTCTCGACATGAAGCAGGATGAAATGGGCATCGAACATGGTGGCCTCCCGATTGGTCTGGATGAGGGAGATTAGAATCAGATGCTGCCAATTTCCGGCAGTGTCCGTCACGCCGGCGGCGCGATGCCCTCCTTGTCGCGCCAGGCCTTGAGCAGGGCCTGACGCCGCTGGGGGTAACGGCCCTCCAGAGCCTCGAAGCGCATCAGCCGGTCGGTGCGGAAATGGCGGAAATCCTGCCTGAGCTCGCACCAGGCGACGAGGACCCGGACCTGATCGAAGAAGGACAACGCCAGCGGCCAGACGATGCGCTCGCTGGTACGGCCCTCGGCGTCGCCATAGCCAATGGCGGCGCGCCGCTCCGCGCGGATGGCCTTGCGGATGGCGGCAAGGTCGAGCTGCGGGGCATCGACCAGCATTTTCCCCGGCCCGAGGATCAAAGCGGCGTCCTCGACGCGGCGGGTCAGGTCGGCCGGCAGCACGGCAACGATCTTGGCCATGGCGTCGCGCGCCGCCAAGGCAAGGGCCGGGTCGGCCCGGTCCGCGACCCAGCGCGAGCCCAACACCAGAGCCTCGATCTCCTCCTCGCTGAACATCAGCGGCGGCAGCATGAAGCCGGGCTTCAGGATGTAGCCGAGGCCGGGCTCGCCCTCGATCGGCGCCCCCTGCCCCTGCAGCGTGACGATGTCGCGATAGAGCGTGCGGATGCTGACGCCGAGCTCGGCCGCAAGCTTGCGGCCCGAGACCGGGCGGCGATGCCGGCGCAGCACCTGAACGAGATCGAGCAGGCGCTGGGCGCGGGACATGTCCGCTCAGAGCGCCAAGGCCGCGGCGGTCACGCGCTTGATCCCGGCCGCCGCCATCTCGGCCCAGGCGCGATCGAGCGAGCCGTCGAGATCGATCGCGCGGCAGGCATCCTCGACCACGACGGTCTCGAAACCGGCGCGCGCGGCATCCTGCGCCGTCCAGCTCACGCAGAAATCGGTGGCGAGGCCGGCAACCACGACCTTCGCGATGCCGCGCTCGCGCAGATAGCCTTCGAGGCCCGTCCGCGTCCGACGGTCGGCCTCGACGAAGCCGGAATAGCTGTCGATGCCGTGACGAAAACCCTTGCGGATGACCGCCTCGGCATGGGGCAGGTCGAGCCCGGCATGAAAGGCCGCGCCTGCCGTGCCCTGCACGCAATGATCCGGCCAGAGCACCTGGGGGCCATAGGCCAGCTCGACCGTCTCGAAGGGCTCGCGGCCGGGATGGCTGGAGGCGAAGGAGGCGTGTCCGGCCGGATGCCAGTCCTGCGTCAGCACGACATGGCGGAAGCGGCGCCCGAGCGCGTTGACGACGGGCACGATCGCGTTGCCGTCCGGCACGGCGAGACTGCCGCCGGGACAGAAATCGTTCTGGACGTCGACGACGATCAGCACGGTCCGGTCGTCGGCCATCGATATGCTCCTATTGCAGCCTGACATCGACCACGCCGGGCGCGGCGCGCACGGCATTGGCGATCTGCTGGTTGACCGGGAACTTGCCGGGCAGCTCGATCTCGACCTCCTGGGCGCCGTCGTCGATGATCATGATGATCGAGACCTTGCCCTCGGCGCGCGTCGCCTCGCGCGGGCGGATGCGCTCGGCGACGGATGCCACCGCCTTGTCATCGCGGAGATAGACGACGAGGTCCTGCTTCTGGCGCGCGGCGAGGCCGTCAAGCTCCTCGGCATCCTCGATGCGCGGACGCACCTCTTCGCCGTCGAGAACCGCCGATAAGCGCAGCACCAGCGCCCTGCCCGGCTCGAGCAGGTCGCGGAGCTTCATCAGCCCTTCCGAGAACAGCACGGCCTCGAACTGGCCGCTCGGATCGGACAGGTTGACGATGCCCATCTTGGAGCCGGATTTGGTGCGCCGCTCCGACTTGTCGATGACGGAGACGGCGACCTTGCCGACGCCGGTGCCGTTGACGCGGACTGTCTGGGCGAAATCGGCATAGCGCTGCACGCGCAGGCGCTTGAGCACATGTTCGTAATCGTCGAGCGGGTGGCCGGAGAGGAAGAAGCCGACCGCCTCGTGCTCGCGCTTGAGCTTCTCGGCCGGCGCCCAGGGCTCGACCTGCGGGATGCGGAAGGCCTCCTGCACCACACCGCCGCCGAGCAGGTCGAACTGGCCGGCCGCCGCCTCGTCGCGCGTGCGGTTGGAGAGCGCCAGCATGCCGTCCAGCGCCGCGACGGCGCGTGCACGATCCGCCTCCAGCTCGTCGAGAGCGCCAGCGGCGATGAGCGCCTCCAGCGTACGGCGGTTGACCAGCCTGGTGTCGATGCGGCGGGCGAGATCGGCGAGATCGCGGAACGGGCCATTTGCCTGCCGCGCGGCCACCAGCGATTCCACCGCCGCCGTGCCGACGCCCTTGATGGCGCCGAGCGCGTAGAAGATCTTGCCGTCGGCCACGTCGAACTCGACGCCGGACTGGTTGATCGCCGGGCGCTCGACCTTGATGCCGAGCCGCTCGGCATCGCGGCGGAATTCCGAGAGCTTGTCGGTATTGCCCATGTCGAGCGTCATCGACGCCGCCAGGAACTCGACCGGATAATTCGCCTTGAGATAGGCGGTCTGGAAGGCGACGATCGCATAGGCCGCCGCGTGGCTCTTGTTGAAGCCGTAGTCCGCGAACTTGGCGAGCAGGTCGAAGATTTCGGAGGCGATGTCCTTCTTGATGCCGCCATCCACGGCGCCCTTCACGAAGCGATCGCGCTGGGCGTCCATCTCCGCCTTGATCTTCTTGCCCATGGCGCGGCGCAGCAGGTCCGCTTCGCCGAGCGAATAGCCCGAGAGCGCCTGCGCCACCTGCATCACCTGTTCCTGGTAGACGATGATGCCGTGGGTCTCGCGCAGATAGGGCTCCATGCCGGGATGGAGATAGGTCGGCTCCTCCAGCCCTAGCTTGCGGCGGCAATAGGTCGGGATGTTGTCCATCGGGCCCGGCCGGTAGAGCGCCACCAGCGCAATCAGGTCCTCGATCCGGTCGGCCTTCATCTCGACCAGCGCCTTGCGCATGCCGACCGATTCCACCTGGAACACGCCGACCGTCTCGCCGCGCGCCAGCATGGCGTAGGTGGTCGGATCGTCGAAGGGCAGATCGGCGAGATCGATGTCGATGCCGCGCTGCTTGATCAGCCTCACTGCCGTGGTCAGCGTGGTCAGCGTCTTCAGGCCGAGGAAGTCGAACTTCACCAGCCCGGCCTGCTCGACCCATTTCATGTTGAACTGGGTGACGCGCATACCGGTGCGCGGATCGACCGAGAGCGCGACGAGTTGCTCGAGCGGCCGATCGCCGATCACCACGCCTGCGGCGTGAGTCGAAGCATGGCGATGAAGCCCTTCCAGCTTCTGGCCAATTTCGAGCAGGCGCGCGACGATCGGCTCCTCCTCGGCGGCCTGCTGCAGCTTGGGCTCGCCCTCGATCGCATCCTTCAGCGAGATCGGCTTGGCCGGGTTCTGCGGCACCAGCTTGGTCAGCTTGTCGACCTGGCCATAGGGCATTTCGAGCACGCGGCCGACGTCGCGCAGCACGCCGCGGGCGAGCAGCGTGCCGAAGGTGATGATCTGGGCGACGCGCTCCTGCCCGTAATGGTGCTTGACGTACTCGATCACCTCTTCACGCCGGTTCTGGCAGAAGTCGATGTCGAAGTCCGGCATCGAGACGCGATCGGGATTGAGGAAGCGCTCGAAGAGCAGGCCGAAGCGCAGCGGATCGACGTCGGTGATGGTCAGCGCATAGGCGACGAGCGAGCCCGCGCCCGAGCCGCGGCCCGGCCCGACTGGAATGTCATGCGCCTTGGCCCATTTGATGAAGTCCGAGACAATCAGGAAGTAGCCCGGGAATTTCATCCGCGTGATGATCGAGAGCTCGAAATCGAGCCGCTTCTCGTAATCCTCGACGCTGAAGCCCTCGGCCGGGCCGTGCTTCGCCAGACGGTCCGCAAGGCCGGCGCGGGCCTGCTCCTGAAGCTCCTCCGCCTCGTCGCGGCCCTCCTCGCCGAAGCGCGGCAGGATCGGCTTGCGGGTGGTGACGCGCCAATGGCAGCGCATCGCGATCTCGACGGTGTTCGCCAGCGCTTCCGGCAGGTCGGCGAAGCGCTTCTTCATCTCGGCGCGCGAGGCGAAATAATGCTCCGGCGTGACGCGGCGGCGCGTGCCGTCCGACACGAGGCGCCCCTCGGCCACGGCCAGCAGCGCGTCATGGGCGTCGAAATCGGCGGGCTTGGCGTAGAAGGGCTCGTTGGTCGCGACGATCGGCAGATCGGAATCATAGGCGAGGCGCAGGAGATGGGCTTCCCGCGCCGCCTCGCCATCCGCGCCATGGCGCTGGATCTCGACATAGAGCCGGTCGCCATAGATGCCGGCGAGCGTCGCGAGGCGCGATGCCGCCTGCGGAAGCTGGCCGAGGCGCAAGGCGGTGTCGATCGGGCCGCCCTGCCCGCCGGTCAATGCGATCAGGCCGGTATTGTAGGCGGCGAGGCGCTCGATCGTGGTGAGCGGCTGGCCGGAGCCGCCTGTCGCCAGCGCCGCCTCGCTGACGAGTTTCATCAGGTTGCCGTAGCCGGGTTCGTCCATGGCGAGCAGGACGATATGCGGCAGGCGCTGCGGCTGCGTCGGCTTGCGGCTGCCCTCGCCCTCATCGGCAAAATCGATGGAGAGCTGGACGCCGACGATCGGCTGCAGGCCCGAGCCGGAGAGCTTCTCGGAAAATTCGAGCGCCCCGAAGAGATTGTCGGTGTCGGTGAGCGCCAGCGCCGGCTGGCCGTCGGCCGCGGCCATCTTGGCCAGCGTCGCGATCGTCATCGCGCCTTCGAGCAGCGAATAGCTCGAATGGACATGCAGGTGGACGAAGCCGATCTCCTCGAGAACGCGCGCCCCGCCAGCTTCGCTGCCCATGTCCCACTCCTGCCGCCGCAACCGGGCGACTCGTCGACCCTGTCCTCAAGCGCCTCTTATGCGTCCTGGGCGGGGCCGGCGTCGAGGCCCTGCGGGCCCGTCTGTGGATGGCTCCTGCCGTCCTCAGACATGCGGGCCGGAGAGGATGGCAGCCCAGAGCCAGATCATGCCGAGGAAGACGCCGAGCGAGGCGATCTCGGCCAGGCCGGCGGCGAATTTACGCGCTGCAGTCATGAGAACCTCCTGTGTTCGCGATAAGTTCAGTTTAGTTCACTATTTGTTCTCGTCAATGCCGATGCGGAAGCGAGGTTGGCGTTCCAGCCGGGGAGGTTAATGAAACGTTACCGCCCCGGGCCAGCACCCCCTTGTCTTCGCCAAATGTGCGGGCCGAACCAAGCTGCGCCTTCCCGCTCAGGGATCCGCGGGAGCTTGGCGGTAGCGGGCAGAATCCGGGCTTCTGCCCGCCCCTGGCCGTCATGCTCGGGCTTGACCCGAGCATCTCATGACCAACGCGCTCCAGAGCCTCTTCCCCGCAAGAGATTCTCGGATCTCCGCTCCGCTTCGCCCGAGAATGACGGCGTGGTTCTATGCGCGCCCGCGCGCACAAACGCCTACAGCTTGACCACCAGCCCGTCGCGGATCGTGACCTGCCGGTCCATCTGGCGGGCGAGCTCGAGGTTGTGCGTCGCGATCAGCGCCGCCAGCCCCGAAGCGCGGGCCAGCGCCATCAGCGTGCCGAAGACATGCTGGGCGGTCTGCGGATCGAGATTGCCGGTGGGCTCGTCGGCCAGCAGCAGGCGCGGGCCGTTGGCGACGGCGCGGCCGATGGCGACGCGCTGCTGCTCGCCGCCGGAGAGTTCGCCCGGCAAATGGTCGAGCCGCTCGCCGAGGCCGAGGAAGGTCAGCAGTTCCGACGCGCGCTCCTCGGCGAGGCCGCGGGCCAGGCCGCGGATGCGCTGGGGCAGGACGACGTTCTCCAGCGCCGTGAACTCGGGCAGGAGATGGTGGAACTGGTAGACGAAGCCGATCTCGGTGCGGCGTAGGCGCGTGCGGCCCTTGTCGTCGAGCTTGGTCGTGGCGAGCCCGCCGACGAAAACCTCGCCGGCATCGGGCTTCTCGAGCAGGCCAGCGACGTGCAGCAGCGTCGACTTGCCGGTGCCGCTCGGCGCGACCAGGGCGACGACCTCCCCCGGCCAGAGCGCGAAATCGGCCTTGCGCAGCACTTCGAGCGGCGCATCGGTCTGCGGGTAATGGCGCTCGACCTGGGAAAGGAAGAGCGCGGGCATTTCTTGCGCCATCGCGTCAGCCCATCCTCAGCGCTTCGACCGGATCGAGGCGCGCCGCCTTCCAGGCCGGATAGAGCGTCGCCAGCAGCGACAGGGTCAGCGCCATCAGCACGACGCTCACCACCTCGCGCCAATCCGTGACGGAGGGAATGTCGCTGAGGAAGCGCACGGTCGGGTCCCAGAGATTGGCGCCCGTGATCCAGTTCAGCGCCGCCATGATCGACCTGATGTTCTTGGCGAAGACGACGCCGAGCGCGAGGCCGGCGAGCGTACCGATCACGCCGATCGCGGCGCCGGTGATCAGGAAGATGCGCAGCACGGTGCCGCGCGTGCAGCCCATGGTCCGCATGATCGCGATGTCGGCGGTCTTGTCCTTCACCAGCATGATCAGGCCGGAGACGATGTTCAGCGCCGCGACCAGCACGATCAGCGTCAGGATGATGAACATCACGTTCCGCTCGACTTCCAGCGCATTGAAGAACGAGCGGTTGCGCTGGCGCCAGTCGGAGAGCACCAGCGGGCGCGGCGCATCGGCCTCGATCGCGTCGCGCACCGTCTGGGTGCGGTCGGGATTGTCGACGAAGATCTCGATGACGTTCACGTCGCCGTCCCGGTTGAAATAGGCCTGCGCCTCGCCGAGCGGCATGTAGACGAAGGTACCGTCGAATTCGGTCATGCCGATCTCGAAGATCGCCTTGACCGGATAGGCCTTGATGCGCGGCGCCGTGCCGAAGGGCGTCGATGCCCCCTGCGGCGAGACCAGCGTCATCATGTCGCCGGCCTGGATGCCCAGCGCATTGGCGAGGCGGCGGCCGATGGCGACGCCGGGCGTGCCGCCGTCGAAGCCGTCGAGCGTGCCGGACTTGATATTGCTGCCGATGAAGGGGATCGCCTTGATGTCGTTCTCGCGGATGCCGCGCACCAGAACGCCGTTGTTGCCGGTCTGCGAGGAGGCGAGCGCCTGCCCCTCGACCAGCGGGATGGCGAGCTTGATGCCGGGAATCTTGCTGAGCCTCGCCGCGACGCTGTCGTAGTCGTCGAGCGGGCGGTCGATCGGGGTCGCGAAGATATGGCCGTTCACGCCGACGATCTTGCTGAGCAGCTCGATCCGGAATCCGTTCATCACCGACATCACGATGATCAGCGTCGCGACGCCGAGCATGATGCCCAGGAAAGAGAAGCCGGCGATGACCGAGACGAAACCCTCGCGGCGGCGCGTGCGCAGGTAGCGCCCGGCGAGCAGCCACTCGAAACCGGCGAAGGCTTTGGTCCCGGTCGGGACTTCCGCGCTGTCGGCGACGGCGCTCATGCGGCGGCTCCCATCCGATGCGTCTTCATGACGGGGCCTGCCGTCACGCCGCCCGGCCCTTGAAGCGGTCGAGCGCGGCTTCCAGCGAGACGAGCTCGCGCTCGCCGCCGGCGCGGCGCTTCAGCTCGACCTTGCCCTCGGCCAGCCCCTTCGGTCCGACGATGATCTGCCAGGGCACGCCGATCAGGTCGGCGGTGGCGAATTTGGCGCCCGGCCGGTCGTCGGTATCGTCGAGCAGGGCGTCGTAGCCCTTGGCGAGGAGGTGCTTGTAGATCTGCTCCGCCGCACCATCCGTCGCCACATCGCCGGCCTTGAGGTTGATCACCGCGACATCGAAGGGCGCGATTTCCTCGGGCCAGACGATGCCGGCATCGTCATGGCCGGCCTCGATCAGCGCCGCGACGAGGCGGCTCGGGCCGATGCCGTAGGAGCCGCCATGCAGCAGCACCGGCTGGCCGTCGGGGCCGGCGACGGTCGCGCCCATCGGCTCGGAATATTTCGTGCCGAAATAGAAGATATGGCCGACCTCGATGCCGCGCGCCGAGACGCGCTTGTCTTCCGGCACCGCCTCGAAAGCGGCCTTGTCGTGCATCTCCTCGGTCGCAGCGTAGAGGCTCGTCCACTTGTCGAAGACGCCCTGCAGGCCGGCCACGCTGTCGAAATCGGTGTCGGCCGCCGGCGTCTCGAAATTCAGGTAGTCGCTGTGGCAGAACACCTCGCTCTCGCCGGTCGAGGCGAGCACGATGAACTCGTGGCTGAGATCGCCGCCGATCGGGCCGGTATCGGCCTTCATCGGGATCGCCTTCAGGCCGAGCCGCGCGAAGGTGCGCAGATAGGCCGTGAACATGCGGTTATAGGCGTGGCGCGCTGCGTCCTTGTCGAGATCGAAGGAATAGGCGTCCTTCATCAGGAATTCGCGACCGCGCATCACGCCGAAGCGCGGACGGACCTCGTCGCGGAACTTCCACTGGATGTGGTAGAGATTGAGCGGCAGGTCCTTGTAGGACTTGACGTAGGAGCGGACGATCTCGGTGACCATCTCCTCGTTGGTCGGCCCGTACAGCATGTCGCGATCATGCCGGTCCTTGATGCGCAGCATCTCCTTGCCATAGGCGTCGTAGCGCCCGCTCTCGCGCCAGAGATCGGCCGACTGGATCGTCGGCATCAGGATCTCGACGGCGCCCGAGCGATTCTGCTCCTCGCGGACGACGTTGCTGATCTTGTTCAGCACGCGCAGGCCCAGCGGCAGCCAGGAATAGATGCCCGCCGATTGCTGGCGGATCATGCCGGCGCGCAGCATCAGCCGGTGCGAGACGATCTCCGCTTCCTTGGGCGTATCGCGCAGAAGGGGCAGGAAATAGCGGGAAAGACGCATCGAAAAACCTGTCGGAGGGCCCTGCGCGCGGAATCGCGCCGGGTGATCGGAGAGCGAGTCGGCCTCGTTGAGAGACACCATCGCTCTGCGCAAAATGCAAACCAAAATCAGCAGGAAGCGGCGGAAGATGGCGAAGTTATGTGCCTTTAGCCGTGGATCGTGCCGTCAGTCCTTGGCGAAGCGCGCCTTCAATGCGGCGAGCACCGGGGCCGGCACGAAGGGCGAGACATCCCCACCCATCGCCGCGATCTGGCGCACCAGCGTCGCGGTGATATGGCGCACGCCGGGCGAGGCCGGCAGGAAGACGGTCTGCACGTCCGGCGCCATCGTGCCGTTCATCCCGGCCATCTGCATCTCGTAGTCGAGGTCGCTGCCGTCGCGCAGGCCGCGGATGATGATCGAGGCCCCGGCCCGGCGCGCCGCATCGACGGCGAGATCGTCGAAGGTCACGACTTCGAGCGCGGCGCCCTTAGCCGCCAGCAAGGGCGTGGCGACCTGACGCAGCAAGTCGGCGCGTTGCTCGACCGAGAGAAGCGGCGTCTTGCCGGGATGAACCCCGATCGCCAGGACGAGCCTGTCGCAGAGGACGGCGGCCGCGGCGATGACGTCGGCATGGCCGTTGGTCACGGGGTCGAAGGAACCGGTGTAGAAAGCGATGCGTGCCATGGGCCAGCGTTAGCGGCTGGACCCGAAGACGACAAGCCTTCTCAGAGGGTTGGCGGCCTCAGGACAGCGGCACGAGCGCGGCGAGCGCTGCGGCGCTGCCGATGATGATCGAGACGAGAACCATGAGGGAGGCCGCAGCGGAAGCGCGGCGGGAGCTGGCGAAGGACAGGCGGGTATCCATCAAGATAGCCTCGGCGAATCGCGGTTTATCCGGTTTCCCTTGGGTGATGGCCGGAGCGGGCCGTCCCAAGGCGAGATTTTGACCAAACGGTGACAACCGCCGCTTGTTCCGGCTTTCGATTGCCTTTTTGGCGCTCCCCGGCCTAAACGGGCGCGCCATGCTGACGATCAACGACATCACCTACCGCCTCGGCGAACGCCTGCTGCTCGACCATACCGGCGCCGCCATCCCCGATGGCGCACGCGTCGGCTTCGTCGGGCGCAACGGCACCGGCAAGACCACGCTGTTCAAGATCATCACCGGCGACCTCGGCACCGAGAGCGGCAATATCAGCCTGCCGAAGGGCCGGCGCATCGGCGGCGTGGCGCAAGAAGCGCCCGGCGGCCCGGAGACCCTGATCGAGGTCGTGCTCGCGGCCGATACCGAGCGCACGGCGCTGATGAAAGAAGCCGAGACCGCGACCGACCCGCATCGCATCGCCGAGATCGGCACGCGGCTCGCCGATATCGGCGCGCATTCGGCCCCGGCGCGCGCGGCGATGGTGCTGCACGGTCTCGGCTTCAACGAGGAGGCGCAGCAGCGCCCCTGCTCCGATTTCTCGGGCGGCTGGCGCATGCGCGTCGCGCTCGCGGCCGTGCTGTTCTCCGAGCCCGACCTGCTGCTGCTCGACGAACCGACCAACTATCTCGACCTCGAAGGCACGCTCTGGCTCTACGACTACCTGGAGCGCTATCCGCATACCGTCATCGTCATCAGCCACGATCGCGAATTGCTGGACACCTCGGTCGACCACATCATGCATCTCGACCAGGGCAAGCTCACGCTCTATCGCGGCGGCTATTCCTCCTTCGAGAAGCAGCGCGCCGAGAAGCAGATGCAGCTCGCCCGCGCCAAGGAGAAGCAGGACGCGGAGCGCAAGCATCTCCAGTCCTTCGTCGACCGCTTTAAAGCCCAGGCGACCAAGGCCCGGCAAGCGCAGTCGCGCGTCAAGCGGCTGGAGAAGATGCAGACCATCGCCGCGATCGTCGACCGCGACGTGCAGCCCTTCATGTTCCCCGGCCCGGAGAAGCCGCTCTCGCCGCCGATGATCGTGCTGGAGGATGCCGCCGCCGGCTATGGCGAGCGCAAGGTTCTGTCGAAGCTTAACCTGTCGCTGGCGCCCGACGACCGCATCGCGCTGCTCGGCTCGAACGGCAACGGCAAGTCGACTTTCTGCAAGCTGATCGGCGGGCGACTCGACGCCATGTCCGGCGAGATGAAGAAGTCGAGCAAGCTGGAGACGGCCTATTTCGCCCAGCACCAGCTCGACGAGCTCCGTATCGAAGACACACCGGTCGGCCATCTGCGCGACCTGATGCCCGATGCGCCGGAGGCGAAGGTGCGCTCCAAGGCGGCGCAGATCGGCTTCCCGGCCAACAAGGCCGATACGCCGGTGAAGCTCCTGTCAGGCGGCGAGAAGGCGCGCCTGATGCTGGGGCTCGCGACCTTTCACGGGCCGCATCTGCTGATCCTCGACGAGCCGACCAACCATCTCGACATCGACAGCCGCACCGCGCTGGTCAACGCGATCAACGACTATCCGGGCGCCGTCATCCTCGTCAGCCACGACCGCTTCCTGATCGAGGCCTGCGCCGACCGGCTCTGGCTCGTCGGCGGCGGGACGGTGAAGAATTTCGACGGCGACATGGACGACTACCGCACCTATGTGCTGGGTGCCGCCAAGGCCGAGAAGCGCGGCAAGCCGGCCCCCGACGCGGCCGCCAAGCCCAAGGCCGACGAGCGCAAGGAAGCGGCGACGAAGCGGGCCGCGCAGGGGCCGCTCAGGCAAAAGCTCAATCTCGCCGAGGCGCGGATCGCCAAGCTCACCGGCCTGATCGAGAAGGTCGATGCGGCGCTCGCCAACGGCGCCTTCGCGCGCGACCCCGACAAGGCGATCCAGATCTCGCGCCAACGTGCGGAATTGTCGGAGGCGCTGGCCGCGGCCGAGGAGGAATGGCTGCTGCTCGGCGAGGAGCTGGAGAGCGCGTAGGCGCTAGCTCGCCGGATCGTACATGAACTCGCGCAGTTCCTGAGCGCAATGGCAGGCCCGCGCGAGCTTCGCCGCCCATGTCACGGCATCCTCGCGCGTCGGCAGTTCCAGCACCGTAAAGCCGCCCGTCAGGCGTCTGCCCGGGTAGATCCGCTCGGACGGCGTGCCATCGGCGGAGACGAGGACGGGGGCGACCGGCTCGTTGATCCCGCCGGCGAAGACATAGACGCCGGCCGCCTTGGCCTCCTCGATCACGGCACGAGAATCGACACCGGCGGCGGCCAGTTCGTCCTCCGTGAGCACCATCGCCTCGCTCGGGAAGGAGATGAGATATTTCGTCATGCCGCGATGATGCGTCGCGTTTCGGGCGAAAACAAGCGACCGTCGCCCCGTTCGCCTCGTGGCCTTCGGGACGATAGACTATGCTGCCGACTCAAATGGCCTGCCGACGGCGGCGGGCCCGTTTCGCCCGGGCAATGAAAGTCGACCCCGCTGATGCAATCGCGAGCAGCTCATGCGCTGATCGGACTGGCGACCGTGGCGGTGTTCGTCGCGCTTGTCGGGCTCGGCTATTGGTTCGGCCGCGGGCAAGCCGACATGATCGACGTCAAGGTGGTCTTCAACGGCAAGGTCTCCGGCCTTGGCCGCGGCTCCAACGTCCTTTTCAACGGCCTGCGCGTCGGCGAGGTCAGGGAACTCGACATCGAGCCGGATAATCCGCGCCAGATCTACGCCATTCTCAAGATCAGCCAGTCGGCTCCGTTGCGCGTCGATACGATCGTCCGCCTCGAAGCGCAGGGCCTGGCCGGCATCGTCGCCGTGCAGCTTCGCGGCGGCAGCCCCGCCGCTGCTCGCTTGACCGTCGCGCCGGGGCAGGCTTTTCCGACGCTCACGGCGGAATCCTCGGAAAGCATCTTCGAGAAGGTCGAAACCATCGCGAAAAGCGTCGACGAGGCTCTCGTCGGCATCGATGCCGCCATCCAGGCCAATGCGGGGCCCGTGAGCGAGCAGATCAAATACGTCGAGAGCCTGTCGGCCTCGCTCGACGGCAGGTCTTCCCAGGTCGACACGTTCATGCAGAATGTCAGCTCGGCGGCCGAAGCCATTGCTCCGCTTCCCGACAAGCTGAAAGATTTCAGCGAGGGCTTCATGGAGACCCTCCGGTCCGTCGACAAGAAGCGGGTCGCCTCGGTCCTCGATGACGCCGATCGCACGGCCGCGCAACTCGGGTCCGCCGCCCCCGACATCGGCAAGACGATCGGAAACATCGCCTCGACGAGCGAGAAGCTCGACCGGGCCACGGATCAGATCGACGACGTGCTGAAAGGCGTGCGATCCTTCCTGACCGGCGCCGGGAGGGAAAACGCGGGAAGCGTGTTCGAGGAGATTGCCGAGGCTGCGAAGTCCCTGCGCATGCTCGCCGACAATCTCGATCGAAGCTCGGCGGCAGCGACGGCCAAGATCATCCAGTTCACGGGGAACGGGCTGGCCAAGGTCGAATCCTTCACCTCGGGCGGCAGCCGCTCCCTCTCCGGCTTCGAGCGCGCGCTCCGCAATGTGAACCGGGACCCGCAAGGGCTCATTTTCGGGAGCAAGGACCGCATCCCGCAATATAACGGTTCGCGGTAGAGGCAGCCGCCCGGCTCAGCCCTGTCCTGGCTTCACGATCCGTGTCAGGCGATTGTCGGTGAACAGGTAGATCTCGCGGCCGCCCGGCTCGGAATAGAGCACCTGGACCTCACGCTGGCCCTTGCCGCTCTCGCCGACCAGCACGTCGGTCGGGCGCGCGCCCTTCAGTTTCAGCAGCTCGCATTCGGTGATGCCGGGCGCGATCTCCTTGGGCAGCGGCCGGGTCGACGGATCGAGCGAGACGCCGACGCTGCATTCGCCTTCCGGCGTCAGCACCGGCTCCTGCGTCGAGATGCCGGCGCTGGCCGAGGTTGTCCTGGTCGTGGTGACCCCGCCCCTGGTTTCAGACTGGAAGGCGAAACCGCCCATATCGACCGAGCAGCCGGCAAGGGCCGCAGTGCAGAGCAGCAGAACAGGCAGTCTCACGCTTTCTTCTCCCAACGGCCGGCATCGTCCTGCTGCCAGTAGCTGGCGGCATGGCCCGAGGCCCTGGCCTTCTTCCAATCCTCGCGAGCCGCGGCGAGCGCCTCGGGATCGTCTCCATCGAATATCAGGACGACGCGCTCGTAGTCCTGCATTGCGTCGGGAATGCGAACTCCGTCGGCGCAGATCCGGACCTGGGCAGAGTTCGGATTATGCGCCTGCGTCGTCAGCACGACCGGGTTTTGAGGGGCATCCGCCTCCAGCGCCGTGACATGCGGCAGGAAGCTCTCATCCGCATAGGTCCAGAGGTGGTCGTCGAGCACGCTCATGCGCTCCTGGCCGCCGACCTGGACGACGACCTTCTGGCCGCGCGACAGGGCGCGGTCGAGGATTGTCGGCAGGACCTGCTCCAGCGGGCGGGACTG
>NZ_JAELTI010000150.1 GCF_016428755.1 Allobosea sp. ASV33
GAGTAGATCGGCGCGGCGAGCACCCCAGCGAAGGCCGCGAGCGCGACGCCGAAGCCGTAGGTCAGCGTCACCAGCAGCGGCACGTTGATGCCGAAGGCTTGGGTCAGGGTCGGGTTCTCGGTCGCGGCGCGCAGATAGGCGCCGAGCTTGGTCTTCTCGATCAGGAACCAGGTGCCCAGGCAGACGACCAGCGAAGCGGCGATCACCCAGGCCCGGTAGTTCGGCAGGAACATGAAGCCGAGATTCTGGCCGCCGGAGAGTTGCGGCGGAATGGCATAGGGCAGGCCGGAGGAGCCGTACTGGTTGCGGAACAGGCCCTGGATGATCAGCGCCAGGCCGAAGGTCAGCAGCAGGCCGTAGAGATGGTCGAGATGGGCGATGCGCTTGAGCAGCAATCGTTCGATCGCGACGCCGGTGGCGCCGACGATAATCGGTGCCAGCAGCAGCGCCGCCCAGTAGTTGATGCCGAGATAGTTCAGGCACATCCAGGCCACGAAGGCGCCCATCATGTACTGCGCGCCATGGCTGAAATTGATGATGTTGAGCAGCCCGAAGATCACCGCCAGCCCGAGGCTGAGGATGGCGTAGAACGAGCCGTTGATCAGGCCGAGAAGGACCTGGCCGAACAGCGCCTGCGGTGGGACTCCGAGAAGTTCGAACATGCGGGGCTCAGATCATCTTATGGGGCGGGCTCTCGAACCTCTTCGTCATCCTGGCCAAGCGAAGCGCCGGGCCGGGATCCATCGTAGAGTTCCGGAGCCCTCCGATGGATCCCGGGTCGACCTGCGGTCGCCCGGGATGACGGCGGAGGACGTCCAGGCGGCTTTCAGCCGCGCCTTACTTGACGAGCGAGCAGCCCGTCTCGGCCAGCGGCTGGAAGGCCTGCTCCGCCGGCAGGACCGAGACCTGCTTGTAGTAGTCCCACGGGCCCTTCGATTCCGAGGGCTTCTTGACCTCGTAGAGATACATGTCGTGCATCTTGCGGCCGTTGGGGCGGATCGAGCCCTTGCCGAACAGCGGATCGTCCGTCGGCATCTCCTTCATCTTGGCGACGACGGTGGCCGAATCCTTGCTCTTGGTCGCCTCGACCGCCTTCAGGTAGTGAAGCAGCCCGGAATAGACGCCGGCCTGCACCATGGTCGGCTTCTTGCCGCCGTTGAGCTTGGCGAAGCGCTCCGACCAGGCACGGGTGCCGTCGTCGCGATCCCAGTAGAACGACTCGGTCAGGACCAGGCCCTGCGCCGCCTGCAGGCCGAGCGCATGGACGTCGCTGATGAAGACCAGCAGCCCTGCGAGCTTCTGGCCGCCCGCGACGATGCCGAACTCGCCCGCCTGCTTGATCGCGTTGGTGGTGTCGCTGCCGGCGTTCGCAAGGCCGATGACCTTGGCCTTGGAGGCCTGCGCCTGCAGCAGGAAGGACGAGAAGTCGGTGCCCGGGAACGGGGTCTTGACCGAACCGAGGACCTTGCCGCCGGCCTTGGTGATCGTGGCGGTCGCGTCGCGCTCCAGCGCATGGCCGAAGGCGTAGTCGGCGGTGAGGAAGAACCAGCTGTCGCCGCCCGCCTTCACCATGGCGCCGCCGGTGCCCTGCGCCAGCGCGTAGGTGTCGTAGGTCCAGTGGATGGTGTTGGCGTTGCACGCCTTGCCGGTGAGGTCCGACGAGCCGGCGCCAGAGTTGATGTTGACCTTGTTCTTCTCCTTGGTGATCTGGCTAACCGCCAGCGCGACCGAGGAGGTCGGCACGTCGAGGATCAGGTCGACGCCGTCCTGGTCGTACCACTGCCGCGCGATGGTCGAGCCGACATCGGGCTTGTTCTGGTGGTCGGCCGCGACGATCTCGACCTTGATGCCCTTGTCGGCCGCCTTGAAGTCCTCGACCGCCATGCGCGCGGCGACGACAGAGCCCTCGCCGGCAAGGTCGGCATAGATGCCGGAGCGGTCGTTCAGTACGCCGGCCTTGATCGAGATCTGCTGGGCGAGAGCCGGGGACGCCATCAGGGCGGCAAGCGCCGTGGTCGCGAGAATCGTCTTCAGCTTCATGGTCGTTCTCCCTCTGTCGATGCCGGGCGAGCCGGCGTTGTTCTGGCGGATCGCGCTGCTTCAGACGCCGAGATAGCGATGCAGCTTGTCGATATTGGCGTCGAGCTCGGCATTCGGGATCATGTCGATCACCTTGCCTTGCTCGACCACATAGTGCCGGTCCGCCACCGTCTGGGCGAAGCGGAAGTTCTGCTCGACCAGGATGATGGTGAAGCCGTCCTGCTTCAGCTTCGCGATGGTGCGGCCGATCTGCTCGATGATGACGGGGGCGAGGCCCTCGGTCGGCTCGTCCAGCAGGAGGAGATGCGCACCGGTGCGCAGGATGCGGCCGATCGCCAGCATCTGCTGCTCGCCGCCGGAGAGCTTGGTGCCCTGGCTCTTCAGACGCTCCTTGATATTGGGGAAGAGCGTGAAGATCGCGTCGAGCGAGAGCCCGCCGGGGCGCACCTGCGGCGGCAGCATCAGGTTCTCCTCGACCGAGAGCGAGGCATAGATGCCGCGCTCCTCCGGCACGAAGCCGATGCCGAGCCGGGCGATGGCGCGCGAGGGCAGGCCGATCGTCTCCTTGCCCTCCAGCACGACCGAGCCCTTGCGCTTGGCCAGCACGCCCATGATCGATTTCAGCGTCGTGGTCTTGCCGGCGCCGTTGCGGCCGAGCAGCGTCACCACCTCGCCGGGCGCGACGTCGAAGTCGATTCCGTGCAGGACATGGCTCTCGCCGTACCAGGCCTCGAGCCCACGCACCTTGAGCAGCGGGGCGGTCCCGGCGGCGGCGGCCGGCGTCTTCAGCGCTTCAGTGGTGGCCATGTCCGCCTCCCGAGCCGATATAGGCCTCGACCACGCGCGGATCCTTCGAGACGGTGGCGTAGTCGCCCTCCGCCAGCACCTGCCCGCGCGCCAGCACGGTGATGCGGTCCGAGAGCGAGGCGACGACCGAGAGATTGTGCTCGACCATCAGAATGGTGCGCTTGGCCGAGATCTTGCGGATCAGCGCCGCGATGCGGTCGACATCCTCGCGGCCCATGCCGGCCATCGGTTCGTCGAGCAGCAGCATTTCGGGGTCGAGCGCCAGCGTCGTCGCGATCTCCAGCGCGCGCTTGCGGCCGTAGCTGAGCTCGCCGGCGGTCAGCCCGAGAAACGGGGTCAGGCCGACAGCCTCGACCAGGGCGGCGGCCTCGGCGTCTAGCGCCTTCAGCGAGCGCTCCGAGCGCCAAAAATCGAACGAATCGCCGCGCTTGCGCCGCTGCAGGGCGATGCGGACATTGGTCAGCACCGAGAGCTGCGGGAACACCGCCGAAATTTGGAAGGAGCGGACGAGGCCGAGCCTTGCGATCTCCGCCGGCTTCTCGCGGGTGATGTCGCGGCCGTTATAGACGATCGATCCGCGTGTCGGCGCGAGGAATTTCGTCAACAGGTTGAAGCATGTCGTCTTGCCGGCGCCGTTCGGGCCGATCAAGGCGTGAATAGAGCCGCGGCGGACATTGAGGTCAACGCCGTTCACAGCTGTAAAGCCGGCAAATTCTTTTGTAAGACCTGATGTCGAAAGAATAGTATCCTCAGGCATGCCGATTGCCAGCCTTCATCAGCTTTATCTTTCTTGTTTAAGCGGTTCCCCTTGCATGTCATGCTGCACCGCGCTCCGGGCATAAGTCAACGCTGGCGGGTTTCAAAGCGGTCTTGGCAGGCGCGCTCTCATCCCTTCGTCTTATGCAGCGCGTTTCATGCGAATGGAGGATGCGGGCGCCCTCGTCATGCGCCACTGCTCGCGTTCGGGCGTGCGATCGCGGGAAAAGATTTGAACCCGCATTGCTGCTCGCGCGACAAAGAGACGTTCCGGTTTACCATCGGATCGTGTTGCGGTAAAAATGGTGGCCATCTTTCGTCCATATTGCTGCCTTGTTTTTTGACCGTGCGCTGCGCCGACCGTTGCGGACGGGCAGCCGATTGCCGAATTGGGGAGGTTGTCGTGAACTTCGCGTCTCTGGTTCCAGGGTTCCGTGCCCGAATGGCTGTCGCCTTTGCGCTGGTGCTCTCAGCGGTGGCGCTGGCCTCGCCTTCGTCCGCGGCCGTGCCCGAGCGGCGCGTCGCGCTGGTCATCGGCAACAGCGCCTATACGGCGGTGCCGCCGCTCGCCAATCCGCAGCGCGACGCCAAGGGCATCTCGGCTGCGCTGAAGCGCCTCGGCTTCGACGTCGTCGAAGGGTACGACCTCAAGATGGATGAGATGACGGGCATCGTGCGCGAGTTCGCGCTGAAGCTCGACGGCGCCAAGGCCGGCCTCGTCTATTATGCCGGCCACGGCATCGCCGTCGGCGACGAGAACTACCTGATCCCCGTCGATGCCTCGCTGCGTTCGGAAGCCGATCTCGATTTCCGGGCGGTGAACATCCAGCTCGTGCTGCGCCAGATGCAGCGCGACGAGCGCGTCAACATCGTCATCCTCGATGCCTGCCGCGACAATCCCTTCGCCGCCCAGCTCGCGGCGAAGTCGCGCGCCGTCACCCGCGGCCTGACGGCGATCGAGACGCAGTCGGCTTCCGGCATCCTGATCGCCTTCGCGACCGATCCGCGGGCGACCGCTCTGGACGGCGAGCGCGACGGCAACAGCCCCTTCACCAGCGCGCTGCTGAAGCATATCGAGACGCCCGAGGTGTCGATCACCACGGTGATGGACCGCGTGCGCGCCGACGTCTGGGAAGCGACCGGCAAGAAGCAGAAGCCCTGGACCAATTCCTCGATCATCGGCGAGTTCAAGCTCAACCCGACGCTGAAGCTCGCTTCCGTCGATCCGGGCGTGGCCGCGACCAAGACCATCGATGCCGCCGTGCCGATGCCGGCCATGCCGGCCGCTCCGTCGCTCGACCGCGCCCAGCTCGACGTCAAGACCTGGGAAGTCGCCGAACGCGGCAATTCCGCCGCCGATTACCGCGCCTATCTCGACGCCTTCCCGTCGGGCCAGTTCGCCACCTTCGCCCGTAACCGTCTCGCCAGCCTCGAAGCGGCTAAGCCGGCGGCCGGCTTCCTCGCGACGCCTCCCGGCGTCACCGAGGAAGCGCTGAAGAAGGAGATCGGCACGGCGCAGACCGAGACCGCGATGAAGCTGGAGGCCAAGGATCGGCGCGAGGTGCAGACCCGCCTGCGCGTCAGCGGCTTCCAGCCCGGCAAGGCTGCCGCGACCTTCGGCCCGAGCCAGCGCAAGGCGATCCAGGCCTGGCAGAAGTCGCGCGGCATCCCGGAGACGGGCTTCCTGACCGCGATGCAGGTCAGCGCGCTGCGCGTCCAGAGCGAGACCGCCTACCAGGCCGTGCTCGCCGAGGAGAAGGCCGCGGCCGAGAAGAAGCGTAGCGCCAAGCCGGCCGGAGAGGGGAAGGCTGCCACCCGCAACGTCGGCTCCTATGACGGCGACGAGATGTACAAGCGCGATCTCGCTCGCGAGCGCGGCGAAACCTATCGGGGCCCGGCCACGGCGGGCCGCGGCACGACCAGCACGGGATATCAGGGCCGTGTCCGGACGCGTGACAGCAACACGGGCGACACGGCCGGCGCGGCCGCCTTCGGCTCGATTCTCGGCGGGGTGGTCGGCGGGGTGATCGGCGGCGGCTTCCGTCGCTGAGGCGCCGCCCTCGTTCCGAAGATGCGCAAAGCCGGCCCTGAAGGGGCCGGCTTTTTCGTTGTCCGGTGCTTTCTAAGAACGAAGATGCGGCAATCGCGGCCGGCGAGGATCAGCCGCGCTCCCAGCCGGCCCTGACCAACTCGGGCTCGTCGCAGTCCTCTTCCGGCCAACCGACGCAGAGATAGGCGACGAGCTTCCACGCCGGTAGTGTGCCGAGGACCTTGGCGATCTCGGCGGGGTCGAGGATCGAGACCCAGCCGACGCCGAGCCCATGGATACGCGCCGAGAGCCAGAACTGCGTGATCGCCGCGACCACCGAGTAATCCAGCATCTCCGGCATGGTCCGCCGGCCGAGGCCATGGCCCCGCGCGGTGCCGTGGTCGCAGAACACGGCGAACTGCACCGGCGCCTCCCGCAGGCCTTCGAGCTTCAGGCGGGCATAGAGCGCCGCCCGCTCGCCCTCATAGGACGCGAGCGCGTCCGCATTGCAGCGGCTGAAGCTCTCCTGCACGGCAGCGCGCTGCGCCGGCTCCGCGACGGGAATCCAGCGCCAGGGCTGCGCATGCCCGACGGAAGGAGAGAGACTGGTCTGCGCTAGCAGCGTCTCGATCAATGCATCCGGAACCGGATCGCGCTTGAATCGCCGGACATCGCGCCGCCAGCGCAGCAGCTCCTCGAACTGCCGGGAAAAGCCTTCGTCGAAGACCGGCGGCCGGCTCACGCCGACCCCGCCGTGGCGATGGCGTGGAAGAACGAGCCCGTCACCAGCCCGCGCCGGCTGCCGGATGGCATGGGCGCCGAGCCATGGGGATCGGTCACCACGGCGAAGGCCGGGTCCTCGCCCTGCGCGACGATGCTGGCATAGTGGAATTCATGCCCGGTCAGCGCCGAGCCCGCCGGTCCGAGCGGGCCATCCGCCTCCAGAACCGCCCGGCGATAACCGAGATTCATCTTCCGCTTGGCGAAGGAGGTCTCGACCGAGAGCAGGCCAGCCATGGCATGGGCGACCCCATCGGCATCGGTCAGCGTGCGCCCGAGCACCATGTAGCCGCCGCACTCGCCATGCACTGGCCGGGTCGAGGCGAAAGACCGGAGCCCGTCGAGGAAACGGCTTGCCGCAGCGATCGTGCCGGCATGCAATTCGGGATAGCCGCCGGGCAGCCAACAGGCGTCGCAAGCCTCCGGCGGGGCCTCGTCCTTCAGCGGCGAGAACGGCACCAGTTCCGCGCCCGCCGCGCGCCAGCCCGCCTCGACATGCGGATAGACGAAGGAGAAGGCGGCATCGCGGGCGATGGCGATCCGCCGTCCGGGCGCGGGCAGGGGCGGGGTCGCATCGCCAGCCGTCGTCAGGAGCGTCGTGGCGCCGGCAGCAGCCATCACGGCATCGAGATCGATGGTCTTCGAGACAGCTTCCGCCAGCGCATCGAGCCGTGCGTGCAGGTCGGCTGTCTCGCCGGCCTGGACCAACCCGAGATGGCGCTCTGGCAGGATCAGGCTCGCCTCGCGCGGCAAGGCGCCCAGCACGGGCAGGCCGATACGGTCCATGCCCTGCCGCACCAGTCGTTCATGCCGGGCGCTAGCGACCTTGTTGAGGATCACGCCGACGACGCGGATGCGCGGATCGTAGAGCTTGCAGCCGAGCGCGACCGCGGCCACCGATTGCGCAGCGCCTGACACGTCGATGACGAGCACGACCGGCCAGCCCGTCAGCGCCGCGATATCGGCGCCGGCGCCTGTATGTCCCTCCGGTCCCGGTACGGCGTCGAACAGCCCCATCGAGCCCTCGGCGATGACGATGTCGGCGGCGTCAGCCGCTTCGCCGGCGATCCGGCCGAGCAACCCGTCAGTCATCGCGTAGCTGTCGAGATTGGCGCTGGGCGCCCCCGTCGCGGCGGCATGGAAGGCCGGGTCGATATAATCCGGTCCGCATTTCAGGCCGCGCACGGTCAACCCCCGCTGCACCAGCGCGCGCTGCAATCCGAGCGTGATCGTGGTCTTGCCGGAGCCGGAGCGCGGCGCGGCGATGAGTAGCCCGCGCGCGCTCATGGCCCGCCCCGCGGCCGGAAGCGGCGGTCGTAATCGACCGAATAGAGCGCGCTCTCGCCGAAATCATCGGCCGCCAGTGCCGGCCCGACGAGGATCAGCGCCGTGCGTTCGAGTTCGCTGGCCCGAACCTTTGGGGCGATATCGGCGAGCCTGCCCTGCAGCACGGTCTCGTCAGGCCATGTCGCGCGGAACACGACCGCGACCGGGCAATCGGCGCCGTAGAACGGCGTCAATTCCGCCACGACCTGCTCGACGACATGGATCGAGAGGTGGATGGCAAGCGTCGCGCCGGAAGCGGCGAAGGTCGCGAGCTTCTCTTTTTCCGGCATGGCCGAAGCGCGGCCCGAGGTGCGCGTCAGCACCAGCGATTGAGCGACGCCCGGCAAGGTGAGTTCGCGCTTCAGCACGGCAGCTGCGGCGGCAAAGGCCGGAACGCCCGGCGTCACCGTATAGGCGATGCCTGCCCGGTCGAGCCGGCGCATCTGTTCGCCGCAGGCGCTCCAGATCGAGAGATCGCCGGAATGCAGGCGCGCCACGTCCTGCCCGGCGCGATGCGCCGCCTCCATCTCGGCGATGATCGCGTCGAGATCGAGCGGGGCGGTGTCGACGACGCGTGCGCCCGGCGGGCACCAGTCGAGCATCGCCTTGGGGATCAGCGAGCCCGCGTAGAGGCACACAGGCGAAGCCGCGATCAGGTCGCGACCGCGCAGCGTGATGAGATCGGGCGCGCCGGGGCCGGCGCCGATGAAATGGATGGTCATGCGAGGCTTCTGGCGAGCGCGCAGGTGACGCGCGCGGTTGCGATGCGCGGCTGCACCAGTTCGCCGCCCGGTCCAGCCGCAGCCAGCGCCGCGGCCTCGGCCACCGAGCCGACGCCATAGAGC
>NZ_JAELTI010000151.1 GCF_016428755.1 Allobosea sp. ASV33
CATGGCGGAAGGCGGGCGCCAACGCCTCAATGCCACTTTCGCGGTCTCGATCACCGGCGTCGCTGGCCCCGGCGGCGGCAGCGTCGAGAAGCCGGTCGGCCTGGTTCATTTCGCCTGCGCCGGTCCTTCCGGCACGCGCCATCGCGAGCGTCGCTTCGGCGAGCAGTCGCGCGACGAGATCCGCCGGCTTAGCGTGCTGGAGGCGCTCGACCTGCTACGCGAGACGGTGCTGACCGGCCCCTAATCAGGCGCCGATCGCCGGCGCCGCGCCGCGGCCATAGACCAGCTCGGCGCGTTTCTCGAAGGCTTCGGCGAATTTGCGGAAGGCCTTGTCGAACATCGCGCCCATCAGCAGGCCGAGCATCCGGCTGGCGAATTCGTAGGAGATGAAGAACCCGACCTCGCAGCCCATCTCATGCGGCTTGAAGGTCCAGCGGTTCTCCAGGTAGCGGAACGGCCCGTCGACATATTCGACGAGGATCTTGAGATTGGCCGGATCGAGCGTGACGCGGCTGGTGAAGGTCTCGCGGATCGCCTTGTAGCCGACGCTCATATCGGCGAGCAGCACCTCGCCGCCACCCTCGCGCGGCGTGCGCCGGCGTACCGTCAGCCCCTCGCAGAGCGGCAGGAACTGCGGGTATGTCTCGACATCCGCGACAAGCGCGAACATCTGCTCGGGCGAGTGCCTCACCCGGCGGGTGCTGTTGAACATCGGCATCGAGAATGCGCCTTCTCAGCCGCGGCGGTTGTGGCCGATACCGATCTGGGCATCGCGCGCGGCCCGCAAACGGGCGAAATCCTCGCCGGCGTGATGCGAGGAGCGGGTCAGCGGCGTCGAGGACACCATCAGGAAGCCCTTGGCATAGGCGATGGTCTCGAAGCTCTTGAACTCGTCGGGCGTGACGAAGCGGATCACAGCATGGTGCTTGCGCGAGGGCGCGAGATACTGGCCGATCGTCATGAAGTCGACCTCGGCCGAGCGCAGGTCGTCCATGAGCTGGAGCACCTCGTTCCGCTCCTCGCCGAGGCCGACCATGATGCCGGACTTGGTGAAGATCGTCGGGTCGAGCTCCTTCACCTGCTGCAGCAGGCGCAGCGAATGGAAATAGCGCGCGCCGGGGCGCACCTTGAGATACTTGCCGGGCACGGTCTCCAGATTGTGGTTGAAGACATCGGGGCGGGCCGCCACGACCACTTCGAGCGCGCCCGGCTTGCGCAGGAAGTCCGGCGTCAGGATTTCGATGGTGGTGCCGGGCGAAGCCTTGCGGATGGCGCGGATCACGTTGGCAAAATGCTCGGCGCCGCCATCCTTGAGGTCATCGCGATCGACCGAGGTGATCACGACATGCTCGAGCCCGAGCTTGGCGACGGCTTCCGCGACCTTGCGTGGCTCTTCGAGGTCGAGCGGCTGCGGGACGCCGGTCTTCACGTTGCAGAAGGCGCAGGCCCGCGTGCAGGTGTCGCCCATGATCATGAAGGTGGCGTGCTTCTTCTCCCAGCACTCGCCGATATTGGGGCAGCCGGCCTCCTCGCAGACCGTGACCAGCTTCTCGGCCTTCACGATGGCCCGGGTCTCGGCCCATTTCGGCGAGCCCGGCGCCTTGACGCGAATCCAGTCCGGCTTGCGCAGGACCGGGTTCTCCGGCCGCTTCTGCTTTTCGGGATGACGGACTTCCGCGGCTTGCGCCTTCGGATTGCCGGCATTGGGCCGCGGATCGCGGTTCAGCAGGTCAAGAACAAGCGCCATAACAGGGTCCGGGCTTCAACAGCAGGAGCCGGCCAAGCCGGCTCCCTCTAGCTAATCCCCAAAGCGCTCCGCCGCAACTGCCGGCCCCGGCAAGAGAGCTTCACCTGCGACCGCGGGCCGCGTTCCAGATCACGATGACGATGACGGCGCCAGCGATCGCCGCGGTCAAGGTCCGCCAGAAGCCGAAGACCGGAATCTCCAGAAGTTCCGCGACCTTGGCGCCGACGAAGGAGCCGGCGACGCCGACGAGCATATTGGTGAAGAGCCCATGATCGGACGAGGTCAGGCGCTCGGCGATCCAGCCGGCGAGCAGGCCAATCAGCAGCGTCATGAAGAAGCCATAGCCCGGCTGGGCCATGGTAGCGGCAAAGCTTTCCATCGCGGATATCCCCCTAGCCATGCGCGGATGCGCGCGTCGTCAACGGCCCCGGCCGTCGCCGGTTCCGCCCGCGATGTTATCTCAGGCGATGAAGCGCGCCAGCAGGATGACGAGAATCGCACCGATGACCGCCATGCCGGCATCGTCGAGGAAGCCGTATCCGGTGTTCAGGCGCCAGCCGGTCAGGCGCACGATGCCCTGCCCGACCAGCATGCCGAGCACGCCGACGACCGCATGGCGGATCAGCCCGCCGCCTCCCACGATGAGGCTCGCGGCGAAGCCGATGACGGTTCCCGAGGCGACCGTCGGCACGATGACGCTCCAGTCGAGCGGCAGCGTCCGGCGCGGCGGCAGAATCTCGATTTCCTCGTCGCGGACGACGCGATCGGGCTTGGACGACTTGCGAGTGCGTGGCGGCATGGGCGCAATATGGAGCGCGATCAGGCGGACGCCAAGGCGATCCGACCCCCAATCGTTATGAATCAGCGCGCCATCGCACCCAACGCGGAAACGGAGGTTGCCGCCAGCGCACCGCTGAAACCGTGCCCGCCCCCGACGATCTGCACCTTCGCCGGCAAGCCGCGGGCCTGCGCCCTCGCAATATAGTCCGTCGCCAGCTCCGAGCGGGTGTTGTCGTCGGCCTGACCGGTGACGGCGACGATCGGCGTGCCGCCGGGGATGCCGGACACATAGTCGACCGGCGACTGGGCCGAGCCGGGCCGCCGGCCGCGGCTGGCATACCAGGCGGGCACGTCGCAGGGGCAGGAGGCGAGCACGAGACCGTTGATCAGGCCGGGATTGTTGCCGGCCACGACCCCGATCGTGCCGGCACCTCCCGAATGCCCGAGAGCCACCACGCTGCGGGCATTGTAGCGCTGCCTCAGCTCGCGGATCGCGCCGGCGACAGCGTTGTTGTTGCCCGAGTGGAACGTGTCGCGCCGGCCGTTGTCGGAACCGTCGCTGTGATGGCCTGTGCGGTCGTAATAACCGGGCCGCAGCAGGGCGACGGCCACTACGTTTTTGCGCCCGGCGGCGAATTGCCGAGCATAAGCGTACATGTAATCGGCCGGTCCGCCGGCCGAGACGTCGCCATGGACGAAGACGGCGAGCACGGGGCGCGCGCCAGCTGGCGCTGCGCCGAAAGCCTCATAGGCCAAGCCGTTGGCGCATTTGTCGCCCTCGCAGGCCAGGGCTCCGGCACTGCCGAACAGGGCAGCCGCGAGAACGGCGAGAAACCTCACACCCAAGCGCTGCATGACCGCCCCCGCCGCCATATCGCCAGCGGAGAGCCGGCTCCGCAGGCTCTCCGTTATCGTCGTTTGCCTCAGGCGTTCAGCACCTTGCCATAGGCGTCGAGCACGCTTTCCTTCATCACCTCCGACAGGGTCGGATGTGGGAAGATCGTGTGCATCAGCTCTTCCTCGGTCGTCTCCAGGTTCATGGCGACGACGAAGCCCTGGATCAGCTCGGTTACTTCCGGGCCGACGAGATGGGCGCCGAGAAGCTTGCCCGTTTTGGCGTCGAAGATCGTCTTGGCCAGGCCGCTATCCTCGCCGAGCGCCACGGCCTTGCCGTTGGCGACGAAGTTGAAGCGGCCGACCTTGATCTCGTGGCCGGCGGCCTTAGCCTTCGCCTCGGTCAGGCCGACGCTGGCGATCTGCGGGTGGCAATAGGTGCAGCCCGGAATCATCAGCTTGTCCATCGGGTGCGGATGCAGGCCCTTGATCGCCTCGACGCAGATCACCGCCTCGTGCTCGGCCTTGTGCGCCAGCATCGGCGGGCCGGCGACATCGCCGATCGCATAGACGCCCTTGACGTTGGTCCGGCAGAGATCGTCGATGACGATGCAGCCGCGATCGGTCTTCACGCCGAGCGTCTCGAGGCCGAGATTCTCGATATTGCCGACCACGCCGACGGCCGAGATCATGCGGTCCGCCGTGATTGTCTGCTTGCCGCCCTTCTCGTCCTCGATATGAGCGGTGACCGAGTCCGCGCCCTTTTCGACCTTGGTCACCTTGGCGCTGGTGATGATCTTCATGCCCTGCTTCTCGAAGGCCTTGCGGGCGAAGGCGCCGATCTCGGCATCCTCCACGGGAACGACCTGCGGCAGCACCTCGACGACCGTAACCTCGACGCCCATCGTCCGGTAGAAGGAGGCGAACTCGATGCCGATGGCGCCGGAGCCCATGACGAGCAGCGATTTCGGCATCTTCGCCGGGACCATCGACTCGAAATAGGTCCAGATCAGCTTGCCGTCCGGCTCGAGGCCGGGCAGCGCGCGCGGCCGGGCGCCGGTCGCGACGATGATATGGTCGGCGGTATAGGTGCCCTCGCCCTTGGCGTTCTTGGGCGGCGGCACCTGCGGCTGCATCGCCGGCTTCTTGGTCGGCGCGACAGCGATCGTGCCGGGCTTGGTCAGCTTGGCCTCGCCCCAGATCACATCGACCTTGTTCTTCTTCATCAGGAACTGGACGCCGTTGTTCATCCGCGCGGCGATGCCGCGCGACCGCTTCACGATCGCTTCCAGGTCGGCCTTGAACGAGCCTTCCAGCACAAGGCCGTAATCCTTGGCGTGCTGGCCGTAATGCAGGATCTCGGCCGAGCGCAGCAGCGCCTTGGTCGGGATGCAGCCCCAGTTGGAGCAGATGCCGGCAAGATGCTCGCGCTCGACGATCGCGGTCCTGAAGCCGAGCTGCGCGGCGCGGATCGCGGCGATATAGCCGCCGGGGCCGGAGCCGATGACGATGATGTCGTAGTCAGCCATGGTCTCTCTCCCGCCGCTCAGACCAGCATCGCCATGGGCTTTTCGATATAGCCCTTGAACGCCGCGAGAAGCTCGGCACCGAGCGCGCCGTCGACGGCACGATGGTCGGTCGAGAGCGTTACCGACATCACCGTCGCGACGGTCGGCTGGCCGCCCTTGACGATGACGCGCTGCTCGCCGGCGCCGACTGCCAGGATTGTCGCATGCGGCGGGTTGACGATGGCGGCGAAGTCCTTGACCCCGAACATGCCGAGATTGGAGACCGCCGTCGTGCCGCCCTGATACTCCTCGGGCTTCAGCTTGCGGGCCTTGGCGCGGGCCGCCATGTCCTTCATCTCGTTGGAGATCTGCGACAGCGTCTTGTGGCAGGCATCGCGGATGATCGGCGTGATCAGGCCGCCCGGAATCGAGACGGCGACGCCGACATCGGCATGCTTGTGCTTGAGCATGGCGTTCTCGGTCCAGGAGACGTTCGCGTCCGGCACGGCCTTGAGCGCCAGCGCCAGCGCCTTGATCACCATGTCGTTGACCGAGAGCTTGTAGGCCGGCTTGCCGTCCTTCTCCGGCGCCGCTGCATTGAGCTCCCCGCGCAGCTTGAGCAGCGCGTCGAGCTCGCAATCCACGGTGACGTAGAAATGCGGGACCGTCTGCTTGGCTTCGGTCAGGCGGCGCGCGATCGTCTTGCGCATACCGTCATGCGGGATTTCCTCATAGGAATCCGGCGCAAACAGCTTCTTGACTGCCTCGTCGGAGGGCCCGGCCGCGAGGGGGGCGGCAGCGGGCTTGGGCGCGGAGGGCGTAGCGGCGGGAGCCGCCGCAGGCGCAGCCTTGGCGCCGCCACCCTGCTTGGCCGCCTCGACATCCTTCTCGACGATGCGGCCATGCGGACCGGAGCCGGCGATCGCATTGAGGTCGAGCCCCGCGTCCTTGGCAAGGCGGCGCGCCAGCGGCGAGGCGAAGGCGCGGCCGCCGGTGGACTTCGCCGGAGCTGCCGCCGCGGCGGCCGGCGCTTCAGGCGCTTTGGCTGGCGCGGTCGCAACAGGAGCGGCTTCGGCTTTCGCAGGCTCGGCCTTGGCCGCCTCCGCTTTCGGCGCAGCACTCGCCGCCGGAGCGGAGACGCTCTTGGCGTCCTCGCCCTCGCCGGCGATCACGCCGATGATCTCATTGACGGCGACATCGGCCGTGCCTTCCGGCACCACGATCTTGGCGAGGATGCCCTCGTCGACCGCCTCGACCTCCATCGTGGCCTTGTCGGTCTCGATCTCGGCGATGATGTCGCCGGACTTGATGGTGTCGCCTTCCTTCTTCAGCCATTTGGCGAGATTGCCCTTCTCCATCGTCGGAGAGAGCGCGGGCATCAGGATGTTCGTCGGCATCGGTCAGCCCCTCTCAGCGATAGCAGACGGCCTTGGCCGCCGCGACGACCTCGCCGATATTCGGAAGCGCGAGCTTCTCGAGATTCGCCGCGTAGGGCATCGGCACGTCCTTGCCGGTGACGCGGGCGACGGGGGCGTCGAGATAGTCGAAGGCCGCCTCCATGATCTTCATGCCGATCTCGGCGGTGACGCCGGATTGCGGGAAGCCCTCCTCGACCGCGACGCAGCGGTTGGTCTTCTGCACCGAGGCGATGACGGTCTCGATATCCATCGGACGGATCGTCCGGAGGTCGATGACCTCGGCCTCGATGCCCTCCTTGGCCAGCGTCTCGGCGGCGCCGAGCGCATAGGTCATGCCGATGCCGAAGGAGACGATCGTCACGTCCGTGCCGGGACGCACCACCTTCGCCTTGCCGATCGGGATCAGGAAATCATCGCCCTTCGGCACGTCGAAGGACTTGCCGTAAAGGATCTCGTTCTCGAGGAAGATCACCGGGTTCGGGTCACGGATCGCGCTCTTCAGCAGGCCCTTCGCGTCGGAGGCGCTGTAGGGCATCACGACCTTGAGGCCAGGCACGTTCGAGTACCACGCCGCATAGTCATGGCTGTGCTGGGCGCCGACGCGGGCGGCCGCGCCGTTGGGACCACGGAACACGATCGGTGCGCCCATCTGACCGCCGGACATGTAGAGCGTCTTGGCGGCGGAGTTGATGATGTGGTCGATCGCCTGCATGGCGAAGTTGAAGGTCATGAATTCGACGATCGGCTTCAGGCCCGACAGCGCCGCGCCGACGCCAATGCCGGCGAAGCCATGCTCGGTGATTGGCGTGTCGATGACGCGCTTGGCCCCGAATTCCTGCAGCAGGCCCTGCGTGACCTTGTAGGCGCCCTGGTATTCGGCGACCTCCTCGCCCATGACGAAGACGTCCTTGTCGCGGCGCATCTCTTCGGCCATGGCGTCGCGCAGCGCTTCGCGGACCGTGGTGCTGACGATCTCGGCGCCGGCCGGAAATTCCGACGAGGAATCGTAGGCCTTGGCCTGGGCGGGAACGCTGTCCGGCTTGCTGGCCGCCGGCGCATCCTCGGTCTTGGGCGGAGCCTTCTCCTCAGCCTTGGGTTCTGCCGGCTTCTCGGGGGCGGCCGCCTTGCCGCCGCCGCTGGCCGCCGCCGAGACATCCTCGCCCTCGGCCGCGATCACGCCGATCGGCGTGTTCACCGCGACGTTCTCGGTGCCGTCGGCAACGAGGATCTTGGCGAGCACGCCCTCGTCGACCGCCTCGACCTCCATCGTGGCCTTGTCGGTCTCGATCTCGGCGATGATGTCGCCGGACTTGATCGCATCGCCCTCTTTCTTCAGCCACTTGGCCAGTTTTCCTTCCTCCATGGTTGGAGAAAGCGCAGGCATGAGAATGTCGATCGGCATGAACGCACCCGGATTCTAAGACGCGGGGAAAAGGATGAAGGCCGGCAGGCGCTGAGCGATCAGCTCTGCGGGGCTTCCAGCAGGATGTCGGTGTAGAGCTCCGACGGATCCGGCTCGGGATCATGCGTCGCGAACTCGGCGGCATCGTTGACGATCTCGCGCACCTTGGCGTCGATCGCCTTCAGCTCGTCTTCGCCGACCTTGAAGTCGCGGATCAGGCGCGCCCGAACCTGCTCGATCGGGTCGTGCTCCTCGCGCATGCGCTGGACTTCGTCCTTGGAGCGGTACTTCGCGGGGTCGGACATCGAGTGCCCGCGATAGCGATAGGTCTGCATCTCCAGGATATACGGCCCCTTGCCGGAGCGGGCATGCTCGATGGCCCGAAGCGCGGCCTCGCGCACGGCGCGGACATCCATGCCGTCGACCTGCTCGCCAGGGATGTTGAAGGAGACGCCGCGGCGGGAGAAATCGGTCTGCGCCGAGGCGCGGTTGACCGAGGTGCCCATGGCATAGCGGTTGTTCTCGATGACGTAGACGACCGGCAGTTTCCAGAGCTCGGCCATGTTGAAGCTTTCGTAGACCTGGCCCTGGTTGGCCGCGCCGTCGCCGAAATAGGTCATGGAGACCGTCTTGTCGCCGCGGTACCAGTCGGCGAAGGCGAGGCCAGTGCCGAGCGATACCTGCCCGCCGACGATGCCGTGGCCGCCGTAGAAGTTCTTCTCGCGGCTGAACATGTGCATCGAGCCGCCCTTGCCGCGCGAATAGCCGCCGCGCCGGCCGGTCAGTTCCGCCATCACGCCGCGCGATTCCATGCCGCAGGCC
>NZ_JAELTI010000152.1 GCF_016428755.1 Allobosea sp. ASV33
TCATGCGAGGCTTCTGGCGAGCGCGCAGGTGACGCGCGCGGTTGCGATGCGCGGCTGCACCAGTTCGCCGCCCGGTCCAGCCGCAGCCAGCGCCGCGGCCTCGGCCACCGAGCCGACGCCATAGAGCGAGGCGATCCGGGTCGAGCGCGTCGCGCAGGCCGCCTCGAAACCCTTCAGCGCCTCGTCGGGGATGGCGACGAGCTCGGCCGCGCGCTCGTGAGCGGCCGCGATCATGCCGGCTTCCGCGAAGCGGCTCGCCAGCGTAGCGAAGCGCGGCGTCGGCGCGCCGGCAAGCCCGGCGCTCGCCAGCGCCTGATCGAGGCAGGCGAGGATATCGGCCGCATCCGTGCCGGGCCGGATGCCGATGCCGGCGACGAGGCGGCCCGCGCTCAAGGCTTCTCGACCCGCCATTGCGTCACCGGCATGGCCGGGCGCCAGCCATGCTTGCCGCCGACAGGCGCGAGCCGGTCGATCGAAATGCGGCGCAGCGAGCCGCCGTGCTCGGCATGGAGCGCGGCGAGCTTCGCCTCGCCCTCGATCGTCACGACATTGGCGACGAGGCGCCCGCCCGGCTTCAGCGCGGCCCAGGCGGCGTCGAACAGGCCTTCCTCGGTCAGCCCGCCACCGATGAAGACGGCGTCCGGCGCCTCGCGCCCGACGAAGCCGGCCGGCGCCTCGCCGGTGACCTCGACGGAGAGCCCGCCGAGTTCCAGCTTGTTGCGCCTGATCCGCTCGGCCCGTTCCGGCTTGGCCTCGAAGGCGATGGCGCGATTGCGCAGATGGCGCTGGCACCATTCGACAGCGACCGAGCCGGAGCCCGCCCCGACATCCCAGAGCAGTTCGCCACCGCGCGGGGCGAGCGCCGAGATCGTGATCGCGCGGATTTCCGACTTGGTGATCTGCCCGTCATGGGCGAACCATTCCTCGTCGAGCCCCGGCGCCAGCGGCAGGATGCGCGAGTCGCGGGTGGAGGCGACCTCGACGGCGATCAGGTTGAGCGGCACGATATCGTCGAGCGCGAAGGCATCGGCGCGGCATGCGCGGATGCGCTCCTGCGGCCCGCCGAGTGATTCCATCACGGTGATGCGGCTCGCGCCCATGCCCCGCGCGGTCATCAGTTCCGCGACGGCGCGCGGCGTCGTCTCGTCCCAGGAAAGGGCGAGGATGCGCGCTTCCGGCTGGAGATGCGGTACGATCCGGTAGAGCGTGCGGCCATGCAGCGAGACCAGCGCGCATTCCTCCTGCGGCCAGCGCATCCGCGTGCAGGCCATCGAGAAGGAGGAAAGCTGCGGAATGATCCGCATCTCGTCGGCCGGTATCGCCCGGCTGATGCTGTTGCCGATGCCGTAATGGAACGGATCGCTCGTCGCGAGCACGCAGACCTTGCGGCCGCGCTCCCTGAGGATCGGCGGCAGAGCGTTGCGGAAGGGCTGGGGCCAGGGCCGCAATTCGCCCGGCACGGAGCCGACCAGCGCGATATGCCGCTCGCCGCCGAAGACGATCTCGGCTTCGTTCAGAGCAGCCAGCGCCTCCCGGCAGAGCCCAGAGGCTCCATCCTCTCCGAGACCGATCAGCGCGAGCCAGGGCGCCGGCGTCTCTTGGCTCGACAGAGCCTCCATTTCACGCGAAACTGTGGCCATGACCGTCCTCATCCTCGGCGGAACGACTGAAGCTGCTGCGCTTGACCAGCACCTGGCTGATCAGGCTCCCGATATCCGTGCCATTGTCTCGCTGGCGGGCCACACCGTCGACCCCCGCCCGACCAATCTGCCGGTCCGTACCGGCGGTTTCGGTGGCGTCGAGGGCTTGAGGCGCTATCTGGTCGAGGAAGGCATCGTCGCTGTCGTCGATGCGACCCATCCCTTCGCCGCGATCATGCCCTTCCATGCCGAACATGCCTGCAAGGCGGAAGGCGTGCCGCTGCTGGCGATTCGCCGCGATTCCTGGAAGCCGCGTCCCGGCGATCGCTGGAAATCCGTGCCCGACATCGAAGCCGCCGCGCAGGCGCTGGGCGACGAGCCGCGCCGCGTCTTCCTGACCGTCGGCCGGCTTGAGCTGCCGGCCTTCGCCGACGCTCCCCAGCATCGCTATCTCGTGCGGGCGATCGAGCCGATCGGCGACCGTTTGCCGGTGCCGCATGTTGACGTCATCCAGCAGCGCGGCCCGTTCGATGCCGCCGACGAGGAGAAGCTGATGCGCCGCGAGGGCGTCGAGATCCTCGTCAGCAAGAACTCGGGTGGTCCGGCAACCGTCGGCAAGCTCGTGGCGGCGCGCCGGCTCTCCCTGCCGGTGGTGATGGTGGAACGCCCGCCCAAGCCCGATGTCGAGACCGTCGACCATATCGATCAGGTCCTGCCCTGGCTGGTGGCGCAAGGGCTCTTCGCCACCGAACGCGGCGTATAGACGTAAGGCGCCGCGCCCTCGCGCGCGATCAGGCGCGTGCTCGACGCCCCGATCATCACCAGCGTCGCCATGTCGGCAGAGCTCGCTGCGACTATGGCTTCGGCCAGCGTCAGTATGCGCAGGTTCTCGTCCGGCCGCCCGACCGCGCGGGCGAAGAGCACCGGCGTCGTCGCCTCGCGATGCTTGGCCGCCAGCTCCAGCGCCTTGCCTAGCTGCCAGGGCCGGGCCTTCGAGATCGGGTTGTAGAGGCAGATCACAAAATCGGCGGCGAGCACGGCTTCGAGTCGCGCGGTCACGACGTCCCAGGGTTTCAGGTTATCCGAGAGCGAGATCGCGCAGAAATCCCCGCCGAGCGGGGCGCCGGCCCGCGCCGCGGCTGCCAGCATCGCGGTGATGCCGGGCTCAACGGTGATCGGAAGGGAACGCCATTCGGCAGGCCCGGCCTCAAGCGCTTCGAACACCGCCGCCGCCATCGCGAAGACGCCGGGGTCGCCACCGGACACCACCGCAACCCTGCGGCCCTCCGCTGCCAGTCGCAGGGCATGCGAGGCGCGATCGACCTCGACGCGATTGTCCGACGCGTGCTTGGTCAGTCCGGTCCGCTCGGGAACCCGGTCGACATAGGGGCCGTAGCCGACGATATCGCTTGCGGCATCGAGCGCCGCCTGCGCGGCCGGCGTAATCCACTCCGGTGTACCCGGCCCAAGCCCGACGATGGTGAGCGAGCCCGTCACAGGCGCCGTCCCTCGCCGGGCACCAGCACCATTGCGAAATAGGGCGCCTCGTCATCGGCCTTGTCGGTGAGGCGGGCTACGACCTGCCGCGCCATGGTCGCGCGCTCGACATAGATCGCGCGCCCTTCCAGTCCGGCAGCGACGAGCGCGCGGCGCACCTTCGGCAGGTTGCGGCCGAGCTTCATGATTACGGCGGCGTCGGTATCCGCCAAACGGCGCGTCAGCTCGGCTTCCGGCAGCGTGCCGGGCAGCACGGTCATGACGTCGTCGCCCCAGGTGATCGGCGCGCCGGCCTCGCCCCAGGCGCCGGTCATGCCGGTGACGCCGGGCACGACCTCGGTCGGGAAGCGCTGCGAGAGCCGCCGCCAGAGATGCATGAAGGAGCCGTAGAAGAACGGATCGCCGTCGCAGAGCACGGCGAGCGTCCGCCCGGCCTGCATCTCCACGGCCAGTCGCTCGGCCGCCTCCTCGTAGAAGGCCGCGATCGGCTCGTCATAATCGGGCTCGCCGACGCTGGCCTCCACCGTCACCGGGAAGGCGAGCTCGATCTCGCGGGCCGGATCGGGCGCGATGATCGCGTCCGCCGTACCGCGGGCATTGCCGCGCCGGCCGCGCTTGCAGAAATGCACGAGACGGTCGGCCGTGGTGATGATCTCGCGTGCCCTGACCGTCATCAGGTCCGGCGCGCCGGGGCCGAGCCCGACGCCGTAGAGCAGGGTCTTCTGCGTCCCGCTCATCACTTATTCCTTGTCCTGAGCCAGCGCATTGACGGCCGCCGCCGCCATGGCCGATCCGCCGCGGCGCCCATGCACCACGACGAAGGGCACGCGCCCGTCCTTGGCCAGCGCTTCCTTCGATTCCGCCGCGCCGACGAAGCCGACGGGGATGCCAATCACGGCGGCGGGCTTGGGCGCGCCGGCATCGAGCATTTCGAGCAGGCGGAACAGCGAGGTCGGCGCATTGCCGATGACCACGATGGCGCCGGCGAGCCGGGGCTTCCACAGTTCCATCGCGGCGGCCGACCGGGTCGTGCCCATCTTGGCTGCCAGCGCCGGAACCTGCGGATCGTCCAGCGTGCAGAGCACCTCGTTCTGGGCCGGCAGGCGCGCGCGGGTCACGCCATTGGCGACCATCTTGGCATCGCAGAGGATCGGCGCGCCGGCCTTCAGCGCGGCCTGCGCGGCCTCGGCGAAGCCAGCCGACATCTCCACATCCCTGGGCAGGTCGGTCATGCCGCAGGCATGGATCATGCGAACGACGACGCGCTCGGCCGCACCGCCGAAACGAGCGAGATCGGCCTCGGCGCGGATGATGGCGAAGGAGCGCTCATAGATCGCCGCGCCGTCCTGGATATAATCGTATGCCTTGCTCAACCCTGCGATCCCGTCGAACGCACGGCCTTGGCCAGTTGCGCGTGAATGTCCTGTCCGGGCTGCAATCGCGTGAGCAGCGCCGAAAGGTCAAGCGTCGCGACCGATTTGTCCCGCGTCGTGCCGTTCAGAACGACATCGTAGAGCCCGTCCCGCCCGACCAGCGTGAGGTCGGCAGCCGCCGGATGGGCGCAGGCCTTGACGCAGCCGGAGACATGCAGCGTCACACCTTCCGCGAGCAGGCCGGCGGCAGCTTCGGCGAGTGCGGCCGCATCAGCCATGGCCGGCGCCTCGGCGCGCGAACAGGCGGGGCTGCCCGCACAGGCCTGAACGGACAGGCGTGGGTCGTCGTCGCGTGTAATCAGGCCGAGATCGTCGGCCAGCGCTAGCAGTGCTTCGGCCTGGGCACAGCTGAGATTGCGGAAGGCGAGCCCGCGCCAGGGCGACAGCCGGATATCGGCTCCGCTCGTCTCGGCGCTGGTGCAGAGCTTGTCGAGCGTCGCCGCATCGCAACGGCCGAAAGGCAGGCCTGTAAGAGCGGCGAAACGGTCATTGTTCAGCGCAAATAGCCCAACGCGCCGTGGTGGCTTGCGTGGTGTCGGAGGGGCGGCCTCCGGCAGGGAGGTCAGGCCCGCCAAGGCTTCGGGTGACAGGTCGCGCAGGCGGCGGATGCGATCGGGCGCGGCTTTCCGCAAGGTCGCGAAACCGCGCAAGGCGGTTTCGACCGCCGCAGCGGCTTCCGCTTCGGCAACCGGGCCACGCCAGAGGCGATCGCCGAGGCACAAGGCCACATGCCCGGGCGTGATGCCGACGAGTCGGATGTCGCAGGGGAATTCATCCAGTGCCTGCGGGCCGCCGTGATCCACGACGACGCCAAGCTTGGCCGGCAGGCCGGCGATGGCGCGGGCTCTTCGTTCGATGTCATCCGCAAGGGCAATGGCATCGACGAGGCCACCCGTGCCGTCATTCTCGGGGGGCGCAGGGCGCCGACCCGAGAAGCTCTTGCCGAAAGCGGCGCCTTCTCGTCCCGAGATGCTCGGGTCGAGCCCGAGCATGATGCCCCGGTCGAGGGCAGATAACGGCGAGACCAGCGTTACGCGTTGCGGCCCGTCGCCATCATGCTCGTCGACGAGACGCTCCGTCAGAAGCCGTTCGACCAGTTTCGGATGGCTCTCGGCCGTCACGCCACGGATCTGCAGATTGGCGCGAGCGGAAATCTCGATCAGCCCGTTGCCATGCTCGACGGCCAGCGCCGCTATCCGCCTTAGTTGCGCGGGCGTCAGTCTCGCGCCGGGCGGATGCAGCCGCACCAACCAGCCGTCGCCGGTCTCCATCGGCCGCAGCGTGCTCGGGCACCAGCCGCGCCGCAATGCGTCCTTGGGAAGGGCGCTCATTCCGCTGCCTCCCGCGCCAGGAAGGCCCCCACGGAATTGCGGCGGCTGGTCCAGAGCCCGCGCCGTGCGGCTTCCGCCAATCGCGAGCGGATCGAAGCGGCAGCCGGCGCATTATTGGCTTCGAGGGCCGCCCAGACTTGCGGATCAGCGCAATACGCCTGGAACACCGCATCGAAGAGCCCGTCCGCGACGGCATCCGTACTGGCGGCGAAGACGAAGAGCGTGTCGACGGCCTCGGCCAGTTCCGCCGCGCCGCGCCAGCCATGGGCGAGCTGGCCGGCGATCCAGCGCGGATGCGTCAGGCGGCCATGAACGATGCGGGCGATATCCTCGGCCAGCGTCCGGGCTTTCGGCGCTTCCGGGTTCGAACTGTCGAGGCTGTAGAGCGCGGGATCGGCACCGAGCGCCTTCGCCGCCGCCGCGAGCCCGCCGATGACATCCGCGGCGCTGCTCGCTTCGAGGATGTCGCGCCCGGCGGTGTCGCTGACATGGATGAACGCGTCGGAAGCCTTGATGCGCCCGGCAAAGCCGGCATTGGCTGTGGCCGCGCCTTCCGGGCCGCCATAGGCATGGTCGGAGGCCGCGAGATAGGCCGCGCCCAGATCCGCCCGCTCGGTCCAGTCGCCATCGAGCGCGCGGTCGGCCATCGCCGCGCCATAGCGGCCGGGCGCGGCGCCGAAGATGCGGCCGCCATGCTCGCCGCGACGGCGGGCGGCTGCCGGCTCGTTCCAGTCGTCCGGCTCGTCCAGCGCTGCGACGGCGCGTGCAGCCTGGTCGATCAGCGCGATCTGACCGGGAAACGTGTCGCGGAAGGTGCCGGAGATGCGCACGGTGACGTCGAGGCGCGGGAAGGCCAGCTTCGGCTGCGGGAGGATGCTGAAGCCGGTGACGCGGGTGGAGGCAACGTCCCAGAGCGGCTCGACGCCCATCAGCGCCAGCGCATGGGCGATATCCTCGCCGCCGGAGCGCAGCGTCGGTGAGGCCCAGAGATCCATGACGATCCGGCGGGGATAGTCGCCGTGATCCTGCAGATGGCGCGACACCACCTCCTGCGCCGCAAGCTTGCCGAGGCGGGCGGCGGCGCGTGTCGGAATCGCGCGCGGATCGAGCGTCGAGAGGTTGCGCCCGGTCGGCAGCACATCCGGTCGGCCGCGATGTGGCGCGCCGGCGGGACCGGGCGGCACGAAGCGGCCGTCGAGCGCGGCCAGCAAGTTTTGTCGCTCGTTGAGGGCGGAGGCAGGGTCGATCTCCGAGCGCCCGAAGACATGCAAACCGTCGCGGAAAGGCAATTCTGCGATGTCGCAGAGATGCGCGTCGAGCCGCGTCAGCGCCTCGTTCATCTCGGTATCGGCTGCCACGCCGCAGGAGGCGGCGAGCCCGCTTGCCTCGGCGCGGGAGCGGATTTCGGCGGCGACGATCTCGGCGCGGCGCGGGTCGAGCACCTGCGCCTGCGAGAATTCCTCGACGAGGTCGCGCATCAGGGCGGTTTCGCCGGCGGCTTCCGTCTCGGCCAAAGGCGGCGGCAGATGGCCGAGCGTGACGGCGGAGAGCCGACGCTTGGCCGGCGCCGCCTCGCCGGGATCGTCGACGACATAGGGGTAGATCACCGGCAGCCCGCCGACAGCGAGACGCGGCCAGCAGCCGGCCGAGAGCGCGACCGCCTTGCCCGGCAGCCACTCCGTCGTGCCGTGCGTGCCGAGATGGATCAGCGCGTCGATGGCTTCGGTCTGGCGCAGCGCGAGGTAGAAGGCGAGATAGCCATGGCCCGGCGGTGCGTCGGGGTCGTGATAGCGGGCCTTGCGGTCCGGCGTTGCATCGCGCGACGGCTGCAGGGCGACGGTGAGATGGCCGTAGCGCACGGCGCGGAAGTGGAAAGCGCCTTCGCGGCAGGCCGCGTCGGCTGCGGGTGCGCCATGGGCGGCGAGCAGTGCCTCGCGGGCGGCAGCGGGGATAGCGACGAGCCAGTCGCGGTAGGCCGAAAGCGGGATGCTGAGGCTTGTCGGTCCTGCGGTGAGGGAAGCCATCAGCAAGGCCCCCTCTGTCATCCCCTCATCGTCATCCCGGACAAGCCGCGTCAGCGGCGCCGATCCGGGATCCATGCCGGAACGCCGCTCGGAAAGGTTCAGGCATGGATCCCGGGTCTCCCGTTGGTCGCCCGGGATGACCGGCGAGGAGGTGTCCGTGGAGGCGCCGACCTCATACCCTGCTCCCGCCAGCAATTCGCGGATCGCCGTCACGCTCCCGGGCGTATCGAGCCCGACGGCGAAGCCGGCGCGGCCGCCACGGGCGGGATAATCCGACATGACTAGCGCGAGCCGGCGTTCGGCAGCGGGCTTCCGCGCCAGTGTGATCCAGCCTGCCGCCAGGTCGGCGAGCGCATTGATCCCATCGGGATCGGGCACCAGTCGACGTACGGACAGGCCGGTAGCCGGATCGGTCTCGTCCGCTTTGAAAGCCACGGGAATGGCGCCGATTCGCCCATCGAATTCCGGCAGGGCGACTTGCATGGCGAGATCGGCGGCGGAGAGGCCGCGCGGCGAGGCTTCCCAGGCCTCGCGCGGG
>NZ_JAELTI010000153.1 GCF_016428755.1 Allobosea sp. ASV33
GCGTTGTCGCGTTGGGTCGAGTATCACCGTTTGCGTCTGTCGCGCTCCCTCGCCTTCGGTATCGGGCTGGCCGCTCTCGCGCTTGCCGCCGGCCTGGAGACGCCTGCCTTCGCGGCCGGTGCGAATCTGCGCGGCGAAGCCATGCCGGCGGGCTTCGGCCGGCTGTCCCTGACCTTCGACGAACCGGTCCAGACCCGCATCCGCGTTTCCAACGGCGTGCTGATCGTCGCCTTCGGCAACCAGGTCCAGGTCGATGTCGCACGCGTCGCCCGCGAATTGCCGAACTATGTCTCCGTCGCCCGCGTCGACCCCGACGGGCGCGGCATGCGCTTTGCGCTGACCCAGTCCTACAAGGCCAATCTGATCGAGGCCGGCGACAAGGCCTTCATCGATATCCTGCCGCAGAACTGGTCCGGTGTGATGCCGGGCCCGCCGCCCGAGGCCCTCGCCGAGCTCACCGAGCGCCTGCGCCTCGCCGAGGTTCGCGCCAGGGAGGCTGCGCGCCAGCCCCCCGCCCCTCCCGCCGTGCTGACCATGAGCACGGCCAGCCTGCCGACGCTGGAGCGCCTGATCTTCAAGGCGCCGGCCGAGACGAAGCTGACCAGCGATCTGTCGAACGGGGCGCTGAAGCTGGTCTTCGACCGGCCGATGAATGTCGAGGTTGCCGCCATCCGCAACGCCCTGCCCTCCGATATCGGGCTCGCCGCGCTGGATGCCGGCAAGGAGGCGCTGAGCCTGACCTTGTCCCTGCCCAAGGATTGGCAGGTCCGCAGCTTCGACGACGAGACCGGGCTGGTGGTCGACCTGCTGCGCCCGGTGAAGCAGGAATCGCTTACGCTCGCCGATCTGAACAAACTGGCGGCGCCGCCTGCCGCTGCCCCCGCCGCAACGCCCCCTGCTGCCGAGCCTCCCGCCAAGCCCGCTGCGGCCCAGCCCGCGGCGAAGCCGGCGGAGCCCGTCGTCCGGGCCGTAGCGGCAGTTCCCGCTGCGTCCGATGTGCCGCCGGGACCGGTCGTCATCACGGTCGACGGCAAGCGGCTCGACTTCCGCTTCACCCGTCCAACTGGAGCCGCGGCCTTCCTCGATGCCGGCGTGATGACGCTGGTCTTCGACACCCGCGACACCATCGATCCCGCCAAGCTCGCCGGGCTGATGCCCAAGCTGGTCGAGGACAGCTCCGTCACGCGCGAGGGCAAGGTCACGCTGGTCAAGCTCAAGCTCACCGGGCAGCCGCTGACACGCGTTTTCGACAACGGCCCGACTTGGTCGCTCGATCTCGGCGAGGACGCGGGACGCCCCGCCGCTCCCGTCGAGCCGCAGCGCAATATGGACGACCGCGGCCAGACCATCGTCGCCGTGCCCCTCGCGGGCCTCACTGGTATCCACTGGCTCGAATCCGGCCCCGCCGGCCTGCCCGTCGCCGTCGCGACCGCCACGGGCCCGACCCGGCTCACGCCCAAGCCCTACCAGTTCGTCGAATTCGGCTTGCTCCAGACCGCGCAGGGTTTGGCCGTCCAGCCGCATGCGGACGATGTCGCCGTCCGCGCCGGCACCGAACAGGTCCGCATCGGCCGCAGCGGCGGGCTCAACATCTCCCTCGATATCGGCGAACCGGACCGCAAGATTGAGGATAGGGCCGAGAGGCAGGAAGCGGCGCCCCTGCTGGATGGCGATACCTGGACGAAGCTGCGCACCGGCAACCCGCTCGAGCGCGCCCGGGCCCTCCTGCTCGACGTCACCGACGCCTCGCGCGGCCGCAAGTCGGAAGCCCGACTGGCGCTCGCGCGTTTCTATGCGGCCAACGGCCTGATGCCGGAGGCCGCCGGCCCTCTGAACGCGCTGCTCGCCGACGACAAGTCGATGCGTGGCAACCGCGAGGCGCTCTTTCTCAAGGGCGTCATCGCGGCCGGGATGCATCGGGACCAGCAGGCGCTGGCCGCCTTCGATGCCGGCCCGATCAAGGACGATGCCGAGACAGGCCTGTGGCGCGCCCTGGTCGAACAGCGCCAGAACCGCACGGCGCAGGCGCTCGTCGGCTTCCGCCGGGCCGAGGCGGTGATCGACCGCTACCCGGCCGACCTGCAGGGCACGTTCCGCGAAGCGATGACGCAGGCCGCGCTCGCCCAGCAGGATATCGCCGTGGCCGAGCGGCAGATCCAGGCTTTGGCCGACATGCCGCGCGACAGCTTCGACCAGGAGCATCTCGCCCTGCTGCAGGCGCGGCTCGACGATATCGGCGGCCGCCCGGAAGCCGCGATGAACGGCTACAAGCCGCTCTTCGACGCCAAGAGCCGCCCGATCGCGGCGGAGGCGCAGTTGCGCGCCGTCAAGCTCGCCGATGCCGAGAAGCGCGCCGACATCAAGCCCGACGAAGCGATCGCCCGGCTGGAGACGGTCTCCGTCATCTGGCGCGGCGGGCGGCTGGAGATCGAGGCGCTGGCCGAGCTCGGGCGTCTTTACGCCGATCAGCAGCGCTGGCGCGACGCCTTCATGGTCGCGCGCCGCGCCAACGAGAACTTCCCCGACGATCCGCTGACCCGGCGCATGCATGACGAGACGGCCCAGCGCTTCGCCGAGCTGTTCAGCGGCGGCGGGCTCGGCAAGCTGCCGCGCATCGAGGCGCTCGCCCTGTTCTACGACTTCAAGGAATTCCTGCCGATCGGACGGCGCGGCGACGAGATCACCCGCCTGCTCGCCGACCGCCTCGTCGAGCTCGACCTGCTCGATCAGGCCGCCGAGATCCTAAAATACCAGATGGACCGGCGCCTCACCGGCGCGGCGCGCTCCACGGTCGCAACGCGGCTGGCCATGGTCGACCTGATGAACGGCAAGCCGGCCGATGCGGTGCGCGCGCTCAACACGACGCGCGTCGTCGAATTGCCGGCCGACGTCAAGCGCGCCCGCCTGCTGCTGGAAGCCAAGGCACTGTCGGACCTGTCCCGCACCGACCAGGCGCTGGAGATGCTGGAAACCGAGCGCGGCCCCGAGATCGACCGGCTGCGCGCCGACATCTACTGGACCGGGCGCCGCTGGCGCGAGGCGGGCGAAGCCTACGAGCGCCTGCTGGGCGAAAGCTGGCGCGGTGACGGCACGCTGGGCGACAGCGAGCGCGCCGACGTGATGCGGGCGGGCGTATCCTACGTGATGGCGAGCGAGAACCTGTCGCTCGACCGGCTGCGCAGCAAGTTCGCTCCGAAGATGGCACGCGGCGCCGATGCCCGGACCTTCGCGTTCATCACCAGCGCCGACCGCACGCGCGCCGCGGACATCCGCGAGATGGCCCGCGCCACCGCCAATGCCGACACGCTCTCCGAGTTCCTGAAGGCCTATCGCGAGCGCTACCCCGCCTATTCGGCCGCGATGCGCAAGCCGCAGGCGCCGGCCGCCGACAAACTGCCCTCGCCAGCCGATGGCGCGGCGGCCGATCCTGCGGCGCCGCCCTCCCGGAGCTGACACAGCACGTCATGCTCGGGCTTGACCCGAGGATCTCGGAAACCAGTGTCTTCTCGTCATGAGATTCTCGGGTCGAAGCTTCGCTCCGCCCGAGAATGACGCTTGCGGCCCTAGCCCGGCCCGGAATTCGTGTCCTCGCCGCGTGCCTTGGCGCGCAGGACGAATTGCAGGTTGCGGATATAGACGAAGACGCCGAAGCCCTGGCCCAGGATGAAGACCGGGTCGCGCCGATAGAGCGCATACATCAGCAGCAGCAGGCCGCCGCCGATCGAAAACCACCAGAAGGTCATCGGCACGACCGAGCGCTTGGCCTTCTCGCTCGCCCACCATTGCACGACGAAGCGCATGGTGAAGAGCCCCTGCGCGACCACGCCGAGCAGGACCCACCAGTCGATATTGTTGACGAAGACGTCGTGGAAATAATTGCCGATCATCTGCTGCAGGTCGATCAGCATCACGGCGTCTCCGAGACGATCTGGGGCACGCGCTTGCGCCGGCGGATCAGCCACCAGACCCCGGCGAGATCGAGGATGCCGACCCAGAGCCGGTCGAAGAAGCCGTAATTCGAGACGCCTGTGAGGCGCGGCCGGTCGCGCACGTCGACATGCAGCACCTTGTGCCCCTCGCGCGCCATCAGCGCCGGCATGAAGCGATGCAGCGCGTCGAAATAGGGCAGTGCGAGATAGGCCTCGCGGCGGAAGCATTTCAGCCCGCAGCCGGTATCGCGCGTATCGTCCTTCAGCACGCGCCCACGCACGCCGTTGGCGATCTTCGACTGCCAGCGCTTGAAGCCGGTGTCCTTGCGGCCGACGCGCTGCCCCTGCACCATCCCGGCCTGAAGGCCGGCCTTCTGCAAGGCTTCGACCATCTGGGGCAGGAAGGCGGGGTCGTTCTGGCCGTCGCCGTCGAGCGTCGCGACGATCGCCGAGCGGGCGTGGCGCACGCCGCTGCGCACCGCCGCGCTCTGGCCGCAGGACTGGGCATGAGTGATGACACGCAGCCAGGGCCGCGTCGCGGCGAGTTCCGCGAGCGCCGCCGCCGTGCCGTCGGTCGAGCCGTCATTGACATAGACGACCTCGAACGGGCCGATCGCGGCGCAGGCCTTCTCGATATCGGCGACGAGCGGCGCGATATTGCCCTGTTCGTTGCGCACCGGCACGACGACGCTGAGCAGCGGATGGGAAGAGGTTTCGGTCAAAGGGGCATCATCCGGAAAAACGGCCCGCAAACTGCGTCAGCGCGGCGGATTGGGCAAGAGCTTCGCATGCAAGGGCGCTGTCTAGCCCGGCGAGCGGGCGAAGACGGCGATCTCCAGTCTGCGCCCGCCATTCAGGTTGAAGCCGTTGATCGTGGTCACGAGACGCGGCTTCGTCGGCTGGCTCGACAGCGCCGTCTTGAACTCATCGGCGAAGCGGCTCTCGACGAAGGCGACGCGGCAGCCCGGCTGGTTCAGGAACGAGGCCGCGTCAGTGCCGCTCGCGGCCATGGCGAGCTTCGTCCCGGTCAGGAAGACCAGGCTCGGCTCGCGGTAGCCCAGCGTGATTACGGCGGGATCGGCGCAGCCGACGGCTCTCGCCGCCTCCGCCAGACGCGGCGACAGCTTCAGCGAGCGCAGGCTCTCGATGGCGAAGGGATAGACCGCGATCGTCAGCAGCAGGCTCGCCGGCACGCAGCGCCAGAGCGCACCCTCGAAATCGAGCCGCCGGAACGCCGCGACGACGCTGATGGCCAGAAGCAGGACGAGCGCTAAGAACGGCAGCGCCAACCACGGAACCGCATGATCGAGTGTCCAGTTGCCGAACAGGATCGCGCTCATCAGCGCCAGCGGCACGATCACGACGAGGCAGGCGGTGAGCACCGCGCCACGACGGTAGCGGTTGATGCCACCGTTCAGCACGGCCAGAAGAAGGAGCGCGGTGATCGCCGGATAGAGCGGCAGCACGTAATGCGGCAGCTTGGTCGGCACGGCCTCGAAAACCAGCCAGGACGGCACGATCCAGGCGATCAGGAACAGGATCTGCGGCTCCTTGCGACGTACCCAGGCGAAGGGCACCGCCATCGCCGCGAAGGCCGCCGCCGGCCAATAGGTCGCAAAGAAGAACAACAGGTAGAGCCCGGGCGGCCCCCAATGCTTCTCCTGTCCCTCGGCGACCTTGCCGAGCATGTCCTGCCCGACGCTTTCGGCGAAGAAGCTGCCGCCGGTCTTGATCATGATCGCGGCGAACCAGGGCAAGGCGACGACGAGGCAAAGCAGGAGCCCCGGCCCGAAGCGCAGCGGCTTCAGCCAGCGGAAGGAGCGCTGGCTCGCGCTGAGCACGAGGACGGCGAGGCCCCAGACCATTGGCACGATCGGCCCCTTGATCAAGAGTCCGAGTGCGGTCGCGCCCCAGAACACCAGCCAGTTGCGCCTGTCCGGTACGAAGGCGAGCGAGCGCGTCCAGTCGAGCCAGGTCCGCGCCAGGGCGCCCATGGAGGCGACGGCGCAGGCGGCGAGCAGCGCATCGGTCTTGGCGATGCGCGCTTCGACGCCGAGCAGCACGGCGGAAGCCATCAAGGCCCCGCCGAGCAGGGCAAGCGGCGGCGACAGGAAGGCGAGCAGCGCCCAATAGGTCAGGAGCACCGCAGCGGTCGCACCGACCAGCGACGGAATGCGATAGAGCCAGATCTGCGTGCGCGCTTCGGGAACGCCGAGCGCCTCGCCGGCCTTCACGGCCGCGCTCTGCAGCCAGTAGATGCCGACCGGCTTCTTGTGGCGCGCTTCGTCCTGGAAGCGGATATCGACAAAATCGCCGGTCTCCAGCATTTGCTTGCTCGCCTGCGCGAAGCGCGGCTCGTCGCGGTCGAGCGGCTGGAGCGTGCTGAAGCCCGGCAGGAAAGCAGCGAGCGACAGCAGCAGCAGGAAGATGCAGGCCCGCAGATGGCTGGCGGAGGCCGCATCCCTGACCCGGTCGATCGCTGGCGTGAGCGAAAACATCATGCTTCCCCGCGGCTGCCGGCCGCACCTTTCCTGAAAGTCGAGCCCCGCCCGATGGCGGGCCTTTCGGGCACGATCAAGGCGAGGCCGCGCGGGTTTACGCTGCCGGGGGAAGGTCGGCAAGCGCGGCGGCCTCGCCGCGCCGGCGCGGATCACAGGACGATGCTGTACTCCAACACGATAAAGAAGGGAGATTACGCCTCGGGAATCAGTCCACAACGGTCAGTCGTTGACGGGCTCCTCGCCGATCCGGATCGCCTGGACCATCCGCGGCGACAGGGTCATGGCCTGGCTATCCGCCGATACCGGCCTGCTGGTCCGAGCCGAGACATAGGCGGGAAGTTCGCACACGGACTGCGAAGCGAGGCCATAGCCGGCCCCGAGCCCCGGCAGGCTGACCGTCTTGACGAAACCGGGTTCCGCGAAGGCGGGGGACGATAGAGCCGCCACAAGGGCGGTCATCGCAACGAACCTCAACATGGCTGCTCTCCGCATCAACCCCCGTTTCAACAACGAGGTCGGCGGTCGCCTGTTCCGTCCGGCAGCCATGCGATATTGCCGCCGCATCCGGAAGAGGGCCGGGATGGCAAAGGCGGCCCGTATCGGGAGAGAAGAATGGCGAGCCCGGCAGGATTCGAACCTGCGACCAGCAGCTTAGAAGGCTGCTGCTCTATCCATCTGAGCTACGGGCCCGAAAGCGAGGATGTGCCCTCGCCTGTCGGCATCAATGCGTCCACTGACCGACGCGCGTGAACTTGAAATTGTCGGAATAGGAGACCGTGCGGCGCTTGGCCTCGTTCGGCTGCTCGACGCGATAGGCGATGCCGTTGCGCGTGGCATAGGCGACCGCCTCGGCCTCGCTGTCGAACCAGAGCTTGAGCTGGCTCTTCATATCAGAGGACGAGGTCCAGCCCATCAGCGGCTCGATCTGGCGCGGCGCCTCGGGCTCGTACTCGAGCAGCCAGCGCTCGGCCTTGGCCGTGCCGGACTGCATGGCCGTGCGGGCCGGGCGATAGATGCGTGCGGTCATGAAAGCGCTCTGCCGTCACCAAAATCCCTGCAGCCCGTCCATCGAGCTGCCGCAAGACGTTTCCAGTGGTCGGGGCACCAGGATTCGAACCTGGGACCCTCTGCTCCCAAAGCAGATGCGCTACCGGGCTGCGCTATACCCCGCCAGTCCGCAAGTGCATCAGAACACTCGCAAAACCACCACACCCCGGAAACGAAAAGAGGGTGCGACGGGGAACGCAATAGCATCGGCCGGGCGGTTTGGGAACAGGAAGTTCCCGTAAACTTCCCAGGGTTGTTCTCTGCCCGTTCGCCCATCACGGGTCACGTCTTCGGCTTTTTGCACTCGCGGCGCTTTAGCTCGTTCTCCACGGCCTCGCGGATGAACTGCGCCTTTCCGTCTGGACCGCCCAGCAGCTCAGCGATGCGTCGATTCGTGCCGCGCGGGTACTTTGTCAGGATGTGTGGCCTGCTGCCGGTTTCGTGGGCGGTCAGTTAAGCTAACCCGACCTTCTTTTCGAACTCTACCGGGCTGATGTAGCCGATGGTCGAGTGCCTGCGAACGGCATTGTAGAAGCGCTCTATGTAATCGAATACGTCGGCACGAGCATCGTCATGTGTCCGGTAGACCCCGCCTCTGATCCGCTCGGTCTTCGGCGACGAGACCCGAAGGGCCGCGCGAAGCAGCGAATAAGCTCTCCATCGCGGCGTTGTCCCAGACATTGCCAGAGCGGCTCATCGAGCAGGTGACGCTGTTGTC
>NZ_JAELTI010000154.1 GCF_016428755.1 Allobosea sp. ASV33
GGCCAAGGACATGCTCGGCCGCGTCATGGAGCGCGTCCAGGGCGAGCACCAGCCGCTCGGCGGCCAGCCGGTGCGGCTGACGCTCGGCCGCCGGACCATCTGCCTGACCCTGACCGCCATGGTGCGCGGTGACGGCCGCAGCCTCGGCACGGCCGTGGAATGGCGCGAGATGACCGGGGACCTCAAGCTCGCGGCCGAGATCGTGGCGCTGGTCGAGGCGGCAGAGGCCGGCGACTTTTCCCGCCGCCTGTCGTCGGAAGGGCAGCCGCTGCCGCTCGGCCACGCGGTCAAGGGGCTTAACCGGATCAACGCCGCGCTCGAAGGCACGTTCGACCAGATGGCCCATGCCGTCGCGGGGGTGACCGAGGGCGATTTCAACCGGCCCATCCCGGTGACCAGCCAGGGCAGCCTGGGCTTCCTTCAGGACAGCCTCAACGAGGCGCTCGGTCATGTCGGCGCGATGCTGGCGACCGTCCGCGACAGCGCGGGCCGGGTTTCGCAGGCCGCCGCTGAGGTCGATGCCGCGACCACGGAGCTCGCGGCCGGCGCCGGACAGGCGGCTGCCGATCTCGGCGAGGCTTCGGCCGCGGCCGAGCAGGTCAAGGCTTCGGTCGGGCGCAGCAGCCTGCGCACCCGCGAGGCCGGCGACATCGCCGGCGAGACGATGAGCGTCGCGAAGCTGGGACAGGGCGTGGTGACCCGCGCCGTCTCCGCGATCGAACGCATCGAAAGCTCGTCGCTGAAGATTTCCGAGATCGTCGGCGTGATCGACGAAATCGCCTTCCAGACCAATCTGCTCGCGCTCAATGCCGCCGTCGAGGCGGCGCGCGCAGGCGATGCCGGCAAGGGTTTCGCCGTGGTCGCCTCCGAGGTGCGTTCGCTGGCGCAGCGCTCGGCACAGGCGGCCAAGGACATCAAGGGATTGATCGCCTCGTCCAACGGGCAGGTCGCCGAGGGCGTCGGCTTCGTCCGCGAGACCGGGAAGGCGCTGGAGCGCATCGTCGCGGCGGCGGACAAGGTCTCGGCGACCGTCTCGGATATTTCCGCCGCCACAGCCGAGCAGGCGCAGGGCGCCGGCGAGATGGGCCGCAGCGTCGCGAAGATGGACAAGGGCGTCAGGCAGAACGCCGATCTTGCCGCGCGCGGCGCGGAGGCGGCGGCTTCGCTCGCCGATCAGGCGGCGGCGCTGCACGCCTATGTCGAAACATTCAACGCCGGCCATGCCGGCGCCAATGGCGCACCGTCGCAGCGGCGCAGCATGGCGCAGGCCGCTCCGCAGCCGCGGGCGATGCCGCAGCCACAGCCGCGCCGTGTCGCTGCCGGTGGCCGCATGGGGATTTGAGAGATGAACAGACCCGCCCCCTCCAATCCCTTCGCCCTCAACCAGCCCGCCATGGCCGACGTCACGCTGACGCGCGACGACATGAAGTTCATCGCGACGCTGGTCTATGAGCAGGCCGGCATCGTCATCCGCGAGCACAAGGAAGCGATGACGCGCGGACGCCTGGCGCGGCGCGTCAAGGCGCTCGGCATGAGCTCGGTCGCGGAATACTGCGCGTTCCTGAAGACGCCGCAGGCGGCGGGCGAGTTGCCCGAACTGATCAACGCGGTGACGACCAACCACACCGCCTTCTTCCGTGAGCGCCACCATTTCGACCATCTGCGCAAGGACGTGATGCCGCGCCTGCTGCAGGAGCGCTCCGGCCGGCGCGGGCGCATCCGTATCTGGTCGGCGGCCTGCTCGTCCGGCGAGGAGCCCTATTCGATCGCTGCATCCTGCCGGGACGTGGTGGGGCCGCGCAGCGATCTCGATTTCAAGATCCTTGCGACCGATATCGACACCGATATCCTGACGCGGGCCGAGGCCGGCATCTATCCGGCCGAGCTGTTCGAGCGCCTGCCCGCCGACGTGAAGCCGATGCTCAAGCTCGAAGGCGGGGCGGGACGGGGCGAGGCCCGGATCAGCGAGGAGCTGCGCCGGATGATCGCCTTCAAGCGCCTGAACCTGATCGAGAAATGGCCGATGAGCGGCCCGTTCGACGTGATCTTCTGCCGCAACGTCTTCATCTATTTCGACACGCAGACCAAGGCCTCGATCCTCGATCGTTTCGTTGCGCTGCTGGCGCCGGGCGGCTTCCTCTATCTTGGGCATTCGGAATCGCTGCCGCAACCGCATCCGAACCTGCGCCTGATCGGCCGCACCATCTACGAGAGGACTGCATGAGCGTTTCCCGGTCCTCCCGCCGCTATTTCGATCCGCGCTTCCAGGCGACGATCATCACCGTCGCGCCGGGCGAGCACGAGATCACCTCCGCCAAGGACGAGATCGTCGCGACCGTGCTCGGCTCCTGCGTCTCGGTCTGCATGCGCGACCCCATCGCCGGCGTCGGCGGCCTCAACCATTTCCTGCTGCCGAAGAACAATGGCGGCTCGGATGCGAGCGCCGGCGAGCGCTATGGCGACACCGCCATGGAAGTCCTCATCAACGACCTGTTGAAGCGCGGCGCCAAGAGGAGCAATTTCGAGGCGAAGGTCTTCGGCGGGGCGCGCGTGCTCTCCGGCGCGACGATGCTGGCGATCGGCGACGGCAACATCGCCTTCGTCAACGAGTTCCTGAAGGTTGAGGGTATTCCGGTGGTCTCGCGGGATGTCGGCGGCACGCGCTCGCGGCGCATCCATTACCAGCCCTCGACGGGACGGGCCTGGGTGCAGCATGTCCAGCCCACGGCGCGCGACAGCGGCCACGAGCAGGAAATCGCCTATCTCAACCGGCTCAAGACGCAGCCGGTGGCTGGTGAAGTGGAGGTCTGGTGATGGTTGTCGCGACGTCTTCCGCCGCTCCGGTCAAGGTTCTCGTCGTCGACGATTCCGTGCTGATGCAGAAGCTGATGACGCAGATCATCAACTCTGCGCCGGGCTTCGAGGTGATCGGCATCGCCGGCAGCGCCGAGGAGGGCTGGGACGCCATCCAGGAGCTCAGGCCCGATGTCGTGACGCTCGATCTCGAATTGCCGGGCCGGCACGGCCTGAAGCTGCTGGCGCGCGTGCTCAAGCAGGACCCGCTGCCGGTGCTGATCGTCTCGGCCTTCGGCGGGCCGGGCGCGGACAACACCATCCAGGCGCTGGAACTGGGCGCGATCGACTTCATCGAGAAGCCCGACGGCACGACCCATACGCTCGACGGCTTCATGAAGCATCTCGTCGCGGCGCTGCAGCGCGCCGCGGCCAGCCGCAAGATGATCTCCGCCGCCCGGCAGATGACGCAGATGGCCGCCGCCGCACCGGCCCGTCCGGCCGCGCTGTCGCGGGAGCCGGCGCGCAGCGGCAAGACCTCGCTGATCGCCATCGGCGCCTCGACCGGCGGCGTGCCGGCCGTGCAGACGGTGATGCGCGATCTCGCCCATCTCAGGCTGCCGATCGTCGTCGTGCAGCATATGCCGCCGGGCTACACGGCGAAGTTCGCGGCGCGGCTCGCGACCGCGACCGGGCTCGACGTGCACGAGGCGAATGACGGAGACAGGCTGCGGCCCGGCATGGCGGTGGTGGCGCCCGGCGGCCCGCGCCATCTCGAGATCGAGGAGCGCCGCGGCGAGTTCGTCTGCGTGCTGCGCGAGGGGCCATTGGTCAGCGGCCATTCGCCTTCCGTCGACGTGATGTTCCATTCCGTGGCCCGCAGCGTCGGCGCCCATGCCGTCGGTATCCTGCTTACCGGCATGGGGCGCGACGGCGCTGACGGTTTGTTAGCCATGCGCAAAGCCGGCGCCGAGACGTTAATCCAAAGCGGGGAAACTTGCGTGGTAAACGGGATGCCGAAAGCGGCCTACGAGTTGGGAGCGACCGAGAGGGTCGTTCCATTGACCCAGATTGGTACCGCGGTCAGCCAGCTGATCGGCGAGAGGCCGAACCTGCGCACCGCGTAAGGAGATTGTTATGTCAAAGGCCAGAAGCGAATACCGCATCCTGGTGGTCGACGACCAGAAGAGCATGCGCGGCCTGGCGACCTATTTCCTCAAGCAGATCGAGTTCCAGGACATCGACGAGGCGGAGAACGCCCGCGAGGCCCTGATGAAGATGCAGACCAAGCGCTACGACCTGCTGCTGCTCGACTGGAACATGGACGGCATGAGCGGCATCGACCTGCTGCGCGCCATCCGCTCGGTGCCGGAACTGAACCAGATCAAGATCATCATGGCGACCTCGGAGCGCTCGGTCGACAAGATGGACGAGGCGACCAGCAACGGCGCCGACCATTACGTCGTGAAGCCCTACGAGCTGCGCGACCTCGAAGTGCGGGTGAAGAAGGTCCTCGCCTGCTGAGTTCTGCCAGCCGAGGCTTGCCGGTCTCGCCATCGTGAAGCGAAGCCCCGCGCCGGCCGGCTGCGGGGCTTTCTGCTTTCCGGCATGATGCCGTCGTTCGGCCGTCGAACCGGAGAGAAGCCATGTCGCCCACGCGCCGCCAGATCGTCGTCGGGATCGCCGGAGCAGCCTCCGCCGGCTTCGCTTCGCGCCCAGCCGCGGCGCAGGCTCTGACGGGCGCCCATGCCTTCGGCTTCGACAAGCCGGACGGACGTCGCATTCCGCTAGCCGACTACCTTGGCCGGCCGATCCTGGTCGTCAACACGGCGACGCGCTGCGGCTATGCCGGGCAGATGGCGACGCTGGAGCAGCTCTGGCAGCGCTATCAGACGCGCGGGCTGATGCTCGTCGCGGTGCCGAGCAACGATTTCGGCGGGCAGGAGCCGCTCGACGGCGCGGCCATCGCCGAGGCTGCACGGCAGAGCTATGGTGCGACCTACACCTTCGCCGAGAAGACCGTGGTGCGCGGGCCGGAGGCGCATCCGTTCTACCGCTGGGCCGCTGCGGAGAAGCCAGCCGACACGCCGCGCTGGAACTTCCACAAATACCTGATCGGCCGCGACGGCGCGCTGCTCGGCGGCTTTTCGGCTGCTACCGATCCGCTCTCGCCGCAGCTCGTGCAGGCGATCGGGCGGGAATTGGCGGCGGGCTGAGCTCTCTTCGCCTTCGCGTCAAAACGCGGGTCATCCCGGACGGAGCGAAGCGAAGATCCGGGATCCATGCCAGAACCTCAATCGGGAGCGCTCCGGCATGGATCCCGGGTCTCCCTGCGGTCGCCCGGGACGACCCGCGTCTCTTACTCTGACGGGAGCTTTTTCACTTCTTCGGCCGGAACGCCGCAATCACCGCCGGATCGGTCTCCAGCCACGGTCCTTCGATCAGGTCGATGCAATAGGGGATCGCAGGCATCACTGCATCCAGGCACTCGGCAATGGCCCGGGGGCGGCCGGGCAGGTTGACGATCAGCGACTTGCCGCGGATGCCGGCCGTCTGGCGCGAGAGGATTGCGGTCGGCACCTTGGCGAGGCTGACCTGCCGCATCAATTCGCCGAAACCGGGCATCGGCTTCTCGACGACGTCCTCGGTTGCCTCCGGCGTGACGTCGCGCGGGGCCGGGCCGGTGCCGCCGGTGGTGACGATCAGGCAGCAGCCCTCCGTGTCGGCGAGATCGCGCAGGGTCTGCGCAATCGTAGCGCGATCATCGGGGATGACGCGTGCGACGGCTTCCCAGGGCGAGGTCAGGACCTTCCGGAAATAGGCGTCGATGGCCGGCCCGCCTTCATCGGCATAGACGCCGGCCGAGGCGCGGTCGGAGACCGTGACGATTCCAATCCGGGCGGTCGCGGTCATCGGCTCTCTCCTGCGAAGCGTTCCGGCTCTATCCGTGGGGACGAAACCCGGTCAAGCGCGTTGGCGAGACCGGCTCAGAGCTTTCCCGGAGGTGCTGTCTTGCGGGATCGGGCTCGCCGCGCGTCCCGCAGGCGCCGGAGCCACATCCGGCTGAAGGCGGCGATCTGCGCCAGCCCGGCGCGGCCCGGGCCGACGCGGATGATCGCATTGGCCATTTCGCGGCGCTCGCCCCAGACATAGGTGCCGGCATCGACGCCCTCGCCGGCGCCGCTGTCGAAGAAGGAGGGCGGTGTGCCGTTGAAATCGGCTTGCAGCATGGCGATCGCCAGGGTCCGTCCGGGCGAATGGCGTCCTTGCGTTTCGTCATAGGCGATCTTGAGGAAATGCCGGCGGTTGCCGCTCTCGACCAGCAGGCCCATGGCAATGGCGCGCCCGTCATGCAGCAGCGTGTCGATCAGCAGCGTGTCATCGTTGGCACAAAGTTCCGCCAGGCGGCGGAAATAGGCGGTGTCGGCGGGCAGGCAGGCAATGGCGGTGCCTTCCTCGCCCTTCCAGCCGGCGGCTTCCAGCGTGAGGAAGGAATCGAGCGCCTCCAGTGCGCCGCGGCCGCGATTGCGCCGGAAGGTGAGGGTGCCTTGCTTGGCCACCGCCCGGAACTGCTGCATGCGCTTCTTGTAGGAAGAGCCGAGTGCGCGGCGCAGATAGGCTTCGAAATTGTCCTCCGGACGCGGGATCATCACCGGGCGGACCCAGCGCTCATAGGTCGAGATCGCGCTGCCGGTCTGGCGGCAGGCTTCGGCCAGCGCCGCGTAGCAGGGCCCGTCGAGCGGGAGCAGCGGCAGCAGCAAACGATGCGGCAGGTCGCGCGAGGCGAGCAGATAGCGCATCAGGGCCCTTGCCGCTTCAGCCGCATGATCGCGGTCGAGCACCGGCAGCGAGGAGACTTCGTAGAGCGGCACAAGCGGGGCCGCGAGGGCGCCCGCGAAGCCGCTGCGCCAGCCGTTCACGCGCCGGAACGCCCAGATTCCGACAAGCTGCTCGAAATCGAGTGCCTCGCTGAGCCAGGCGCAGAGGACGACGATCTCCTCCTCCGGCACGAGCACTGTCGCTGCCGAGACTGCGGCCGGGGCCATATGCGGATTGGGCTCGAGCGCGTGGCGCGCGAGCTCCGCGAAAACCGGCCCCAGCTCCGCGTATGCGGTGGGGCCGAGGCGCCTGACGACGATCGTGCTCAAGAGCGATGGCCGTCCCGGTTCGGCCGGCGCCATTCGCCGCGCAGGGAGAGGACGAAGGCGATGACCTGCGCCGTGGCCCGGTAGAGCTCCTCCGGGATCTGGTCGTCGAGCTCTACCGCCGAAAGCGCCTGCGCGAGGATCGCGTTCTGCTCGACGGCGACGTCATGCTCTCTGGCTGTCTCGACGATGCGTTCGGCCAATTCGCCGCGGCCCTTGGCGGTGACGCGCGGCGCGCCGTGCCCGTCATATTCCAGTGCGACGGCGATCCGGGGCGGCTGCGGCGCGCTCATGACAGGCGGTCCAGAAACTGGCCGGCTGTCGGCTGCATGACGCGCGGTTGGCCGGTCTGGATGTCGATGGCGCCGCTGGCGAAATCCGCATCGAGCAGAGCGCCTTCGAGGCCGGGTGCCGCGCCGCGCAGGAGCTGGCTGGTCTCCTCGCGCTCTGCCCAGATCGAGACGCCGACATCGCGGCCCTGCAAGGTGACGACGCCCTGGAGCGGTCCCATCGGCTCGACATCGAGCGCGAAGCGGATGCGCCAGACCGGCGGGCTCACGCCCTGCGCATCGCGGCGCGGCGGATCGCGTTCGACCTGGAGGGGCAGCATCGAGATGCCCTGCTGGAAGGCGAGCGGAATCTCGGCGAGCCAGCGCTGCGCCGGCTGCGTGCCGTCCTGCCGGGCGGGCTCCAGCGGCAGCGAGGCGTATTGCGTCAGCTTGATCCGGTCGAGCGCGGCATCGGTCTGGTCGAGCAAAGTCTCGGCGATGGCGAGCGGCTTTTCGCCCGGTGCCAGCGAGGGCTCGGTGGCCGCCTGCGGCGCGAGCGGGCCGTCCCGCCGCGGCGGAGCAATGCGGGCGGACGGATCGGGAGCGGGATCGGCCTGCTGGTCTCCCGAGGGAGCGCCGCCGTGATCCCCGCGGCTCGCCTTCGGATCGGGCGAGAGGGAGTCGACGATCGGCAGCAAGGTCTCGCGCAGCGCCTGCAGGCCGGCCTTGAGATCGCCCTGCCTGGGCATGGGCAGCCCCGCAGCCTGCCGCGCTTCGAGGAAGAGGCCGGAGGCTTGGAAAGCTTCCTTGAGCCTGGCGGCGGTCGGGGCCTGCCGCTCGGCCGGCACGGCCTGGGCCAGGACCTGCTGGACCGCGGGCGACAGGGTCCTGGGCAGGGCGAGCGAGATCGTTCCCTGCGCCAGGGCGCGCAGATTGGCGAAGAGCGGGGC
>NZ_JAELTI010000155.1 GCF_016428755.1 Allobosea sp. ASV33
CTGCGCGACATGCTGAGCCCGGTCCTGAGGGCGTCCGGCCGGATCATCGCCCCGATCGCCGATTTCAGCGAAGCAGCCCTCGCGACGGCGGGCGAGCCGATCGTGACCGCATTGCTTGACCTCGACCGTGACAGCGACGCCGCCTTCGCCTTTGCTGCCCTCCTGCGGGATCGCGCCAAGGGCGAGCGCCTGCGCATCCTCGGCCTCACGACCTGCGCCACGCCCGACCTCCATATGCGCGCGGTCCAGGCCGGGCTCGACGACGTCATCGCGAAATTCGACCGCCGCGCCCTCCTGAGCGAGCTCAACACGGCCGGCGCCGACCTGAGGCATGCGGCATGATGGCGAACGAACCCCACGCTCACGACCCTGCGGCATCGGGCTTCGGCGACTCCCTGGATTATGTGACGATCCGCGTCGGCGAGCAGCTCCTCGGCCTGCCGATCGGCCGCGTCCAGGACGTCTTCATCGCCAACCGCATCACCGTCGTCCCGCGCGCACCCGACGAGATCGTCGGACTGATCAACCTGCGCGGCCGCATCGTCACGGCGATCTGCCTGCGCAAGCGGCTCGGGCGCCCGGTCGAGCTCAAGCTCGACGGCCAGGGCCGCCACGAACTGACGGCGATCGGCATCGACCATGGCGGCGAGGCCTATGCGCTGATCGTCGACGCCGTCGGCGAGGTCATCCGCCTCGACCGGTCCACCTTCGAGCCGCTTCCGGTTCATCTCGATCGCGTCTGGGCGGCGCTGGCGACGGGTATCCATCGCCTGGCGGACGAGCTTCTCGTCGTGCTCGATCTCGACGCCGTTCTCGATCTCGACCTTCGCAGCGCGGCCTGACGGCGGCGCCACAGTTCTGGAGACAAAAGTCATGAAATACTGTCTCGTCGTCGACGACTCAGCGGTGATCCGCAAGGTGGCCCGCCGCATCCTCGAAGGGCTGCAGTTCCGCATCGCCGAGGCCGAGGACGGTGCGCGCGCCATCGACGCCTGCAAGGGCGAGATGCCGGACGCCGTGCTGCTCGACTGGAACATGCCGATCATGGACGGCTACGAGTTCCTGCGGACGCTGCGCCAGATGCCGGGCGGCAAGCGCCCCAAGGTGGTCTTCTGCACCACCGAGAACGACATCGCCCACATCGCGCGCGCCATGCATGCCGGCGCCGACGAATACATCATGAAGCCCTTCGACAAGGAAATCGTGGCTTCGAAATTCCATCAGGTCGGGCTGCTCTGAGCCGGTGCGATTCGGTGCGGCCGCGCATCGGGTGCTTCTTGCCTGAGACGTTTCCGCCCAAAACGTCTTCTCCCATGCCGCCGGCCCAGTGAGAAACATCCTCATGTTGTCTCCTCGCGCGAATCCTGCAGGGCCCTCGTCCCGGCACAAGACCGTGGTGATCGCCGACGATTCCGTCGTCGTGCGCGGGCTCTTCGCACGTTGGCTGGGCGAGGCCGGCAATTTCCACGTCGTCGCCGTCGCCGGTGACGGCGAGACTGCCGTCGCCCATGCCACCCGCTTCAAGCCCGACGTGATGGTGCTCGATCTCGACATGCCCGGCGTCGACGGCGCGGCCGCCCTGCCCCAGATCCTCAAGGAAAGCCCCCATACCGGCGTGCTGCTCGCGGCGACGCTGAACGAGCGTAACACCCGCCTCGCGCTGGAATGCATGACGCGCGGCGCGATGGACGTGGTCTCCAAGCCGGACAGCCGCAGCGGCATGACGCTCTCGCTCGATTTTCGCAGCGAGTTCCTGCTGAAGCTCGGCAACATCGTCCAGGCGCCGGTGAAGCCCGGCTCGCTGCCGCCGGAGATCGACACCGACCTGCCGCATGGCGGGCCGGTCAACCTGCGCCCGCTCGTTTCGGTGATGCCGCGCTATCTCGTGATCGGCGCGTCCACCGGCGGCCCCCGCGCGGTCGCCAAGGTGCTGTTCGACATCGGCGAGGGCCTCAACGACCTGACGACGGTCGTCGTCCAGCATATGCCGCCGCTCTTCACGGCCTCCTTCGCCGAGCAGGTCGCGGCCCATATCGGCGTGCCCGCCCGCGAGCCCTTCGACGGCGAGCGCCTGATGCGCGGCACCGTCTATATCGCGCCCGGCGGCCGCCATCTCGGCATCGATCGCCGGCTCGGGCATATCGTCGCCCGCATCGGCGACGAGCCGCCCGTGAATTTCTGCCGGCCCGCCGTCGACGTGCTCTTCGGCGACGCCGCCCGTCATCTCGGCCCGGCCGCGCTCGGCCTCGTCCTCACCGGCATGGGCAGCGACGGCACCGACGGCGCCGGCGCCTTGCGCAAGGCCGGCGCGGCAGTCATCGCCCAGGACGAGCCGAGCAGCACGATCTGGGGCATGCCCGGCTCCGTCGTGCGTGCCCGCCACGCCAGCACGGTGATCGCGCTCGACGAGATCGGCGCCTCGATCCGCTGCCTCGTGCGCGGGGTGCAAACGGCATGACCGAGGCCGATTTCACCTTCCTGCGCCTCCTGCTGCAGCAGCGCTCCGGCCTGTCGCTGACGGCGGACAAGCGCTATCTCGCCGAGAGCCGCCTCGGCATCCTCTGCCGCCGGCGCGGCGTCGCGGATATCGAGACGCTCGTTCGCGAGCTCCGGCTCTCCCGCGATCCCGCCCTGGAAAACGCCGTGGTCGATGCCATGACCACCAACGAGACGCTGTTCTTCCGCGACCAGACGCCCTTCAACCTGTTCCGGGACGTCATCCTGCCCGAGCGGCTCGCCGCCAACGCCGCCAGCCGCTCGCTGCGGATCTGGTGCGCGGCCGTCTCAAGCGGCCAGGAAGCCTATTCGCTGGCGATGCTGATCGACGAGCTCGGCGACCGGCTCGCCGGCTGGAAGATCGAGATCCTGGGAACCGACATCTCCACCGAAATCCTGGAAAAGGCCCGCACCGGCATCTACAGCCAGTTCGAGATTCAGCGCGGCCTGCCGATCCAGATGCTGCTCAAGCATTTCCAGCAGGCCGGCGACAAATGGCAGGTCTCGCAGCGCATCCGCGCGATGGTCACGTTCAAGCAGCACAACCTGCTGGATCGCAACGACCAGTTCGGCCGCTTCGACGTGATCTTCTGCCGCAACGTCCTGATCTATTTCGACGTGCCGACCAAGGTGAAGGTGCTGGAGCAGCTCACGCCGCGCCTCATTCCGGACGGCGCATTCCTGCTAGGGGCGGCCGAAACCGTCCTCGGATTGGCGACCAAACTGGTTTGCGACCCGCAGCATCGCGGGCTCTACCGCCATGCCGCGAGCGCGGCTCCCCTTGCCGCCTCCCCCGCGCCCAGCCTCCGGCCACGTCCTGCCATCGGGGCCACGCTGCGCGGCTGAAGCGAGCCAGGTTATCAAGGGCGGTCAGAGCCTGCCGCTTTTTCGCGGAGCCGCCTCGTCATCCCGGACAAGCCGCGAAGCGGCGCCGATCCGGAATCCATCATGGAGCGCTGCGATCGACGATGGATTCCGGGTCGAGCCCAGGATGACGCCGTGATTCCGCATGAAATCACGAGTCTCGAACGACCATCGCCGCACAAACAAAAACCCCGCCTCTCGGCGGGGTCCCCGTCGACCTGTCGTGTACATCCGACGATCAGGTCAAGAACTGGTATGGCGTCGCTTCATGACCGCCCGATGACGGGCGGGCGACGGAAATGCGTCAGGCCGGGATGCGTTCCTCGACATCGGACGGCTCGCGCAGCACATAGCCGCGGCCCCAGACGGTCTCGATGTAGTTCTTGCCGTCCGACGCGTTGGCGAGCTTCTTGCGCAGCTTGCAGATGAACACGTCGATGATCTTGAGCTCGGGTTCGTCCATGCCGCCATAGAGATGGTTGAGGAACATCTCCTTGGTGAGCGTCGTACCCTTGCGGAGCGAGAGCAGCTCCAGCATCTGGTATTCCTTGCCGGTCAGGTGCACGCGGGCGGCATCGACCTCGACCGTCTTGGTATCGAGATTGACGACCAGATCGCCGGTGGTGATGACCGACTGGGCATGGCCCTTCGAGCGACGCACGATCGCATGGATGCGGGCGACGAGCTCGTCCTTGTGGAACGGCTTGGTGAGATAGTCGTCGGCGCCGAAGCCGAGACCCTTCACCTTGTCCTCGATACCGGCGAGGCCGGAGAGGATCAGGATCGGCGTCTTGACCTTCGCGACGCGAAGTGAGCGCAGAACCTCGTACCCCGACATATCGGGGAGGTTGAGATCGAGCAGGATGATGTCGTAATCGTAGAGCTTGCCGAGATCGACGCCCTCTTCGCCGAGGTCCGTCGTATAGACGTTGAAGCTCTCCGATTTGAGCATGAGCTCGATGCTTTGAGCGGTCGCGCTATCGTCCTCGATCAGCAGAACCCGCATGTCCACGTCCCCAATTTCGCCCGCAGGGCAGGTTTGACCGTTGTTTCCGCCCGGACCTTCACGGCCCTTGGCGACGACGCACTTGCCCAATGAAACGCCACGCGACACGCTACGAGGAAACTGGTTAACAAACCGTGATTCCCGAGCGCAAGCGCTTCCTCGGAGAAAGTGAACGATCCTTGTCGAGGTGAGTCGAATTTGACACGGATCGCTGAACTTCTCGGCCGCGAAAGCGCCTTTCGCGGAGGGTTGCCCCGGGAAACAGAACCATAACGGCCCTGCGACACACGGCAGCCTCGATCCGCAGTGTTAATCACAGAGCTTAACAGCTGGTAAATGAGCGCAATTTGTTAGGAACCCTTACCAAATCATCCACAGGTCTGGCCGGCCGCGAATTCGGTTGCCCTCACCCTGCCGGTCAAGTTGAAGCATCCCGATGAATTCCCCGTCCCACGGCCATGACCGCCTCTCCGCCCTCGCGACCGCCATCGAGCATATCGAAGGCGTGGCGATCTATGGCCGCGTCATCGGCGTGCGCGGCCTGCTGGTCGAGGTCGCCGGCCCGATCGGCACGATGAGCCTGGGCGGGCGCGTCGGCATCGAGATCGCGCCCGGCACGCGCGTTCCCTGCGAGGTCGTCGGCTTTTCAGGCGACAAGGCGCTGGTCATGCCCTTCGGCGGGCTCGACGGCGTGCGCCGCGGCTGCCCCGTGCATGTCGACCGGGCGCAACCGGGCCTGCGCCCCACACCGGCCTGGCTCGGCCGCGTCGTCGATGCGCTCGGCCGCCCCGTCGATGGCGGGCCGCCCTTGCCGCAGGGCGACACGCTGTTCGCCTATCGCAACGATCCGCCGAACGCCCACAAGCGCCGCCGCGTCGGCCGCCCGCTCGATCTCGGCGTGCGCGCGCTGAATACCTTCCTCACCTGCTGCATCGGCCAGCGCATGGGCATCTTCGCCGGCTCCGGCGTCGGCAAGTCCGTGCTGCTCTCGATGCTCGCGCGCTATGCGCAAGCCGACGTCAACATCATCGGCCTCGTCGGCGAGCGCGGCCGCGAGGTTCAGGAGTTTCTCCAGGAGGACCTCGGGCCACAGGGTCTCGCCCGCTCGATCGTCGTCGTCGCGACCTCCGACGAGCCGGCGCTGATGCGCAAGCAGGCAGCGCTGACCACCCTGACGCTGGCCGAATATTTCCGCGACCGCGGCCTGCAGGTGATGTGCCTGATGGATTCGGTGACGCGCTTCGCCATGGCGATGCGCGAGATCGGGCTGGCCGCCGGCGAGCCACCGACCACCAAGGGCTATACGCCGACCGTCTTCGCCGAGCTGCCGCGCTTGCTTGAACGCGCCGGCCCCGGCACCGGCGACGGCGCGATCACCGGCCTCTTCACCGTGCTGGTCGATGGCGGCGACCATGACGAGCCTGTCGCCGACGCGGTGCGCGGCATCCTCGACGGCCATATCGTCATGGAGCGCTCCATCGCCGAGCGCGGGCGCTATCCCGCGGTCAACATCCTGAAATCGGTCTCGCGCACCATGCCGCGCTCCTGCGACCCGGCCTATTACCCGGTCGTGCAGAAGGCGCGCTCGACGCTCGCGACCTATGCCGACATGGAGGAGCTGATTCGCCTCGGCGCCTATCGCCAGGGCGCCTCCGCCGAGGTCGACGAGGCGATCCGCCTGCATCCCGCGCTCGAAGCCTTCCTCAAGCAGGCCAAGGACGACGCGACCCCGCTGCATGAATGCTACGCGCGCCTCGCCGCCATCATGAGCGGCACCGTGTGACGGCTTTGGAATTCTCCCGCCGCAGGATCTCAGCCCCATGATCGCAGCATTGCTGACGGGCGTCGTCGCCCTGATCCACGTCTATATCGTCATCCTGGAAATGCTGTGGTGGGACACCCCGCGCGGCCACAAGGCCTTCGGGCTCACGCCGGAATTCGCCGCGCGTTCGAAGGTGCTGGCCGCCAATCAGGGACTCTATAACGGCTTCCTCGTCGCGGGCCTGGCCTGGGGGCTCTGGCTCGGCGCGGAAGGCTTCGCGATCAAGCTGTTCTTCCTGGCCTGCGTTCTCGTTGCCGGGCTCTTCGGCGCGGCGACCGCCAGCCGCAAGATCCTGTACATCCAGGCCTTGCCCGCCGCGATCGCGATCGCGGCGCTGCTGGCCCGGATCTGAGTGGCCCTCAGCCCCGCGCCACCATCCGCACCAGCGCGAACATCGCGGCGAAGCCGATAGCCTGGATGGCCGCGGAGGCCATTAGCGTCGGGCTGGCGCCGAGCCGCTCGACCATCACGGCGAAAAGCAGCGGAGCCGCGGAGAACGCCATATTCTGCGGCACGGTGAGCTTGCCGAGCATCGCGGCGAAGCCGTTGCGACCGAACAAGGCCAGCGGCAGCGTCGCCCGCGCCACCGAGATCACGCCGAGCGCCGCACTGAACAAGGCGACGAAGAGCGCCGCGGTCGCGATCGTCATCGGCACGAAGGGCAGAGCGAGGCACAGCACCGGCCCCAGCAGCAGGCCGAACAGCGCCACCTTCTCCGCCGGCAAGCGCTCGCCGAGCGTCGCGTCGATGGCGCGCGCGGCGAGCGTCGCGGGGCCGCTCAGGGTCGCGACCCAGACGGCCTCGTGCTGGGTCAGGCCCGCTTCCTGAAAGAGCGTGATCAGGTGCAGCGGCAGCCCCCAGGAGACGAGCCCGCTCGCCGAGAAGGCGAGCGCCACCAGCCAGAACGCCGCCCGCCGCGCCTGCGCCGGCACGCTGCCATGGTCCCCGCCGGAGCGACCTCCCTGAACGGACGCCGGCTTGGCCTCCGGCGCCTGCGGATGCCGGTAGCGCGGAATCGACGCGTAGATGGGCAGCACGATGACGATCTGCATCGCTGCGAAGACCAGCAGGGTCGTGCGCCAGCCGAAGGCGTTCATCAGCGTCGCGGTCAGGGGCCAGAACACGCTGGAGGCGAGCCCCGTGACCAGCATCATCAGGCCGATCACGCGCCGCGTCCGCTCGCCCATCAACTGGGCGATGGTGACATTGCCGGTATTGGCGAGCGACATCGCATGGCCGAGCCCGATCACGAACCAGCTCGCCAGATAGCTCGCCGGCCCCTGTGCCAGCGACAGGACGCCGAGCCCGAGCGCGCAGATCACTGCGCCCACGCACATCGAACGCCGCGTGCCCTCGCGGTCGAGGATGCGCCCGATCGCGGGCGCGACCAGCGCGCCGGTGATCAGCAGGATGGTGATGCCGCCGAAGACGATCTCGGCATTGAGCCCGATCTCGCGATCGAGCGCGCCGACCAGCACCGAGGGCGAGTAGAAGGTCGAGCCCCAGCCGATGATGCGGGTCAGTGCAAGGCCCAGGAGCAGGGGGCCGTGCCCGCCGAAACGAGAAGTGGCAGCCAAGACAGGAATCCGTGGGGCAGGAGACCGGCCGGCCTCGCTTCCGGATTCACTAGATCATCCCGACAAGCGGTGGCAGGAGCCGGGACGCGGCTTGATCATGCGTAAAAGACAGCCCGTTCCGGTAAGGAAAGGTCAACCTCCTTGCGCCATGTTGCTCCTCGTCTCGCGGATGGAGTTCTGGCGCGCGCCGAGGGGTCGGCAGCGCCGATGCGTAATCAGGAGTTGAAAACGACATGAAGTCGCGAGAGACGCTTCTTCGGCTCAAGCGCTTCCAGGTCGACGAGAAACGTCGCCGGGTAAGCCAGATCGAGATGATGATCGCTGATTTTCACCGGATGGCGAGCGATCTCGATCGCGAGATCCAGGCCGAGGAATCCCGCGCCGG
>NZ_JAELTI010000156.1 GCF_016428755.1 Allobosea sp. ASV33
CCCATTCCGGCGTGTTGGTCTTTCCGGCGATGATCGCCCCGGCCTTGCGCACGGAGGCGACGATGAGCTGGTCTTCCGTCGGCACGAAATCGCGATAGAGCGCGCTGCCATAGGTGGTGCGCAGGCCGGCCGTGTTCTCGAGATCCTTGATGCCGACCGGCAGGCCGTGCAGCGGCCCGAGCGCATCGCCGCGCGCCGTCGCCTCGTCGGCCGCGCCCGCATCCTTGCGCGCCTTGTCGTCGTCGCGCGCGACCATCGCGTTCACGGCGGGGTCGATCGCATCCATGCGGCGGATGCAGCTATCCAGCAATTCGCGGGCGGAAAGTTTCTTGGCGCCGATGAGGGCGCGCGCGGCAACGGCGCTCAGGTCGCAGGGTTCGGTCAAGGCAGAGATCTCCGTTGCGCATGTCCCCGCGCAAGCGCCATGCCGCGCGGGGCAATCCAGCCAGACTAGGCGACGAGGCCGAGATGTCCATGACCGAACCGCGCATGCGGCCCCCTCCCCCTGCGCGGGTTCCAGGCCGGTTCGGCCGGCCCGAAAACCGCTGGGCGCAGGCCGGCAACCGGGCTGCGCGATGTCGCACCGCAACATCGACTTGACGAAGCCGTCGGTTTCCTGTTCGAGAGAGGCCATGGACAAGCCTGCTGAGCCATTCCCGCAGCGCCTGACGGAAGGTTACCGCGCCTTCCTCGACGATCGTTTCATCCGCGAGCAGAGCCGCTACGAAGAGCTCGGCGAAAACGGCCAGACGCCGCAGATCATGCTGATCGGCTGCTGCGACTCGCGCGTTTCGCCGGAAGTGATCTTCGATGCGCGGCCGGGCGAGATGTTCGTCGCGCGCAACATCGCCAATCTCGTGCCCCCCTTCCAGCCGGACGATCAGCTTCACGGCACCTCGGCGGCGCTCGAATACGCCATCCAGGCGCTCAAGGTGCAGCATATCGTCGTGCTCGGCCATGGCCGCTGCGGCGGCATCCGCGCCTTCGCCGACGACAGCCAGCAGGCGCTCTCGCCCGGCGACTTCATCGGCAAGTGGATCACCCTGATCGGCCCGGCCGCCGAGCGCACCGGCGGGCGCGGCCGTAACGAGAATTTCGACGATTATCTCCAGCGGCTGGAACTGGCCTCGATCCAGCAATCGCTCGCCAATCTCCGGACCTTCCCGTGCGTGCAGATCCTGGAGAGCAAGGGCAGGCTGCACTTGCACGGCGCCTATTTCGCCGTCGCCACCGGCGTGCTGATGATCCTGGACAACGCGACCGGCCAGTTCATCCCCGCCGTCGGCGAGATGCCCAAGCGCGTCCAGCAGATCCGCTGCTCCGAAGCCTGAATTCGGCGCGTCATCCCGCCTCACTCCCCATCCGACAGGGGATGAAGGTCGCGCACCATGCTCTTGAGACGCTCGTCGAGGACATGGGTGTAGATCTGCGTCGTCGCGATATCGGCATGGCCCAGCAACTCCTGAACGACCCTGAGATCGGCGCCGTTCTGCAGGAGATGGCTGGCAAAGGCATGGCGCAGGACGTGCGGGCTCAAGGCAGCCGCCGAAAGCCCGGCGGCCCCGGCCAGCGATTTGAGATCCCTGGCGAAGACCTGCCGCGTCAGATGCCCGCTCTCGCCCTCCGAGGGAAAGAGCCATCGCCCATCCCCCTGCCCCGCGTCCTTCATGGCTTCGAGCCAGTCGCGAGCGGCCTGCCGCGCCGCATCGTTCAGCGGGACCAGCCGCTCCTTGTCGCCCTTGCCGCGCACGATCAGGAAGCGCTCGCGCGTCGTCGCGGCCGACAGGGGCAGCGCGATCAGTTCGGAAACGCGCAAGCCCGTGGCATAGAGCATCTCGACGAGGCAGCGCATGCGCAGCGCCTTCAACCGGACGGGCTTGGTGATGCCCTCCCGCTCGCATGCGGCCCGTGCCGCCTCCAGCAGCCGGTCGACATCTCCGACCGTCACCACCTTGGGCAGGGGCCGGCCGAGCCTTGGTCCTGAAATCGCAGCCGAGGGATCGCTGCCCGCAAGCCCTTCCGTGTAGAGGAAGCGGTGGAACTGGCGCACGGCCGAGAGCCTTCGCGCCGCCGAAGACGCCTTGAGCCCGCGCGCCGCGAGATCGGCGAGCCAGCCGCGGATTTCGTCGGCCGTTGCGTCTCCCGGCGCCTTGCCGGCCAGGAATTCGAGATAGTCAGCGATGTCGCGCTCATAGGCGTCGAGCGTGTTGCGCGCCGCGCCGCGCTCGGCCGCCAGCATGTCGAGAAAGGCGTTCAGACGCTGGCGCCCCAGCCGGCTCATTTCGGTTGCAATTTGGAGGGGGGGACGATCTCGATCATCTCGCGCTGGACCGGTTGGACGAAGGTGACGAGCGCAATCATGCCCCCGAAGATCAACCCGGCGATGATCCCGATGAAAGCCAGGAAACGGAACAGCGTCGGCACGTCGGGCGGACTCTCGCAATCGCGTGGCGGTGCGCGCGATCCCGGCACCCGCCCCGTTATCCCCGATCGCAGCCGGGCGGCGCAAGAGCCGGCCGGCCACAGCCTCGTGCAAAGCGCATGACAGGGGCATGACGCAGCGGTCGCCCGGTGCTACAGCCGTGCCGAGGAACAGATTGTCATGACCGCCGCCGCCACTATCGCTGCTCCCGACACGACCGATTTGCGCGCCATTCTGGGCCAGCGCGCGATCGTGCTCGTCGGCATGATGGGCTCCGGCAAGAGCTCGGTCGGCCGCCGGCTGGCGACCCGCCTCGGCCTGCCCTTCGTCGATGCCGATACCGAGATCGAGATGGCCGCGCATATGACGATCCCTGAGATCTTCGCGCAACGGGGCGAGGCCGAATTCCGCGAGGGCGAGCGCCGCGTGATCAGCCGCGTGCTGACGACCCGCGCGCCGCTGGTGCTGGCGACCGGCGGCGGCGCCTTCATGAATGCCGAGACGCGCGCCCGGGTGAAGGAACTCGGCATCTCGGTCTGGCTCAAGGCCGAGCCCGACGTGCTGATGCGCCGCGTCCGCAAGCGCTCGAACCGGCCGCTGCTCCAGACCACCGATCCCGAGGCGACACTGCGCCGGATGCTGGCCGAGCGCGAGCCGGTCTATGCGCTCGCCGACATCACCATCCAGTCGAGCGACGAGCCTCACGAACTCGTGGTCGGCGAAACCATTGCCGCATTGGGCGACTATCTCGCGCCGGCACCCGGAGCGACAACGCCATGAACGCCACCACGCCCGAGAAGACCGGCGCCCGCATCGTCGTCCCCGTCGCCCTCGAGGGTCGCGGCTACGACATCCATATCGGCCGCCACCAGCTCTGCGAGGCCGCGGCCCTGATCGCCGCCTTCGCGCCCGGCGCCAAGGCTGCGCTCGTCACCGACGAGAGCGTCGCCGCCCTCCATGGCGCAGCCTTCGAGACCTGCCTGCAGCAGGAAGGCATCGCGGCGACGCGTATCACTATCCCGCCGGGCGAGGCGTCCAAGTCCTATGCCCAGTTCGTCGCGCTTTGCGATGCGCTGCTGGCGGCCAAGATCGAGCGCAACGACCTCGTCATCGCCTTCGGCGGCGGCGTGGTCGGCGATCTCACGGGCTTCGCGGCGGCCGTGCTGCGGCGCGGCGTCCGCTTCGTGCAGGTGCCGACCACCCTGCTGGCCCAGGTCGATTCCTCGGTCGGCGGCAAAACCGGCATCAACTCGCCGCATGGCAAGAACCTGATCGGCGCCTTCCACCAGCCGGCGCTGGTCATTGCCGACACGGCTCTGCTCGACACGCTGAGCGAGCGCGAGTTCAAGGCCGGCTATGCCGAGGTCGTGAAATACGGCCTGATCGACGATCCCGATTTCTTCGACTGGTGCGAAGCGAACTGGAGCCGCGTCATCGCCGGCGGTCCCGAGCGCGACCATGCCGTCGCGGTTTCCTGCCGCGCCAAGGCGGCCATCGTCGCCCGCGACGAGCGCGAAGAGGGCGACCGCGCCCTGCTCAATCTCGGCCATACCTTCGCCCATGCGCTGGAGCGGCTGACCCATTACGATTCCGCGCGCCTCGTTCATGGCGAAGCGGTCGCGATCGGCCTGGCCCTTGCTTTCCGCTTCTCGCAGCGGCTTGGCCTGTGTTCGGGGCAGGATGCCGGCCGCGTCTCCCGCCATCTCGACCATGTCGGCCTGCCCAGCCGCCTGCAGCAGGTGCCGGGCGGAGCCGGCAGCGCCGAGGAGATCGTCGACGCCATGGCGCAGGACAAGAAGGTGAAGCGCGGCGTGCTGACCTTCATCCTCGCCCGCGGCATCGGCAAGAGCTTCATCGCGCCGGGCGTCGCGGCCGACGAGGTGCGCGGCTTCATCGAGGACGAACTCGCAGCCTGAGCCACGCTCAGGCGAGCCCGAGCTTGGCAAGGAAATCGCTCGCGCGATAGCCGGGCTCCACGCCCTTCACGAGCATCGTCACACCACGCGAATTCTCGGTCCTGAGCGGCAGGATCTCGCGATAGGCCGGCGAATCGTACCAGGCGCGCGCGCGCTCCATATCCGGAAAGGCGATGATCACGAGGTCGCCCGGCCACGGCCCCTCGACGATCTCCGGCGTCGCGCCATGGATCAGGAACTGGCCGTCATAGGGCGCAAGCGTCCCGTCGATCCGCGCGATGTAGTCGATGATCTCGGCGCCGAAGCGGACATCCTGCAGATGGGCGATGGCATAGGCGGTCATGGTTCTCTCCTGCAAATCGCGGCTGGAAGGCCGTTCGTTGCGGAGGACCATGACGCCGGGGGCGCATGGGGTCGATTACCCCAAGGGTAATCGCCGGCACGTCAGGGGCTGAACACCAGCACGAGAAAGACGAAGAACACGGCGAGATGCACCGCGCCCTCCAGCATGGTGGTGCGCGTGCCGGTGAAGGTCAGCGTCGAAAGCAGCAGCGTCATCGCCGCGATCACCATATTGGTCGCCGAGAGACCGAGCACGACCGGCTGGCCGGTGAAGACGCCGATCAGCAGCACGGCTGGCACGGTCATGCCGAGCGTCGAGGCCGCCGCGCCCAAGCAGAGATTCACCGCGCGCTGGAGCTGGTTCGAGGTGATCGCCCGCAGGGCCGCGATGCATTCCGGCGTGAACACCACCATCGCGATCAGGATGCCGCCGAGCGCCGCCGGCGCGCCGAGCTTGGCGATGCCGAAATCCAGCACCGCAGCCAGCCCCTTCGACAGGATGACGATCGGAAGGATATTGGCGAGCAGCAGCGCGACATGGGGCAGCACCTCCCGCATCGAGGAGGGCGAGGCCGTTTGGCCCTCTTCGCTGGCGGCCAGGGCCGGCTTGCCGTCCTCCGGCTCCGGCTCGTGGAAAAAGGCGCGGTGTCGCCCGGTCTGCAGGATGAGGAAGGCGCCATAAAGCAGCACGGTGAAGATCGAGAAGGCGACCGCCTGGAACGGCGTCAGCGTGCCATCCGGCGTCGATGTCGTGAAGTTCGGCAGGAAGAGCGGGATCACGGTGAGCGGGATGATCACCGCGAGATAGGACGAGGCGCCCTTCAGGTTGTAGCGCTGCTGGAAATGCCGGAGGCCGCCGATCAGCAGGCCGATGCCGACGACGCCGTTGAGCACGATCATCAGCACCGCGAACATCGTGTCGCGTCCGAGCGTCGGCGCCCCCTTGGCCCCGAGCATCACGGCGCCGACCAGCGCCACCTCGATGATGACGATCGAGAGCGTCAGGATCAGCGTGCCATAGGGTTCGCCGAGCCGGTGCGCGATGTCTTCCGCTTCATGGACCACACCGAAGGCGGACCAGATGATCACCCCGAGCAGCCAGGCGAAGACCAGCAGCGACGGCAGGGGCGCGCCGAGCTGGCCGAGCACGGTGTCGCCGAACAGCAGGAAGGCGGCAACCGAACCCCAGGCACAGGCAAGGCGGAGAATCATCATCGTTCGTCGTCACTCGGGATCGCGGGCAGGAAGGGCTCCGGCCCAATAAGCGGGAAAGGGGGCGTCGGTGCAACGCCTGATCTCGCCTCCGACCCCCGAACCGGCCCGAAAACGTCCTTCGTCAGCCCGGAAGGATCTTCTGCGCGAGCGGGCTCGGCGTTTCCTGGGCGGTCACCACCGGTTTGTCGGCGACAAGATACTGCGCCCGCGCGAGGGCCGCGAAGCGCCCGCCCTTGGCGACGAGCTCGTCGAACGTGCCCATCTCCTCGACCTGCCCCTGCTCGAAGACGAGGATACGGTCGGCGTTGCGGATCGTGGCCAGCCGGTGGGCGATGACGAAGGTGGTGCGGCCCTTCATCACCTCTTCCAGCGCCTTCTGCAGCTTGACCTCGGTCGCCGCGTCCAGCGCCGAGGTGGCTTCGTCGAGGATCAGGACCGGCGGATTCTTGAGCAGCGCGCGCGCGATCGAGAAGCGCTGGCGCTCGCCGCCCGACAGCGTGCGGCCGCGCTCGCCGACCAGCGTGTCGAGCCCGTCGGGCTGGCGCGCCATCACCTCGGCGGCCTGGGCGCGTTCGAGCGCCTGCATCATCTCGGCATCGGTCGCGTCGGGTTTGCCGACGAGCAGATTCTCGCGGATCGAGCGGGCGAAGAGCATCGGCTCCTGGAAGACGACGCCGATATTGCGCCGGAGCGAGAGCAGCGAGATGTCGCGGATATCGGTACCGTCGACGGTGATCCGGCCCGATTGCGGATCGAAGGCGCGATGCAGGAGCCCGAGCGTCGTCGACTTGCCGGAGCCGGTCGAGCCGACGACGGCGATGGTCTCGCCGGGCCTCACCGCGAAGGAGACGTCGCGCACCGCCGCGCGCTTGCCGTCATAGGAGAAGGAAACGTCCTCGAAGGCGACCGCACCTTCGAACCGGCCGGGATCACGGGCGCCCGGCTGGTCGCGCACGCTCGGCAGGGTGTCGAGCACCTCGAAGAACTCCCGCATCTTCGGCGCCTGCATGAAGATGAAGTTCACGAAGCTGACGATCTGCTCGAGACGCCCGACCAGCATGGTAGCGAAGCCCATGAAGGTGACGATTTCGCCAACGGTGGTCTGGCCATGCATCAGGAGCCAGGTGCCGACGATGAAGATCAGCAGCACCGTCAGCGTCGCCGAGGCCCGCGTCGCGACATTGGCCACCGCCCACCAGGACAGGACCGGCAATTGCGCCGCCAGCACATTGGCGATGGTCGAGCGCAGGCCACGCACCTCGGCCTCGATGCGGGTGAAGCTCTGGATCACCGGTACGTTACCGAGCGCGTCCGACGCCCGTTCGGCGAGGCTGGAGTGGAAGGCCTCGACATTGCGCTGCAAGCGATCGGTCTTGCGCAGCACGAAGGCGGTGAGCGAGCCGAACAGCACGACGAGCGCGATCAGCAGCAGACCGAGCTGCCAGTTCTTCCAGATCGTGAAGGGCAGGAGCACGAACAGCGCGACCGCCGAGGCGCAATGCTCGCGGAAGAAGGAAAGCCACAGGCCCCACATCGCATTGGTGCCGTCCAGCATCACCTTGAGGACGCGGCCGGAATGGGTCTGGGTGTGGTAGGCGAGCGGCAAGGTGAGCGCATGCTCGAAATAACGCGCCATCACAGTCAGGCGCGCGCGATGAGCCAGCCTGTCGGCATGCAGCGCGACGAAGACGCCGATCGCGATATTGGCGAGGCCGAAACCGACCCAGGCGACGATCAGGAGGTTGATGCTGGCCCAGGTCAGCGTCCCGCCCGAGGCCTGGATCGTGGTCAGCCGGTCGATCAGCGCGCCGAACAGCATGGGCTCGGCGAAAGCGACCGCCGCCAGCGCGATATTGGCCAGCGCCAGGATGATGCCCAATCGCCTTTCGGGACCGAGTTCGCCGAGGACGCGGGCATAGAGCGAGAACAGAGACATCGAGAGGAGCTTTAGCCGAACCGGCGCGCACGGCAAGCGGTCATCAGCTCGTATCAGGAGGGCCGCGCCAGGTTCGCCTCGGGCCGGCCCAACCGAACGGCGTCAAGCCCTAGGACCGCAGGGCTTCCCCCAGCGCTTCCGCCGTCACCTCGGCCATCGCCATCTGCAGCTTGTAGGCGCGGGTCTTCTCGCCGGGCTTCATCACCAGGATCACGGTCTCGCTGCCCGGGCA
>NZ_JAELTI010000157.1 GCF_016428755.1 Allobosea sp. ASV33
GAACTACACGCTGCGCGAGCTCGCGGCGCTTGCAATCGCATCCCATGGCCACCGCATCATAATCGGCTCGCCGGAGACGATCGCGGACGACCTGCAACGTTGGTTCGAGCAGGGCGCGGCCGACGGCTTCAACCTGATCCCGGCCTCGATGCCGGATGGGCTCGACGATTTCGTCGATCTCGTCATTCCGGTTCTCCAGGATCGCGGCCTGTTCCGCCGAAGCTATGCCGAGACCACCCTGCGCGAGCGCTTTGGCCTCGACATCCCGCGGCTCGGGGCTTTTGCGAGCTGAGCGGAGCGCGCCCAGTCCCTGCCCCCGCCCGCACGATAAGATCGGCCGATGGCAGGAGAGCTTGCAGCCTTCCGGCGCCTATGAAGGGAGATACCGCCGATGTCGCAAGATCGCAGACGCAACCGGACACAGGGCTTTTCGACTCGCGCCATCCATCTCGGCTACGATCCGGCCGAGCATGAAGGAGCGCTGACGCCGCCGATCTTCATGACTTCGACCTATGCCTTCGAGAGCGCCGAGCAGGGCGCCGAGATCTTCCGGGGCGAGCGGCCGGGCTATGTCTATGGCCGCTCGAAGAACCCGACCCAGACCATCCTCGAGGAGCGGATGGCGAGCCTGGAGGGCGCGGAGGCCGGAATGACCGCCGCCTCCGGCATGGGCGCGATCGCGAGTGTCGTCATGACCCTGCTCGCGCCGGGCGACGAGGTCGTGATCGACCATACGCTCTACGGCAACACCTATGCGCTGTTCACGCAGGGGCTGGCAAAGCTCGGCATTGTCGCGCGGCCCGCCGACTTCACCCGGCTCGATGTGCTGACGGCAGAGATCGGCGCCCGTACGAAGCTGGTGTTCTTCGAGACGCCAGCCAATCCAAACCTGCGCGTCATCGACATCGCCGCTGTCTCGCGCATCGCGCATCAGGCCGGCGCGCTGGTCGTCGTCGACAACACGTTCGGGACGCCGGTGCTGCAGCGCCCGCTGGAGTTCGGGGCCGATCTCGTCGTTCATTCCGGGACGAAATATCTCGGCGGCCATGGCGACCTCCTGGCCGGCATCGTCGTCGGCCCGGCCGACCTGCTGAAGCAGATCCGGAATACCGGCCTCCGCTGGATGACCGGTGCGACGCTCTCGCCCTTCAACTGCTTCCTGATGTTGCGCGGCCTGAAGACTTTGGAAATTCGGGTCGAGCGCCATGCCGCCTCCGCCCTGGCGGTGGCGCGTGAACTGGAACGGCACCCGCGCATCGCCAGCCTGTCCTATCCCGGCCTGCCCTCCTTCCCGCAATTCGAGCTCGCCCAGAGCCAGATGTCCGGCTCCGGCGGCGGTCTGATCTCCTTCGAGCTCGACGGCGGGATCGAGATGGGCATGGCCTTCATGAATCATCTCCAGCTGATCACACGCGCCGTCAGCCTCGGCGACGCGGAGACTCTGATCCAGCACCCCGCCAGCATGACCCACGCCATCGTCAGCCGCGAGGACCGGCTGAAGCATGGCATCGGCGACGGGCTCCTGCGGCTTTCAATCGGGCTGGAAAGCGTGGAGGACATTCTCGACGATCTCATGGGAGCGCTTGATGCGCTCTAGGCCAAAATGGCACCGGCGAGTCCATCGTGGATCGCCGGCATCCCCCGAGCAAACATATTTCACCTCATCTTTCCGCCGGATTGGAAATATCCGATGCGAATGTCGTCTCAATTGAGACAATCGTACTTATTATCTTCCAAGTATTGATTGCGTATAAAAGGCGGATACGAATGTCGACAGCGAACACTCACCGTAGCTTGAACGCGAGTGTGGCGACGTCAATCTCTCCCGAGAGCGTATCATGGCATTTGGAAACGATCATTTCGCGGCTCTGGTCGGCGACACGCCGCTACTCGAACTCGGCCGCTTCGCAGAAGATCTGAAGCTCGGCGCTCGTGTTCTTGCCAAGATCGAGTACCTCAATCCTGCCGGCAGCATCAAGGACCGGACGGCCTGGGGCATCATCCGCGACGCCGAGGAAAGCGGCCGGTTGAAGCCTGGCCAGCAAATCGTCGACCTCACCAGCGGCAATACCGGGATCGGGCTCGCAGCATTGGCCGCCGCACGCGGCTACCCTTCGAAATTCTACCTGCGCAACACGATCAGCGATGACAAGCTCAAGCTACTCGCGCAATACGGCGCGGAGATCGTCCTGATCGATAACAGCGCCTTTCTGGAGCCCGGAGCCATCCACGCGATCATCGACCGTGTTCGCCGCGAAAATCCTGACGCCTACTACACTAATCAGCGCGCCAACCCTGCCAATCCACGCGTCCATTTCGAGACCACCGGCCCGGAAATCTGGCGGGAGACCAAAGGAAAGGTCGACATCTTCGTTGCAGCCGTCGGCACCGGCGGCACGATCTCCGGCACGGGGCGCTTCCTGAAGCAACAGAAACCTGACGTGCAGGTCGTCGTCGTCGAGCCCGGCCCGGCTTCGGTGCCCTCGCTGGATGTCCCCTATCCAGATGCTATCGAGGGCGTCCACAAGGTAACGGATGTCGAGCCCGGCTACCTGCCGGAGAATTTCGACGCTTCGGTCGTCGACGAGGTGCTCGTCACCGAGACGGCACAGGCGCGAGACTTCGCGCGGATTCTGGCGCAGCGCGAGGGGATTCTGGCCGGGACTTCGTCGGGCGCGGTGCTGTTCGCCGCCGCAGCGCTTGGGCGACGGCCCGAGAATGCCAGCAAGACGATCGTCGCCATCGTCGCCGACAGCGGCGAACGCTATCTCAGCCCGCCGAAGCTCGGCCCTGCCATTTCGAACGAGCCGAGGCGAACGCAGGCTCAGGAGGCCGCCACGGTTTGACGGCCCGGTCAATGCGGTGAAGATGTCGATCGCCTCATCTTCGCGTTACGCACAAACAAATCATCGCTTCCTGTCACGAAAAACGCATATTCCGTTTCATTGCGAACAATAAAGGATCGAGCAATAATCTTGAACTCGATGGCGTTGTCAGCGTCTTCGCCGCGGGATTTGCAGGAGCAGCTTGCGCCGCGTCAACAACGCTAAAAGCACCACGATGTCTCGTGGGCTCCTTTTCTTTTGGAGACGCGAATGTCCATGACGTTCAGCAGGACAGAATCCACGGCAGGCCGGCTCTTCCACCGGCGGCTCTGACCTTCGGGCCTGAGGACGGGCCATCGTTCCTCGCTCACTCCGAGTCCATCACAGCTCAGACAAAGCCATCTCGCGCCAGCCGTAATAGCGGCTGCGCCACTGACCGCGCACGTCTGTCCAAATACTTTCATCAAACCAGACCGGGACGCATCCATGTCCAATCTCAACGAATATCTCGCCCAGAAACGCGACGCTTTGCTGCGCCGCAAGGCCCATGCCCGCTCGGGAGAAGCCCGACCGCTACGCCTGCAGGCACAGGCCCATGCCGAAGGGCGCAGCGGCGTCCGGCGCATCCGCATTCGCGATTTCCAGGTGATCAGCGACAGCCCGCCGGATTTCGCGGGCTATGATCTCGGGCGAGCTCGCCCGAACTGCTGCTCGGCGCGCTGTCGAGTTGCCTGACCCATACCTACCTGATCCAGGCCGCCGACCAGCAGATCGCTCTGGAGGATGTCTGGGTCGAGGTGCACGGCCAGCTCGATCCGCGCGCTGGAACGCCCGGCCACGAGACCACGCCGATCTATCCGCACGAGCTGTCCTACACCGTCAGGCTCACGACGGACGTGACCGAACTCGACGCCTTGAATGCCGCCGTCGAGCGTTTCTGCCCGATCCTGAACCTGCTCCGACAGGGCGTGACGGTGCAAGGCACCGTCGAGCGTGTGCCGGCCAGTCGCGCGGCAGCCTGAGCCTTCCCCGAATGACCATGCAGCCGCGGCCAGAGCGGCAAGGAGCGACCATGACCCAAACGACCTTCCCCTCCCGCCGCGCGCTCTTGCGCGGAGCCGCCGCGCTGGCCGCCGCGCCGCTCGCCGGTTTGGCCGGGCACCATGCTTTCGCCCAGGCCTCGCCGCTGAAGCAGCGCCAGACGATCAAGCTCGCCTGGGGCCAGACGGCCGTGTGCCAGTCGCCGATCTCGGTCGCACTGAAGCAGGGCCTGTTCGAGAAATATAATCTCGCGGTGGAGCCGGTGAACTTCAGCGGCCCGACCGACGCCCTTCTGCAGGCGATCGCGACGGGCCATGCCGATGGCGGCATCGGCATGGCGCTTCGCTGGCTGAAGCCGCTGGAGCAGGGCTTCGACGTAGGCCTCACCGTCGGCACCCATGGCGGCTGCATGCGCCTGCTCGTGCCCGAGGCCGCCAATATCCGCAGCCTGAAGGACCTCAAGGGGAAGTCGGTCGCCGTCACCGATCCGGCGAGCCCGGTGCGGAATTTCTTCGCCATCCGCCTCGCCGAGATCGGACTCGACCCCGAGAAGGATGTGAGCTGGGTGCAGTATCCGCAGGACCTGTTCGGCGAAGCTCTGAAGAAGGGCGAGGTCCAGGCGCTCGCGGGCGACGATCCGCATCTCTACCTGATCCGCGAGCGCGACAAGCTCGTCGAGCTCGCCACCAATCTCGAAGGCCAGTACGCGAAATCGACCTGCTGCGTGCTCGGCCTGCGCGGCGCTCTGATTCGCGACCAGCCCGAAGTCGCCGGAGCGATCTCGCGCGCCATCGTCGAGGCACAGGCCTGGACGGCGGCCAATCCCGACAAGACGGCCGAGATCTTCGCGCCGTTCGTCCCGGCCAAGGTCACGCCCGAGACGGTGGCCGCGATCCTGCGCAGCCACACCCATGACCATCATTCCACCGGCGCGGCGCTCCGCGACGACGTCGCGCTGTTCACCGAACAGCTCAAGCTCGTCAACGTGATCCGCAAGAACACTGACGCCAAGGCCTTCGCGCAGAAGATCGTGCCCAATGTCCCCGTTTGAACAGACCGGCTCCGCATCGGCATTCGACCAGCCGCGCCTGCAAGTCGACGGCTCGGTCCTGGCGCGGGGCGCGCTCGCCACGGCGGCCTGGACCGCAGTGGCGGCCTCCGTCACGCTGCTCGCCAACAAGAAGGTCGGCTTCGCCGACCCGCTCTATGTCGGCGAGACCAATGCCGGTTTCATCGGCTGGGCCGTCCTGCTGGCTCTGGCAACGGTTGTCGGGGCGCTCTGGCCGCCGCTCGGCCGGGGCCTCGGCCGCGCCGCGCCCTGGTTCGTGGTGCTGGCGCTCTTCGTCGGCCTCTGGGATCTGCTGACGGCGAAGCTCGGCCTGCTGCCCGTGCCCTTCTTCGCCCCGCCTTCCGCGCTGGTCGAGGTCTATGCGGAGGACTGGCCGCGGCTCGGCGAGAGCGTGCTGCATTCGCTGCGCCTGCTGGCACTGGGCTTCCTGTTCGGCACGATCTCCGGCTTCGTCACCGGCGTCGCGATCGGCTGGTCACGCGGGCTCGGCTACTGGGTCCATCCGGTGCTGCGCTTCCTCGGGCCGATCCCCTCGACCGCGCTCCTGCCGATGGCCTTCTTCTTCTTCCCGTCCAGCTTTTCGGCGGCGATCTTCCTGATCGCGCTCGCCACCTGGTTCCCGGTCACAGTGCTGACCTGGTCCGGCGTCGCCAGCGTCGACAAGGCCTATTATGACGTCGCCCGGACGCTCGGCGCAGGGCGCGCCTTCCTGATTTTCAAGGTCGCGATCCCGGCTGCCTTGCCGCATGTCTTCGTCGGCCTGTTCATGGGGCTAGGCGCCTCGTTCTCGGTGCTCGTCGCGGCCGAGATGATGGGGGTCAAATCCGGCCTCGGCTACTACCTGCAATGGGCGCAGGGCTGGGCCGCCTACTCCAACATGTACGGCGCGCTGATCGTGATGGCGCTGATCTTCTCGGGGCTCATTACGCTGCTCTTTGCCGTACGTGACCGCCTGCTCGGCTGGCAGAAGGATGTGGTGAAATGGTAGCCTCCCAGCTCGCTGTCTCGCCCGCGACCGGCACTCCCGGGTCCAACGGCGCCGAACTCTCGATCGCCGGCGTCTCGCACGCCTTCGATCTCGAAGGCCGCCCTCTGCCGGTGCTCGACGATATCGATCTCGACATCAAGGCCGGCGAGTTTGTCGCCCTGCTCGGGCCGAGCGGCTGCGGCAAGTCGACCCTGCTGAGGCTGGTCGCCGGGCTCGAACCGCCCTCGCAGGGCCGCATCGCGGCGGCGGGCGAGGCGATCACCATGCCCGATCCCTCCCGCGTCGTCGTCTTCCAGGACCCGACGCTCTATCCCTGGCGCACGGTCTGGAAGAATGTCGCGCTCGGGTTGGAGGCGCGCGGCCTGCTCGCCAGCCAGAAGGGCCGCGTCGACGACGCCCTGAAGACCGTCGGCCTCACCGGTTTCGAACGGGCCTTTCCGCGCCAGCTGTCCGGCGGCATGGCCCAGCGCGCGGCCTTGGCCCGCGCCCTCGTCAACGATCCCAGCGTGCTCATCCTCGACGAGCCGCTCGGCAAGCTCGACTCGCTGACGCGGATCGCCATGCAGACCGAAATCGCCGAGCTCTGGCGCCAGCGCGGCTTCACCACCCTGCTCGTCACCCATGATGTCGAGGAGGCGCTGTTCCTGGCCCAGCGCGTCATCGTGCTGAGCGAGCGCCCCGCCCGGATCAAGGCCGAGATCGTCAACGACCTGCCCTATCCGCGCCATCGCGGCGATCCGCGCTTGGCGGAATTGCGCGGACAGGCGCTCGCTCATCTCGGGCTCGACGCGAGTTGGTAAGCTCGCAATCCCACCTCCCCATCGCAGGACCTCACCCATGTCTCGACATCTCGGGCTGACGCTCGCTTTTGCCTTGGCCGCAACGCAGGCCGTCGCCCATGCGCATCTCAAGACCGCGTCTCCCGCAGAGGGAGCCGCCGTCGCCGCGCCGGCAGAGATCACCCTCGGCTTCACCGAGGAGCTTGAGGCCAAGCTGAGCAGCATCACGGTCAAGGATGCGCGCGGCGGGGTCGTCAGTGCGGCACCGGCAGAAGCAGTGCCGGGAGACCGAAAGGCACTCAAGGTCCTGCTCAAACCGGTCTCGCCGGGCACCTACAGCGTCGAATGGGCAGCGACCTCGGTCGATACTCACCGGGTCACCGGGCAATACCGGTTCACAGTGAAGCCCTGATGTGGAAGCGCTGATCGGGGCGGCGCTGCCAGCGGTCCGCTGGCTCCATCTCGCCGCCCTGCTGCTTGGCCTCGGCACCGAGGCGTTTCGCCTGCTGGCCCGTCGCCCGCTCGCCGCGACATCGGAAGGCCGGCGGCTTTCACGGCAATTCGCATCCTGCAGCCGGCTCTCCGTCATCGCGGCGCTGCTCAGCGGCGTGGCCTGGTTCTGGCTGCAAGGCGCCGCCATGCTGGGCCGACCTCTGGACAGCATCCAGGCCATCGGCGTGCTGGCCGAAACGCGCTTCGGCGAGACGCTGCTGCTGCGCGCCGGGTTGCTGATCCTGACCCTCGTATTCCTGCGCGGCACCGGTCTCGCGCGGACGGCCGCGCTCCTTCCGTTGACGATCGCCGCCTTGCTTCAGGGCCTGCTCGGTCATGGCGCCGCGACCGATCCGTGGACGACCGTGGCACTGGGCCTTCATGTCGTCGCGGCCGGCCTGTGGCTGGGAGCTTTGCCCTCCCTTCTTGCTGTCTGCCTGCTCCAGCCAGCACTGGCACCCGCGTTCGCCCGGCGCTTCACGCCGCTCGGTTTGGCGTGCGTCATCGTTCTCGCTGCAACGTCGGTCTCCCAGGCGCAGGCGCTGATCGGCAGCCTGCCGGGACTGCTCGGGAC
>NZ_JAELTI010000158.1 GCF_016428755.1 Allobosea sp. ASV33
GGCGCTGATCGCGCTCGCCGCGCTCGTGCCTTTCGCCGTCCAGGCGAACACGGTGCTGAACTTCGTCGTCTTCGCGCTGATCATCGCGCTCGCCGCGCAAGGCTGGAACCTGCTCGGCGGTCTTGCCGGCCAGTTCTCCTTCGGCCACGCCGCCTTTTTCGGCACCGGGGCCTACGGCGCGGCACTTCTGCAGGCGCGCTACGGCGTCAACGCCTGGGCCGCCTTTGCGCTGGGCATCGCGCTGGCCGCCGCCGTCGGCTGGATCATCGGCTTCCTCAGCTTCCGCTCCGGGCTGCGCGGCTCCTATTTCGCGCTGGTGACGCTCGCCTTCGCCGAGGTGTTCCGCATTCTGGCAAACGCCTCCTCCTTCACCGGCGGCGCGGCGGGAACGCTGGTAAAGCTCGACGTGCGGCCCGAGAACTTCCAGTTCGCCAGCCGGGGCGCCTTCGTCTGGATCGCGGTCGCGCTGGTCGGCTTCGTCCTGCTGATGACGATCGCGATCTCGCGCTCGCGCTTCGGCGCCTGGCTGACGGCCGTGCGCGAGAACGAGGATGCGGCGCGGGCGCTCGGCGTCGACACGCTCTCCGTGAAGCTCAAGGCGATCACGCTGTCGGCGGCGATCACGGGTGCCGCCGGGGCGCTCTACGTTCAATATTATCTCTATCTCGACGCCGGCATCGCCTATGGCGCCTGGATTTCCGTCGAGGCGCTGATCGCGCCGATCGTCGGCGGCATCGGCACGGCCTTCGGGCCGGTGCTGGGCGCGATTGCCCTGCATGTCTTCGGCGAATTCGCCAAGGCCGTGGCCGGCGGCATCCCTGGCATCGATCTCGTGCTCTACGGCCTGCTGCTCGTCGCCGCCATCGCCTTCGCGCCCGACGGTCTCATGGGTCTGCTCAAGCGCCTCGTTCGCCGCAAGGCGCAGGAGACGCCGTGATGCTGACCGTCAACGCCGTGACGAAACGCTTCGGCGGGCTGGTCGCCGTCGATGCAGCCAGCCTCCAGGTCGCGCCGGGCTCGATCACCGGGCTGATCGGCCCCAACGGCGCCGGCAAGACGACGCTGTTCACGCTGATCGCCGGTTTCGAAGCGCCCAGCAGCGGCACGATTTTATTCGACGGCGCCGACGTCACCGCCCTGCCCGCCCATCGCCGCGCCGAGCGCGGCATCGCCCGCACCTTCCAGATCGTGCAGCCCTTCGCCGGCCTCTCCGTCGTCGAGAACATCGCGGTCGGCGCCTATCTGCGCCATTCGCGCCGGAGCGATGCACAGGCCAAGGCCCGTGCGGTCGCCGATCTCGTCGGCCTCGGCGGCATGCTCGACCAGCCGGCCGCGGCCCTGACCGTCGCCGGGCGAAAGCGCCTCGAACTCGCCCGCGCGCTGGCGACCGAGCCGAAGCTGCTGCTGCTCGACGAGGTGCTGGCCGGCCTCAACCCCTCCGAGATCCGCGACATGCTGCCGGTCATCCGCCAGATCCGCGACCGGGGCGTCACCATCCTGATGGTCGAGCATGTGATGCAGGCCGTGATGAGCCTGTGCGAGCACATCCATGTGCTGGCGCAGGGCAAGATGATCGCCGAGGGCAAGCCGGCCGAGATCGCCGCGCACCCCGCCGTGATCGAGGCCTATCTCGGGCAGGGCGCCGCCAAGCGGCTGCAGGCCGCGCCGAACGGAGGCGCCGATGCTTGAGGTTCGCGGCCTCGTCGCCGGCTATGGCGGCACGGATGTCCTGCGCGGGATCGATCTCGATGTCGCTCCCGGCGAGATCGTGGCCGTCCTCGGCGCCAACGGCGTCGGCAAGACGACGCTGAACCGGGCGCTCTCCGGGCTGATCGCGCCGCGCGCCGGCACGATCCGCTTCCTCGGCGAGGCGATCGGCGGCAGGAATCCCGCCGCGATCGTCTCCGCCGGGCTGATCCATGTGCCGGAAGGCCGCCGCATCTTCCCGAACATGAGCGTGCGCGACAATCTCGTGCTCGGCAGCTATCGGCGCGGCAAGTCCGGCCGGCAGGCCAATCTGGAGCGCATCTTCACGCTGTTCCCGCGGCTGCGGGAACGCTCGGCGCAGGCCGCCGGCACGCTTTCGGGCGGCGAGCAGCAGATGCTCGCCATCGGCCGCGGCCTGATGGGCGAGCCGAAGCTCATCATCCTCGACGAGCCTTCGCTCGGTCTGTCGCCGCTGCTGGTCGAGGAGATGTTCACGCTGATCGCCCGCATCGCGGCGGATGGACTTGCCGTGATGCTGGTCGAGCAGAACGTGGTGCAGTCGCTCGAACTGGCGAGCCGCGCCTATGTCATGGAGAACGGCCGCATCGTCGTCGCCGGCCCTGCCGCCGAGATCGCCGCCGATCCGGCCCTCAAGCACGCCTATCTCGGATTGTGAGGTCCCGATGACCGTCCACGTCAAAGCCGAACCCGTGATGCGCCGGCCCGACACGCCGAACTGGCTGACCGAACTGGCGCAATTCTGCGCCAGCCTGCGCTACGAGCATCTGCCCGAGGCGGTCGTCGCGCGCACGCTGCAGGTCGTCGGCGATTGCATCGCGGCGATCGCGGCCGGCGCGCAGGAGCCGGAAACGGTCGCGCTCGCCCGGCGCATGGCGCCGACAGACGAGGCGAGCGGCGCGGCCGTGATCGGCGCCGGCCGCCGCGCGAGCTTCAGCCTGGCGGCCTTCCTCAACGGCACGGCCGGCACGATGCTGGAACTCGACGAGGGCAACCAGTTCTGCCGTGGCCATCCCGGCATCCATGTCGTGCCGGCAGTGTTCGCCTGCGCCCTCCGCACGAAGGCGAGCGGGCGGGACATCGTGACCGCCATCGCGCTCGGCTATGAGATCGGCGCGCGCATCGGCATCGCCTCGAAGCTGCGGATCACCATGCATCCGCACGGCACCTGGGGCACGGTCGGCGCCGCGGTCGCCGTCGCCTGGCTGGAACGCCGCGATGCGGCCGGCATGATCGAGACGATCAATGTCGCCTCCTCGCTCGGCCTCTCGACCAGCCGCCGCACCATGCTGGAAGGCGGCACGGTCCGGAATTCCTTCGCCGGATTCTCCAACCAGATCGGGTTGATGGTGTCCGACCTCGTCGCCGCCGGCTTCACCGGCGAGGCGGACGGGCTCGGCACGGTCTACGGCACCGTCATCGCCGAAGACTGGCGCCCGGACGAGATGGTCGCGGAGCTTGGCCAGCGCTGGGAGATCGCGCGCAACTACTTCAAGCGCCATGCCTGCTGCCGGTACAATCATGGCGCGCTCGACGCGCTGGCCGAGATCGTCTTGCAGGAGGGAGGCCGGATCGATCCTGCCGCCATCGAGCGCATCGATGTCGCGACCTATATCTGGGCGGCCCAGCTCGCCGGCCAGGAGCCGCACAACATGCTGGCGGCGAAGTTCTCGCTGCCCTTCTCGATCGCCACCACGATCGTCCATGGCGCGGCAACCGTGCCGGCCTTCCGCGAGCCTGCCCGCACGGATGGAACGGTCCGCGCGCTCGCACGCCGCGTCTTCGTGAGCGAGGATCCGGAGGCGACGGCGAAGCTGCCGGCGCTACGTCCGGCCAAGGTCACGATCACGCTGAAGGACGGTCGCGTGCTCCAGGCGCAGGCCATGACCAATCGCGGCGATACGGAGGACCCGTACACACCCGCGGAAGTGCGCCAGAAATTCTTCGATCTCGCCGTTCCGGTCTGGGGCCAATCCCATGCCGAGGCCATCATAGCCGCCGTGGATGCCCTGCCGGGCGCGGCCGATCCTTCGGCGCTCGACACTCTGCTCGCCGCCGCACCCATCACCAGGACCTGATTGATGACGTTCTCGCTCAAGGCTCGCTTCGGCCAGCCGCAGATCGTGCTGGCACCCGGCGTCTACGATGCGCTGACGGCCTCGCTCGCCACCGATGCCGGCTTCGAGGCGCTTTACGTCTCCGGCGCCTCGATCGCCTATACCCGTCTCGGCCGGCCGGATATCGGGCTGGTCTCGATGGCCGAGATCGCCGAGACCATCACCATGATCCGCGACCGCGTCGCGACGCCGCTGATCGTCGATGCCGATACCGGCTACGGCAACGCGCTCAACATGCAGCGGACCATGCGGCTCTTCGAGCGCGCCGGCGCCAACGCCCTGCAGATCGAGGACCAGAGCTTTCCCAAGCGCTGCGGGCATCTGGCCGACAAGGGCGTGATCCCGACCGGCGAGATGGTCGGCAAGATCAAGGCGGCGACCGACGCCCGCGCTTCCGCGGAAACCCTCGTGATCGCGCGCACCGACGCGATCGCCGTAGAGGGGTTCGACAGGGCGATGGAGCGCGCCCATGCCTATGCCGAAGCGGGGGCCGACATGCTGTTCGTCGAGGCGCCGGGCTCGGCCGAGGAACTGTCCCGCGTCGTCGCGGGGCTGAAGGACAAGCTGCCGCTGATGGCCAACATGGTCGAGGGCGGGCGTACGCCGATCAAGTCCACCACCGCGCTGGAAGAGCTGGGCTTTTCGCTGGTGATCTTCCCCGGCGGGATCGTACGGGCGCTCGCCCGGGCGGCGCAGGATTTCTATGCCAGCCTCAAGGGGCACGGCACGACCGATCCGTTCCGCGACCGCATGTTCGACTTCGACCAGCTCAACGCCGTCATCGGCACGCCCGAGATGATCGCCGCCGGCAAGGCCTATGAGGGCAAACCGTGACCACGACGCTCGACCCCGTCACGCTCGCGGTCTTGAAGGGCCGGCTGGAGCAGATCGCCAACGAGATGGACGCGACGCTCTATCGCTCCGCCTTCAACCCGATCATCGCCGAGGCGCATGACGCTTGCCACGGCCTCTATCATGCGACAACCGGCGACACGCTGGTCCAGGGAACCTCGGGCCTGCCGATCTTCGTCGGCGCCATGGCTTTCGCCGTGCGCGCGGTGATCGCACGCGTCGAGGCGGGCGCGGCCAACGAGCCCGGCGACACCTGGCTCTTCAACGACCCCTATGAGGGCGGTACGCATCTCAACGACATGCGCCTGGTGCGGCCGATCTTCCGCGACGGGAAGCTGTTCTGCTGGCTGGCCTCGGTCGGCCATTGGCTCGATGTCGGCGGCAATGTTCCCGGCAACTTCAACGCCAAGGCGACCGAGAGCTTCCAGGAGGGGTTCCGCATCCCTCCGGTGAAGCTCGTCCGCAAGGGCGCGTTCCAGCACGACATCGTCGAGATCCTCAACGCGAATTCGCGCCTGCCGCAATCGAACTGGGGCGATCTCAACGGCCAGCTCAACGCGCTCGATCTCGGCGAGCAGCGGCTCTCGGCCCTGCTGGACGACTACGGAGCCGGCACCGTGAATGCGGCGCTCGACGCCTTCAGCGCCCGCGCCGAGGCGCTGATGCGTGCAGAGATCGCGGCCTTGCCGGACGGGCGCTATTCCTTCGACGACTTCCTCGACAATGACGGCATCAGCGACGAGCCCCTGCGGATCGCGCTCGATCTCACCGTCGCGGGCGACGCGATGACGCTCGATTTCGCGCGCTCCGCCCCGCCCTGCCGCGGGCCGCTCAACATCGCTTATTCCACGGCCGTCGCCTGCTGCTATGTCGCGCTGAAGCACATCTTCCCGCATGTGCCGGCCAATGCCGGCGTGCTGAAGCCGATCACCTTCGTCATCCCCGGGACGACGCTGCTCGGCGTCACCGCGCCCAAGCCCGTCGGGGGCTACACCGAGACGATCCTGCGCGTCATCGACACGGTGTTCGGCGTCTTCGCGCAGATCGCGCCCGAGCGCGCCAACGGCTCGCCCTATGCGACGATCAACGCGCTCTCGCTCGCAGGCCACCGCGACGACGGTTCGCGCTTCGTGATGTTCTCCTTCTTCGGCGGCGGGCTGGGCGGCAATCCGGAAGGCGACGGCCTCAACCACGGCAACAACCCGATCTCGACCGCGACGATTCCCCCGGCCGAAATCCTGGAAGCCGCCTATCCGGTGATGTTCACCCAATGGGCTCTCAGACCCGACTCGGGCGGGGCCGGCCGCCATCGCGGCGGCTGCGGCGCGATCTACGAGATCGAGGCGCTGAGCGAGAGCGGCGCCGACGTCTTCCTGCTCGGCGAGCGCGGCAAGTTCCCGCCCTTCGGCGTGGCCGGCGGCGGCGCGGCCGCCATGAACCGCTTCGTCTACGACACCGATGACGGGCCGAAATCTCCCCCGCTCGTGACCAAGATCGCTGACATCCATATCGCCAAGGGCCAGCGCGTGCGCCTCGAAAGCCCGGGCGGCGGCGGTTACGGCGCTCCCGCAGAGCGCGATCGCGAGGCCGTGCGGCGCGATGTCGCCAACGGCTATATCAGCGCCGAGGCGGCGCGCGAGACCTACAAGCTGGACATCGAGATCGGCTGATGACGACTTCCTCTGCCAAAGCCGTCGTCGGCGTCGATGTCGGCGGCACCTTCACAGACCTGTTCTGGTTCGACGAGGCGGGCAAGCGCTTCCGTACCGCCAAGGTCCCCTCCCAGCGCGGCGATGAGGCAAAGGGCTTCATCGCGGGGCTCACCACCTTCGGCCCGGTTGCGGCGCTCGCCTCGATCGTCCACGGCACCACGGTCGGCACCAATGCGCTGCTGGAGCACAAGGGCGCGAAGATCGGCGTCATCACCACGCCGGGCTTCCGCGACGCGCTGGAGATGCGCCGCCGCGACCGGCGCCAGACCTGGGGGCTGTGGGGCGATTTCACGCCGTCCGCCTCGCGCGACTGCCGGCTCGAAGTGCCCGAGCGCACGCTGGCGGACGGCACGATCCGCACCGCGGTCGACCGCGAGGCCGTGCGCAAGGCCGCCGGTGCCTTGCTCGCCAAGGGCTGCGAGGCGCTGGCGATCATCTTCATCAATGCCTATGCCAACCCGCAGAACGAGCGCGACGCATTGGAAGCGGCCCGCGAGGTCTGGCCGAACGAGCACATCGCCTGCTCCTCGGCGATCCTGCCGGAAATCCGCGAGTTCGAGCGCGCCTCGACCACGGCGCTGAACGCGACGCTGCAGCCGGTCGTAGGCTCCTATCTCGGCCGGCTCGAAGATGCGCTGGCAGCCGACGGGTTCACCGGCCGCTTCCATATCGTGCAGAGCAATGGCGGCGTGATGTCGACCGCGACCGCGAGGCGCCTGCCGGTTCGCACGGCCCTGTCTGGCCCGGCTGCGGGCGTGATCGCGGCGGCGGCTGTCGCCCGCGCCGCCGGCCACCCCGACATCATCACCGGCGACCTCGGCGGCACCTCCTTCGACGTCTCGCTGATCGCCGGCGGGCAGGCTGCGCTGGCGGCCCAGACGACGATCGATTTCGGCATGGTCATCCGCACGCCGATGATCGAGATCACGACGATCGGCGCCGGCGGCGGCTCGATCGCCCGCGTCGATGCCGGCGGCCTGCTGGAAGTCGGCCCCGAGAGCGCGGGCTCCCGGCCCGGCCCGGTCTGCTACGGCCAGGGCAACACGCGGCCCACGCTGACCGATGCCAACCTCGTGCTCGGCCGCATCGACGGCTCGAAGCCGCTGGGCACGCTGCAGCGGCTCGATGTCGAAGCCGCCAAGGCCGCGATCCGGAAGGAGATCGCCGAACCGCTCGGCCTCGACGTGATGGCGGCGGCGGAAGCGATCGTGAAGATCGCCAATGCGCGGATGGCCGGCGCGATCCGCCTCGTCTCGATCGAACGCGGCCATGATCCGGCGCGGTTCATGGCGATGCCGTTCGGCGGCGGCGGCGCGCTGCATGCCGGCGCTCTCATTCACGAGGTCGGGCTCAAGGGC
>NZ_JAELTI010000159.1 GCF_016428755.1 Allobosea sp. ASV33
AGATGTGTATAAGAGACAGGGTCAAGCCCGGAATGACGGCGTGTTTCCGCGTGAAAGCGGTCAGGTTCTCAGTAGATCGGGAAGCGCGCCGTCAGCGCCTTGACCTTGGCGGAGACGGCCTGCTCGACGGCGGCATTGCCTTCTTCGCCATGAGCTGAGAGGCCGTCCAGCACCTCGGCGATCAATTCGCCGACCTGCTTGAACTCGGCGATGCCGAAGCCGCGCGAGGTCGCCGCAGGGGTGCCGAGACGGATGCCCGAGGTGGTCATCGGCTTCTCGGGGTCGAAGGGAATGCCGTTCTTGTTGCAGGTGATGTGGGCGCGGCCGAGCGCGGCTTCCGCGGCCTTGCCGGTCAGCTTCTTCGAGCGCAGGTCGACCAGCATCAGGTGGTTGTCGGTGCCGCCGGTGACGAGGTCGAAACCCCTGGACTTCAGCGTCTCGGCCAGCGCCTTGGCGTTGGCGACGACGGCGTGGGCGTAGGTCTTGAACTCCGGCTGCAGCGCCTCGTGGAAGGAGACCGCCTTGGCGGCGATGACATGCATCAGCGGGCCGCCCTGGATGCCGGGGAAGATCGCCGAATTGACCTTCTTCGCGATCGCCTCGTCATTGGTCAGGATCATGCCGCCGCGCGGGCCGCGCAGCGTCTTGTGCGTCGTGGTGGTGACGACATGGGCATGCGGGAACGGCGAAGGATGCGCGCCACCGGCGACCAGCCCGGCGAAATGGGCGATGTCGACCATGAAATAGGCGCCGACCTTGTCGGCGATCTCGCGGAAGCGGGCGAAGTCCCAATGACGGGCATAGGCCGAGCCGCCCGCGACGATGACCTTCGGCTTGTGCTCGACGGCGAGACGCTCCATCGCGTCGTAGTCGATCATCTGGTCGACGACGCAGACGCCGTAGGAGACGACGTTGAACCACTTGCCGGACTGGTTGACCGGCGCGCCATGAGTCAGGTGACCGCCGGCGGCGAGATCGAGGCCCATGAAGGTGTCGCCGGGCTGCATCAGGGCCATGAAGACGCCCTGGTTGGCCTGGCTGCCGGAGTTCGGCTGAACATTGGCGTAAGCGCAGCCGAAGAGCCGCGTGGCGCGCTCGATCGCGAGCTTCTCGGCGATGTCGACGAACTGGCAACCGCCATAATAGCGCCGGCCCGGATAACCCTCGGCATATTTATTGGTCATCACCGAGCCCTGCGCCTCGAGCACGGCGCGCGAGACGATGTTCTCGGAGGCGATCAGCTCGATCTCGTCGCGCTGGCGACCGAGCTCCAGGTCGATCGCGCGGGCGATCTCGGGATCGGCATCATGCAGCGAAGCGCCGAAGAAGGAGTTCGAGAGGTGCTTGTTCAGCGCGGCGTCGGTCATGTCCGGCTCCTGAAGTTCAACGGCCGGTGAGCGCCCGGCTTCGTCGCGGCTCCCCTATCATGCGGCGGGGGGCTGTCCAAGCGATAGATGACCATGCGGCGACAGCGACGCCGCTGCGTCGTCAACCGCCCGGTTTTCGGCGCTTCGGCAGCAATTTCTTCTCCGGCTCCGGGCGGGACGGCGTGTAGGCGAGCGGCCGGCGCGAAGCCGTCTTCAGCAGTGCCCGGAAAGCCGGACATTCCAGGTGAGTCGGTGCGCGGCAATCGGCGACATGGCGCAGCGCATCGCGCAGTGTCCTGAGCCCGATCATCTGCCGCTGCAACGCGTCGGCCCGCGCGCGCAACTGCTCGCGGGGAATATTGGGCTGCCCGTCCGCGCCGAACATCGCGGCAATCTCGTCCAGCGAGAAGCCGGCGGTCTTGCCGAGCCCGATCAGCGACAGCCTGAGCAGGACATCGGGGTCGTATTGCCGCCGCAACCCGCGCCGCGCCTCCGAGCGGATGAGGCCGATCTCCTCGTAATAGCGCAGGGCGGAGGCCGGCACGCCGGAGCGTTCCGAAACCTCTCCGATATCCAGCAACGGCATGCTTGACCTCAAGTCGACTTGAATTCGTAGGCTCTGCCGAACGGATCAATTCGGCAAGAGGAAAAATCATGGAAAGCATTGCTGCAACGAGAGAAAGGCCGATCTGGCAGGAGCCGCGCGCCATCGCGCTCCTGGTGGCGGCATCGCTGACCACGATGGCGAACGCGACGATCAGCCCGGCGCTGCCGGGCATCGAGCGCCTGTTCACTGAGGACCCGAACGCCGCGCTGCTGACGCGGCTTCTGGTGCCGGCGCCCTCGCTCGGCGTCGCCCTGTTCGCGCCGCTCGCAGGTTTCGCCGCCGACCGCATCGGCCGGCGCCTCATGCTGCTGGCCGGCGTCGTGCTGTTCGTGATGGCAGGCTGCGCCGGGCTCATCCTGCCCGACCTGCCGTCGATCTTCGCGAGCCGCCTCGTGCTCGGCATCGCCGTCGCCCTGATCATGACGGCTCAGACCGCGCTGGTCGGCGATTATTTCACCGGAGACGACCGCAACACGCTCACCGGCCTACAGATTTCGGCGCGGAATTTCGGCGGGCTTGTCTTCATCTCGCTGGCCGGCTGGGTCGCCGCCCTGTCGCCTCGCCTGCCCTTCGCGATCTATGGGCTTGCCGCTTTCGCCCTGCCGCTGATCTGGCTGGCGATCGTCGAGCCGCCGCGCATCTCGGCCCTTGCCGGCGCCGCGTCGGCGAAAGGCCAGGAGGGGCATGCGTCCTGGCGCAGCCTGCTCGCCGCGCTGGTCCTTCTCCAGGGCCTCACGAACATGATCTTTTTTCTCATGCCGACGCAGATCTCGTTCTTCCTGGAGGCCCGAGGCTACGAGAGCGCGGTGATGACCGGGACGGTCCTCGGCCTGCTGATGATCTCGGGGGGTGGCTGCGCCCTGCTCTACCGGCGCATCCAGCGGTCGATCGGCTCGGCGGGCATTTTCGCGGCGGGCTATGGCGCGATGGCGCTCGGCTTCCTGCTCCTGTCCGGCGCGGCATCGACCCCGCCGCTGCTTGCAGCAGCGTTGCTGATTGGCGCCGGCTATGCGCTGGTTTCGCCGAGCTTCGTCGCCATGGCGCTCGATCTGGCACCTCGGCGCTCCCGAGGCTTGGCGGGCGGCATCCTGACCGCCTCGATCTTCATCGGCCAGTTCTGTTCGCCGCTGGCCAGCACCCCGCTGATCGCGGCTTACGGCTACGGCGCGCTGTTTCGCGATACCGCCTGCCTGCTCGGGATCATGGCTCTGGCGGCCGTGCTGGCGCGCCTCGCCGGCCTCTTCCGCGAAACAGGCTGATCGTCCCGGCCCGATATCGAAGGAGCCGAAAGGCGGCGGCGGGAACAGCGATCGCGACGTCGCCGCCTTTATGGTTAACAATTTATGGCTTGCGGCTTGCTGCGTGTGACCTAGCGCAACACTGGATGCCTCTCAATGACACAGAACGCCTCAAAACAGCACGCGAGCCGTGTTCCGGCTTCGGCCGCGCCGCTCTCGGCCCAGGTCAGGAAGGTCTTTCTCGGCGGTGCGAGCGCGATCGCCTTGTCCATGCCGATGATGAGCCAGGATGCGGCGGCCCAGGGGTGGCAGATCACCAGCCAGCACTACCCGGGCGGACATACGACCATACTCCGCCGCGTGTACGGTGGCCCGCGCCACATGGTTCAGCTCAACAACCCCGCTCCCGGGAACAACTGCCCTGTCCCGGCCTTCGAAGTGCTGAATCCGGGCCGCGGAGAGGCGCGCTGCGTGGGTTATGTCATGCCGTCCTGGCTGACGCGCTGAAGCCTGACACACGGCATCCGGGAGGCTTCGCCCATGAAAAAGCCCACCGGAAACCGATGGGCTTTGTCGATACGCGCGTGAAGCGGGAGCGTCAGATGTCCTGATCGCCCTGCAGCGCGGCAACGGGCTCCGGCCCAAGGCCGTCCTTGTTGTAGATGTCGTCGCGGAACTGCACGCCGCCATCGGGCGTGGCCCAGGCGGTGATATAGACCCAGTAGCACGCAACCGGATCGGCGATGCGGGCATTGACGCGCTGACCGGACTGAATGGTCTCGTCGATCTTGGCGCGGTCCCAGCCGGGCGTGTTCTTCAGGAGCCAGGCGACATAGTCGCGCACGTTCTGGACGCGCATGCAGCCCGAGGAAACGAAACGGTAATCGTCGCCGAAGATGCCCTTCGACGGGGTGTCGTGCATGTAGACGCCGTGCGGGCTCGGGATATTGATCCGCACGAAGCCGAGCGAATTGAAGTCGCCGCCCGGATCCTGCCGGAAGGTATAGCGCGTCGCCTCGTCGGAATTCCAGTTGACGCTGGCCGGCGAGATCTCGCCGCCGCTGGGCGAGATGATGCGGATCTTGTTCTCGGTGAGGTAACCCGGCTCCTTCCTCATTTTCGGGATGAGGTCCTTCTTGATGATCGAAGCGGGAACCGTCCAGGTCGGGTTGAAATTGACCTCGGGGATCTTCGTCTGCAGCAGCGGCGACTGGCGATCGATCTTGCCGACGCCGGCGGCATGGCGCGTCGCGACATGGCCGTTCTCGACGGTCTCGACCATCGCGGCCGGGATATTGGCGACGACATAGCGGCCGCCGAGATTGCCGGACCAGCTGCGCAGCCGGACGACATTGGTCTCGAGCTGGCGGATGCGGCGATCGATCGGCACGTTGAGGGCGGCGACGGTGGCGCGGTTGATCGAGCCGGTGGTCGACAGGCCGACGCGGGACTGGAAGCGGCGTACGCCCGCCTCGACATAGGAATCGTAGATGCTGCTTTCGCCGGCCGCGGCATCGAGATCGCCGGTGACGATCAGGCGGCGGCGCAGAGCCACAACGCCCGGTCCCTTGGCGCCGACGCTCATGCGATCAGGCAACTGAACCTGGGGCCAGCCGCCACGCGCGGCGAGGTCGCGATAAGCCACGATCGCCTGCTCGGTCGCCTGCAGCGCCTCGGCCGACAGCATCGGGGTCGAGGACCGCGCCACGGCGTTGCGGGCGCCGGCATCGTAGCTCTGGCGCCACTCGGCCTGCTGGGCGAGCGCCGGTGCAGCGGCAGCCGTGGCGACGCCCGAAAGCAAAGCCAGCACGGTTTCGCGGCGGGTCAGGCTCAATTGCGACATCTCTTCCCTCTTCAAGACTTCACGCGAGCACACAGGCCACAAGAAAACGTCGCCTGCAGGGGCGACGCTGACAACCAATGGCGCGTCGGACGACCTATCGGCGATCGACGGTGTCCTAGCACAGTTAACGAGGCGTGATGACAGAGGCGAATTTAGGGCATGCCGGCGTTTTGCTGCGTGCATGGCAGCAAAACCACAGTCGAGGCCGCAGCTCGACCAGGCCGTATGGGCACGACGGGATGACGTCCCTGTCGTGCCCCTGCCAGGCGGGCAGCATTCGAATGCCGGAAACCGGCCGATATCTCAGAGCTTGTAGCGGATCTGGTCGGTCCAGAAGCGCTCGAGGCGCAGCAGGGCGTTGTTCATCCGCTCGAAATCGTCGGCAGCGATGCCGCCGATCTGCTCGACCGTGCGGACATGCTTGTCGTAGACGCCCTTCACGATATCGTGCACGGCAGCGCCCTTCTCGGTGAGGCTGATCCGCACCGAGCGGCGGTCGATGCGCGACCGGGCATGGTGGAGATAGCCGAGCTCGACCAGCTTCTTGACGTTGTAGGAGACGTTCGAGCCGAGATAGTAGCCGCGGGTGCGCAGCTCGCTGGCCGACAGCTCGGCATCGCCGATATTGTAGAGCAGCAGGGCCTGCACGCTGTTGACGTCATCCCGGCCACGACGCTCGAACTCGTCCTTGATGACGTCGAGCAGACGGCGATGCAGACGCTCCACCAGCGTGAGGGACTCAAGATAAAGAGGCTTCACGTTGAGTTCTGCATCGCTCGTCTTGGCAACATCAGAAGTCTTGACGCTCGCTTTCATGGTATATCCCGCCTGTTGTGTGTCGGCCAGGATTTGTTTCCCGGTCCGCTTCTGAAACACACCATATGATGGCTCGGATGAAAACGAGTTTAAATATCAGGATGAATCAGGGATTTACCCCTTTGGGTGAATCGTAGGTGAAGCCAGAAACGCTTAAGCTAAAGCGATTCTTACCATGACTCGGGGCAATCGAAGGGTCGGGCGTGCGAACAGGTCGCCGCGGGAACCCGCTACTCGGCCTCGTTCTCGGCCGCCCAGGTCGCCAGGAAATAGACCGCGATCAGCCCGATATAGAGGCCGACGAGCCAGGTCGTCATCGGCACGAAGCGCGGGAAGAGGAAGCTCAGCAGCATCTGGCTGATCGCGGCCAGCAGCCAGAGCACGCCGCCCCAGGTCGAGGTCAGCCAAAGCCCGACGGCGGCCACGAGATCGATGACCGCGAAATAGACGATGATCGCCTGATAGCTGAGCAGGCGATTCTCGAAGGGCGGCTGCGGATTGCCGGGCAGGCCGAAGATCACCATCCAGGCCGTCAGCCCCTTGGCGAGCCAGAAGGCCGAGAGCAGGCGCAGGAACCAGACGAGGACGACCCGCCAGCGGTTCGCCTGCTTGCCTTCGTCCTCGCCCGTCCGGGCGCCGCGCAGGGCCTCGCCGTCTCCGCCCAGACCCAAGCTCAGCCCTCCAGCTTCAGTTCGCCGGTGCCGAGCGGCGCGAAATAGGCGTCGATATCGGCCTGCTCGACCTCATCCAGCGTCGCCGGCTGCCACCGCGGCGCCTGATCCTTGTCGATCACCACGGCGCGCACGCCTTCATAGAAGTCATGCCCCCGCGCGATGCGCGAGACGATGCGGTATTCCGTGCGCATCGCCTCGGCGAAATCGAGGGCGACGCCACGCCGCATCTGCTCGAAGGCGATGGCGACGCTGGTCGGCGACTTCACCGCGATGGTCTGGAGCAGCTTGCCGGCGAAGGCGCTGCCCTTTTCCGCAGCCTGGCGCAGGCGCGCGATCACGTCCGGCAGGGTCCCCGCCGTGAAAGCCTCGGCCATCACCGCCCTTTCGGCATGCAAGGGGCCGGGGCCGTTGTCCAAGGTGAAACCCGCGAGGATGTCGTCGAGCGAGCCGGGCTTCGTCAGCGCGTCGGCGAGTTCCGCCATGCGCTCGCTCGGCACGCCATGGGTCGCTAGGCCAGCCGCCAGCGCATCGGCAGCGCCGACCCGTTCGCCGGTGAGCGCGAGGAAGCCGCCGAAGCCGCCTTCGAGACGCGGCAAGGCATAGGTCGCGCCGACATCGGGAAAGAAGCCGATGCCGACTTCCGGCATGGCGAAGAGATAGCGGTCGCCGGCGATGCGGTGGCTGCCATGCAGGGAGATGCCGACGCCGCCACCCATGACGATGCCGTCGATCAGCGCGACATAGGGCTTGGGATAGGTCTTGATGCGGTGATTG
>NZ_JAELTI010000015.1 GCF_016428755.1 Allobosea sp. ASV33
CGTCGTGTCGGGATGGCCGAGGCTGTTGGAGCGTGCGAGCGCAGCCCAGTTCTCAGGCCGCAGCTTCTCGTCATTGCCGAGGACGCGGTCGACCTCGGGCATCTCGGCGAAACGGGCGGGCTCGATCTGCGCGGCGCAACCGGTGACGATGACGGGCCTGTCCGGCTGTTCGCGCTTGAGGCGGCGCAGGGCCTGCCGCGCCTGCCGGGTCGCCTCGGCCGTGACCGCACAGGAATTGACGATCGCGGCGTGTTTCAGCCCGGCCGCTTCCGCCTTGAGCCTCAGCGCCTCGCTCTCGACGATGTTGAGGCGGCAGCCGAAGGTGACGACTTCCAGCGTCATGATGTCCGGCCCTCAGGCCGCGCTCGAAAACAACGCCGGGTCGAGCGTGCCTTCCCATTCGAATTCGACTGGGCCTGTCATCAGGACACGGCCGTCGCGCTCGCGCCATTCGATGGCGAGATCGCCGCCGGGCAGGCTGACGGTGGCCTTGCGGGCAGTGAGCTCGCGGCGCACCCCCGCGACGAGCGCCGCGCAGGCGCCGGAGCCGCAGGCCTGGGTGATGCCGGCACCGCGCTCCCAGACGCGCAGCACGATATGATCGGGCGCCCTCACCGCGGCGAGCTCGATATTGGCGCGATCGGGGAAGATCGGATGGTTCTCGAGCAGCGGGCCGATCTGCTCGAGATTGTAGGCATAGGGGTCGGTGACGAAGAAGACCGCGTGCGGATTGCCCATGTTGACGGCGCAGGGCGTGTGCAAGATCGGGTTGTCGATCGGCCCGATCTGGAGCTCGAAGCGGCTGGTGTCCTCGAAGGGCTCGGCCAGGGGAATCTGGTCCCAGGCGAGACGCGGCGCACCCATGTCGACGGTGAAGAGCGTTTCGCCCTCGCGCACCGCCGGCAGCAGACCGGCCTTGGTCTGGAGCGCCAGCCGGGTCTTGGCTGCATCGCCCATCTGCGGATCGGCGATCATCGCCCAGGCGACGCAGCGCGTGCCGTTGCCGCAGGCGCCGGCTTCCGAGCCGTCGGTGTTGTAGATGCGCACGAAGGCGTCGGTGCCGGGCGTCGCCGCATCGTGAAGGACCATGAGCTGGTCGAAGCGGGCGCGCGGCTCGGATGCGATGGCGCGAGCCTCGTTTTCGCTGACGACATGCTTGCTGCCGCGCAGATCGAGCACCGTGATCTGGTTGCCGAGCCCGTTCATCTTCAGGAACCGGCGATTGGCCAGAGCGTTCATTTGGTCACACGTCCCATGAATAAGGGGTCTATGGCGGAGGCGACGTGAAAAAGCCACCCTCGTCCCCGTTCCCTAGGAGAAGGTGGACATTCTATGTTGCGCCGCAAGGGCGCGAATCGCGTGAAACTCGAAGGCCGTGACGATGCGTGATTCTCGGCAGTATTCCCTGAGCTATGTTCTGGCGCTCCTCGCGAGCCTGCCGAACGGAATGGCCTTCGCTCAGACGCGCGTGGCGCCTCCGCCCACGGTCGAATCCGCACCTCTTGCACCGCCGCCCGGCGCCAGTCCCGCACAGATGCCCTCGGCACCGGCGCAGACGCCGCCCGTGCCCGTGCCGGATTCCCAGCCGGGGCCGCAGCCGGTTCAGCCGGCGCCGCCACCGCCGAATCCGGTGGTGCCGCAGCCTGTGCAACCCGCGCCGACCTTGCCGGGACCGGCCGAGCCGCAGCCGGTGCAGCCGCCGCCGACCCTGCCGCCTCCCGGACAGCCCTTGCCCGCGCCACCCGCCCAGCAGCAGACCGGCGTGCCCGATCCCAATGCGACGCTCGCCGGCAAGCGCGGGGATTCCAGCGATATCGACGAGGTTGCGCTGGTCGCCAAGCCCGTTCTCGCGCTGTCGGGGCAGGCGACCTGGGACCAGGGTTTCCAGAAGCTCTCGGAAAGCTTCAACATCCTGCGCGCGGAAGCGCAGAAGGCGGGCCTGCCGGTCGCGGGCCGGCCCCTGTCGCTCTTCGTCGAGACGACGGATGACGGTTTCCGCTTCGAAGCCATGTTGCCGGTTGCGCCATCGGCCGGGGGGCAGGTTCCTGCCTTCGGTCCGGGCATCCGGCTTGGCGCCTCACCGGCGGGGCGGGCGCTGCGTTTCCTGCATGTCGCGCCCTACGATGATATCGATTCCACTTACGAGACGATCACGGCCTATCTCGAAGCCAAGAGCATCGCCGTGAAGGACGCCTTCCTCGAGGAATACGTCAGCGACCTCCGGGACCCCGGCGATCCGAACCTCGAGATCAACGTCTACGTTCAGCCGAAGTAGCGAGCGTCATGCTCGGGCCTGACCCGAGCATCTCATGACGATCGAGGCTCCCTGCGCCTCGCTTTCAAGAGATTCTCGGGTCTGCGCTTAGCTTCGCCCGAGAATGACGGTTGCGGATTTCGCTCACACGCTCCAGCTCAAGCCCGGCCGCATCGGCCTGAAGCGCTCTTCCGGCAGGCCGACTTCGGCGAGCGCCACCTTCAGCGCTTCGGGCGGGCGCTCGACGCCCTCGTCGGTGAGCTGGAATGTGCCCCAGTGATGGCCGATCGCCTGCTGCGCGCGCAGCGCCAGCATGACCTTCACGGCCTCGTCCGGGTTCATGTGGTTGTCCGACATGAACCAGCGCGGCTCGTAGGCGCCGATCGGCAGCACGGCGAGATCGAAGGGCCCATGCCTGCTGCCGAGCTCGGCATAGAGCGAGCCGTCATGGTAGCCGGTATCGCCGATATGGAAGATCTTCGCGGCCGGCGTTTCCAGGATGTAGGAGCACCACAGCGCCATGCGCCGGTCGAAGGCGCCGCGCGCCGACCAGTGATAGCTCGGCACCAGCGTCACCCCGACCTTGTCCGAGAGCGTGAGCCGGTCGTTCCAGTCATGCGCCTCGGCGCGGGCATCGGGGATGCGGGCGCGGACGATCGCGTCATTGCCGAGCGGCATGATCATGCGCGGCTGGTCTCTGGCATGCAGCAGCGCCAGCGTCTCGATGTCGAGATGGTCGTAGTGGTTATGCGTGACCAACACCGCGTCGATCTTCGGCAGATCGGCGAAGGCGACGCCCGGCGCGTTCACGCGCCTGGGGCCGATGAAGGAAAAGGGGCTGGCGCGCTCGGAATAGACCGGGTCGATCAGAAGATTGAGGCCGGCGACCTGATAGAGGAAGGAGGCGTGGCCGAGATGGACGATCCGGGCGCCCTCGACGCGGGCGGGGGGCTTGTCCTGCGGCGGCGCGGGGTAGGCGACTGGGAAGGCCTCGCGCTCGCGCTTGCCGGTCTGCCAGCGCAGCACGTCGGCGAGTCCCTTGGTCACCGGGCGGCCGTCGCTGAAGACGAGCCCGTTGAAATGGTCGCTGACGGGTCCCTGGTAATAGGGATTGCGCGAGCGGGTGATCGCGGCCCAGGCGGCGCCGGTCGAAGCCAGCAGGGCACCGAGGCCGACGAATGAGAGAAGCTTGCGGCGGGTCATGGTCCAGAACAGGTAGGCCGCCGCGGCGTTTGGTCAAGGCTTCGGCGATCTGATCGCCAGGGCGTGAAGCCAGCGTGTCGGCTGGCGGTCATAGCCGGAGCCGGTGTCCTCATCTATTGTCAGGGGCTGCCAGCGAGCGCTGTCGCCAAAGGCGGTGCGCAATTCGCCGGCCGAGAGATAGTTGAAATAGCGGCCGAGGCCGTCGCGTCCCTCCGCCCCGCCGGCTTTGAAGCTGGCATAGAAGATGCCGCCCGGCCTTAATGCCTGATGGATTCGGTCGATGATGCCGGGCAAGGCGGGGCGGGGTGCATGCAGGAGACAAGCGTGCGCCCAGACGCCGTCATAGGCAGCGACCTCTTCCAGGTCTTCGAAGAGCAGGACGCCGACCGGGCGGCCGAGCCGCAGCTCGGCCTGTTGGGCCAGCTCCGGGGAGCCGTCCGTCGGCACGACGTCGAAGCCGCGCCGCAGCATCTCCTCGCTGTCCTGCCCGCCGCCGCAGCCGAGTTCGAGAATCCGCGCGCCCGGCTTGAGCCCGGCCACGAAGGGATCGATGCGGCTGTGCTCTGCCAGCCGGTCGCGGCCGGCATAGGCGCTGGCTTCCTCGGCATAGAAGCCGAGCGTCCGGTCGTCCTTGCTCGACATGACGGGCGTCAGTTGCTGCCGGAGCGGATGGCGACGGTCGCGACGCCGGCGCCGATCAGCAGCGTGCCGCCGGCCTTGTTGAACAGCCCGATCGCACGGGGATTGCCGACCACCGCGCGGGCTCGCGAAGCGATCAGCGCGTAGCCCATGGCATTGGCGAAGGCGAGCGTGATGAAGGTCGCCTCGAAGATCAGCATCTGCGTCCAGAAATCGCCCTTGGTGTCGAGGAACTGGGGCAGGAAGGCGACGAAGAAGGTGATGCTCTTCGGGTTCAGCGCGGTCACCAGCCAGGCATGGCCGAGCATCTTCCAGCCGGGGGCGGCGTCCTCGCGCGGCTTGGCGTCGAGCGTGCCGCCGGCCCTGAAGAGTTTGATGCCGAGCCAGACCAGATAGGCCGCGCCGATCCATTTCAGCGCGGTGAAGACCAGGGCGGAGGTGGCGAGCAGGGCGCCAACGCCGAGCATGGAGAGCGTCATCGCGGTGAAATCGCCGAGCGCGACGCCGACCGCGATCGGGAACGCCGTGCGCCAGCCCTGGCCGAGCGCATAGGAGATGACGAGGAGGATCGTCGGCCCGGGAATGACCAGGAGGACGGCGGTGGCGGCGGTGAAGGCGATCCAGGCTTCGAACGTCATGGTGGTGATGGCTCCGTTAAAGACGAGAGCCATCACCAGAAGCCGGTGTTTGTAAAGAGCCGAATCGAGGTCGGCTCAGCCGGCTCAGCGCGTGCCCTTGAGGAAGTCGCAGAGACCCTTCCGAACGGCGTCTTCAGGCGCGATCTGGCCGGGCTGGACGGTGAAGGCGATATCGATGCGCGTGCCGGTCGGCTGCTTGCGTGCCGTCACTTTCAGGATCTGCGGGCGGCCGGAGCCGGTGACTTCCTGCATGGCGGTGATCGTGCCGCTCGCCTTGTCCGTCCGGATGTCGCCGAAATCGCCGTCGGCCTCGATCGCGCGGACGATGGCGGGCAGGACGGCGGCCGGAGCCTTCTTCGAGAGATCCCAGGTCCGGTAGGTGATCTGCGAGACCATCGGTACGCCCGATGAGGTGAAATTGGTGGCGCAGGGCTGGGCCTGAGCTGCGCCGATGGCGGCGAAAGAGGCGGTGGCGGCAATGACGAAGGGAATAAAAGAACGAATGGACATCTGAACGCTCGCTAGGAGTGACGGATATCGCTGGTTAACGAGGCTGCGGCGGGCTGTCACCGTAACCCATGGTCACGCGCGGCTCGGGATCGGCGGCGACCACCAACGCCCACCAGACGCGATATGTGGTGCGCGGATCCTTGGAGAGCGCGATGCCGTAGCGGGTCGCTTCCTTCATGCGCAGATTGGTGTCGTGGCCCGGCGACTTGCGCCAGCCGTCGAAGGCTTCCTCGACCGAGAAATAGCCGCCGCCGAGATTTTCCGCGGCCCGGGCGCTGTCGATGCCGGCGGCGTGGATGCGGCTGCCGAAGCTGCCTCCAGCGTCATGCGAGAGCGCATTGGCCTTGACCATCGCGTCGGCCTGGCGCTGTGCCATCGCCATCAAACGCGGGTCCGGCCGGACGGGGCCGAGGCCCTGGCTGGCGCGATAGGCGTTGAGGATGCGCCCGGCCTGGGCGGGATCGAGCGTGACAGCCGCGACCTTCTCGACCATGCGCGGATCGAGCGGGCCTTCGCGCCTTGGATCGCCGGCGCAGGCGGCCAGCAGGACGGAGAGGGCCAGCAGGATCGAGGCGGTTGTCAGTTTCATGGGCCGGCATGTCTCGCGAATCGGGCGCGCAGCGATGCCGCCAGATCAGGGCCGTTCTGCGGCCAAGACTCACAATTTCGTGTAGAGGTTGAATCGCATGCAGTGGAAGGACGCCGCTCCGGAACGAGACAGGGCGTCATTCTCGGGCTTGACCCGAGAAACTCTGAACGGTCAGGCATGGGAGCCTCTTTCGGCCGGAGATGCTCGGGTCAGGCCCGAGCATGACGGCCAAGAGGCTCTGCCGGCTCGCAAATCGCCGTCAAACTTGACTTTCGCCACAGTCTTCCGCTTTAAGACGCCCATCCGTTTCGCCGACATCGCCGAAACCACATCCGCCGACCGGGCCGCGCAAGCCGCTTTCATGAGCCCGGAGGTCAACGCCCGACAGCGCGATTGCGCCCTCGGGCGCGAAACCGCTTGGCGATGAGGCTCTGGCGCTGAAGGCTTCTGAGGCAAGCAGGCAGGTCCGCATGTTCGGCACGCTGAGCGACAGGCTCTCCGGCATCCTCTCGGGGCTGACCCGCAGGGGTTCGCTGACCGAGGAGGACGTCAACGCGGCTCTCCGCGAGGTTCGCCGCGCGCTGCTCGAGGCGGACGTCGCGCTCGAGGTCGTCCGGTCCTTCACCGACAAGGTGCGCGAGCGCGCCGTCGGCGCCGAGGTGCTGAAATCGGTCACGCCCGGCCAGCAGGTCATCAAGATCGTCAACGACGTTCTGATCGAGACGCTGGGCGGCGAGGGCGAGGGCATCAATTTCGATGCCGTGCCGCCGGTGCCGGTCCTGATGGTGGGTCTGCAGGGTTCGGGTAAGACCACCTCGACCGCGAAGATCGCCAAGCGCCTGACCGAGCGCCACAAGAAGAAGGTGCTGATGGCGTCGCTCGATACGCGACGCCCGGCCGCCATGGAACAGCTCGCCATCCTCGGCACCCAGGTCGGCGTGCAGACGCTGCCGATCGTCGCCGGCCAGTCGGCCGTGCAGATCGCCAAGCGAGCGGTCGAGGCCGCCCGTCTCGGCGGCTACGACGTCGTGATGCTCGACACCGCCGGCCGCGTGACGCTCGACGACACGCTGATGGCCGAGGTGGCCGAGGTGAAGGCCGCGACCAACCCGCATGAAGTGCTGCTCGTCGCCGACGCGCTGACCGGCCAGGACGCGGTCAACACGGCGCGCGCCTTCGATGCCCGCGTCGGCCTCACCGGCATCGTGCTGACCCGCATGGACGGCGACTCGCGCGGTGGCGCGGCGCTCTCGATGCGCGCGGTCACCGGCAAGCCGATCAAGCTGGTCGGTATCGGCGAAAAGGTCGACGAGCTCGACGAATTCCATCCCTCGCGCGTCGCCAACCGCATCCTCGGCATGGGCGACATCGTCTCGCTCGTCGAGAAGGCGGCGCAGACGATCGACGCCGCGCAGGCTCAGGCCACCGCGCAGCGCATGGCCAAGGGCCAGTTCGACCTCTCCGACATGCGCGCGCAGCTCCAGCAGATGGAGAAGATGGGCGGCATCGGCGGCGTGATGGGCATGCTGCCCGGCATGAAGCAGGCGCAGTCCCAGCTCGCCAATGCCGGCGTCGGCGACAAGATGTTCAAGAGCATGATCGCCGCGATCGACTCGATGACGCCGGCCGAGCGCAAGAACCCCGATCTGCTCAAGAACAGCCGCAAGAAGCGCATCGCGGCCGGCTCCGGCACCACGGCCGAGCAGATCAACAAGCTGCTCAAGATGCATCGCGGCATGGCCGACGCCATGAAGATGATGAGCAAGCAAAAGGGCGGCATGCTCGGCAAGCTCGGTTCGATGTTCGGGATGGGCGGCGGTCTGCCGGCCGGCATGCCCGATCCCTCGAAGATGGACGCAGGCCAGCTTGCGGAACTGCAGAAGCAGCTCGGCGCGGGCGGCGGCCTGCCCTCGATGCCGCCGGGCGGCTTCCCCGGCCTGCCGAAGGGCGTCACCCCGCCGGCCGGGATGATGCCGAAGCTGCCGGGCCTCGGCGGCGGTGGCTTGCCCGGCCTGGGCAATCCGTTCGGGGGCAAGAAGAAGTGATTCCCGTTCTGGAAACAGAGCGGTTGCGGTTGCGCGGCTGGACTGTCGCCGATTTCGACGTGCTCGCGCAGTTCTTCGGCAACGAGGAGCTCACGCGCTATGTCGGCGGCGCCAGCAACCGCGAAGATTCTTGGCGCCGTCTGTCCAGCATGGCCGGTCATTGGTCCCTGCGCGGCCACGGTCTCTGGGCGGTGGAAGCGAAAGATGACAGCCGCCTCGTCGGCTGGTGCGGCCTGCTCTCGCCGGAAGGCTGGCCCGAGCCGGAGATCGGCTGGAGCCTATTCGCAGGCGAGCATGGCCGCGGCTATGCGACCGAGGCGGCGCTGCGCGCCCGTGACTATGCCTATCGTGACTTGGGATGGACCACGCTGATGAGCCTGGTCCATCCCGACAACCGACCCTCGATCCGCGTCGCCGAGCGTCTCGGCGCGCGCTTCGAGAAACCCTTCGTGATCCGTGGCACCGAGGTCGGCATCTACCGGCACCCGGCCGCCACGCCTGCGAAACACTGAACCAAAACCAAACCTGACCGGAGAAGACCCATGTCCCTCAAGATTCGCCTGACCCGCGGCGGCGCCAAGAAGCGCCCGTACTATCGCATCGTCGTCGCCGACTCGCGCTCGCCGCGCGATGGCCGCTTCATCGAGAAGATCGGCTCCTATGATCCGATGAAGGCCAAGGACGCCGCCGACCGCGTCGTGCTCGACACCGAGAAGGTCCAGGCCTGGCTCGCCAAGGGCGCCCAGCCGACCGATCGCGTCCTGCGCTTCCTCGACGCTGCCGGCCTCGTCAAGCGCGCTGCCCGCAACAACCCGAACAAGGCCGTTCCCGGCGAGAAGGCCAAGGAGCGCGCTGAGAAGAAGGCCGAGAAGGCCGCTGCTCCGGCTGCCGAAGAAGCCGCCGAGGCGTGAGCCGTTTGATCCTCACACCGTCATTCCGGGGCGCGGCGCAGCCGCGGGCCCGGAATCCAGAACCGGAGGTCGTTGCAGGGAAACCTGAGCGGCTGTCGCGTTCATCCGAGATTCGGCATCGGTTCTGGATTCCGGGCTCTTCGCTGGCGCGAAGTCCCGGAATGACGGGAGTGGGGACATGAGCGACCTCATCCTGCTCGGTGTCGTCGGCGCGCCGCATGGCGTGCGCGGCGAGGTCAGGATCAAGACCTTTACCGGCGATCCCCTCGGGATCGCCGATTACGGCCCGCTGACCGATGGCAAGGGCCGCAGCTTCGAGATCACCGATATCCGCCCGGCCAAGGAGGTCGTCGTCGCCCGCCTCAAGGACGTGACGACGCGCGAGCAGGCCGAGGCGCTGAACGGGACGGAACTGTTCGTCGCCCGCGACAAGCTCTCGGCTGATGCGGACGAGGACGAGTTCCTGCATGCCGATCTGATCGGTTGCAGCGTGGTCGGGCCTGATGGCGCGGTGCTCGGCACCGTCACCATGGTCGAGAATTACGGCGCCGGCGATCTGCTCGATATCAAGACGCCGGACGGGCGCTACGTCCTGATGCCCTTCACCAAGGCCTTCGCGCCGCGGATCGACATCGCCGCGCGCCGGATCGAGGCCGAGCCGCCCTTGGGATTGTTCGAGCCCGACGATGACAAGCCATAAGCCGGCCCGCGCGCTGATCTTCGACATGGACGGCACCATCGTCGACAATATGCGCTTCCATGACGATGCCTGGGAGAGCTGGCACGTCAGCAACAAGCTGCCCTTCGACCGCAGCACCTTCGCGGCGCGCACGGCCGGCATGGCCGGCAACGAGATCATCTCCTCCTATTTCCCGGAAGCCGCCGTGGCCGAGCTCGACGCGATGAGCGACGCCAAGGAAGCGCTCTACCGTGAGGCCTATCTGCCGCATGTGACTGCGACGCCCGGTTTCCTGGACCTGATCGCGCGGGCCGAGGCGGCAGGCGTGCCGATGGCCGTCGGGACGGCGGCGCCGCCGGCCAATATCGAGGTGGTGCTCGACACGCTCGGCCTGCGCCAGCGCTTCGCGACGATCGTCTCGCCGAGCCAGGGCTTTCGCGGCAAGCCGCATCCTGACATGTTCCTGGCCGCGGCCGAGCGGATGAAGGTCGATCCCGCCGATTGCATCGTCTTCGAGGATGCGCCGCTCGGCGTCGAGGCGGCGCGCCGCGCCGGCATGCGGGCGGTGGCACTGCTCACCATGCTCGGCCCCGAGGGTTTCGCGGGCTATGACAACCTGATCGCCTCGGCTCGCGATTTCACGGCGCTGGACGGGCTGCCTGCGCTGCGCTTCAGTTAGTTAGTTCGCCTTTTTCGACCCGCGGGTCATCCCGGACAAGCCGCGTTAGCGGCGCCGATCCGGGATCCATGCCTGAACCGTTCCGGCATGGATCCCGGGTCTGCGCTTCGCTCCGCCCGGGATGACAGACCGGGAGCAATTGCCTGACACCAAGGTTGTCCATGTCCTTCCGCGCCTCGATCCTGACGCTCTATCCGGAGATGTTTCCCGGGCCGCTCGGCATCTCGCTGGCGGGCGAGGGGCTGCGCAAGGGATTGTGGTCGCTCGATACCCATCAGATCCGCGAGCACGGCATCGGCCGCCACCGCAATGTCGACGACAACCCGGCCGGCGGCGGCGCCGGGATGGTGCTGCGCTGCGACGTGCTGGCGGCGGCGATCGATGCGGCCGTGCCGGCGGATGATGCGAGACCGCGCCTGCTGATGTCGCCGCGCGGGCGGCCGCTCAAGCAGGAGCAGGTGCGCGACTGGGCTGAGGGGCCCGGCCTCGTCATCGTCTGCGGGCGCTTCGAGGGTGTCGACGAGCGCGTGATCGAAGGGCGCAACCTGATCGAGGTCTCGATCGGCGACTACATCCTCTCCGGCGGCGAGATGGCGGCGCTGACGCTGCTCGATGCCTGCGTGCGATTGATCCCCGGCGTGATGGGCAAGGTCGCGTCCGGCGAGGACGAGAGCTTCGAGAACGGCTTGCTCGAATATCCGCATTATACCCGCCCGCGCGAGTGGGAGGGCAGGGGCCTGCCGGAGGCGCTGCTCTCAGGCGACCATGCCCGCATCGCGAAATGGCGGCGGGCGGAGGCGGAGCGGATCACGCGGGAGAGAAGGCCGGATTTGTTGAAGGAGCGCGGCGAGGGCTGAGCCTGACCGTCATTCTCGGGCGGAGCGCAGCGCAGACCCGAGAATCTCTTCGCAGGAGGAGGCGCCTCTTTCTGCAGGAGATGCTCGGGTCAAGCCCGAGCATGACGGTGGTGGTTACGGATAGGCCGTCACCGGCAGCTTCTCGGCCAGCCAGCCGCCGGGCCCGAGCACACCGCCCCGCACGCCCGCGAGATCGCGCCAGCCACGTCCGGCGAGCTTCTGTACGACGGCGACCGCCTGCGCACCGGTCCGGTCGATCAGGACGATGCGCTTGCCGGGATTGTCGAGGCGAAGCCCGGCGATCCTGACCTCGAAGGCCGGTGCGTCGGCATCCAGTCCGAGAGCGCCCTGCGGCAGGCCGGTATCGGCCCATTCCTGCGCCCCGCGGATATCGATCAGCAGGATGCGCTTGGCTTGCGCGGCTTCATAGGCTTCGCGGGGCGAGAGCGTTGTCGCCGCTTGCCCGAAAACGAAAGAGGCCGGGAGCATGAAGCCCCCGGCCAGAACGATCCGGCGCGTTGCGGCGCCCATGGTCATCGTGCTCAGCGCAGCTCGGCGCAGAAGCGCTGGATGCGGCGGCAGGCTTCTTCCAGCTTCTCGTCCGAGGTGGCGTAGGAGATGCGGAAGTTCGGGCCGAGGCCGAAGGACGAGCCGTGCACGGCCGCGACGGCTTCCATCTCCAGCAGGCCCATGACGAGGTCTTCGTCGGTCTCGATCGTCTTGCCGTTCGGCAGGGTCTTGCCGATCAGGGCCGAGCAGTCGGGATAGACGTAGAACGCGCCTTCCGGCACCGGGCACTTCAGGCCGCGGGTCTGGTTCAGCATGGAGACGACGAGGTCGCGGCGACGCTCGAACGCCTTCTTGAAGACCGGGATATGCTCCTGCGTGCCGTCGAGCGCCTCGACCGCGGCCCATTGCGAGATCGCCGAGGTGCCCGAGGTCTGCTGGCCCTGGACGAGGTCCATGGCGTTGATCAGCTGCTGCGGACCGGCGGCGTAGCCGATGCGCCAGCCGGTCATGGCATAGGACTTCGAGACGCCGTTCATGGTCAGCGTGCGCTCATAGAGGGCGGGCTCGACCTGCGCCGGGGTGACAAACTGGAAGTCGCCATAGACGAGGTGCTCGTACATGTCGTCGGTCAGGATCCAGACATGCGGATGGCGCATCAGCACATCCGTGAGCTTCTTCATCTCGGCATGGCTGTAGGCGGCGCCCGACGGGTTCGACGGCGAGTTCAGGATCACCCACTTGGTCTTGGGGGTGATGGCCTTCTCGAGATCCTCGGGCTGCAGCTTGAAGTCGTTCCTGAGATAGGTCTCGGCGAAGGTCGGCGTGCCCCCGCAAAGCGCGACCATCTCGGGATAGGAAACCCAGTAGGGCGAGACGCAGATGACCTCGTCGCCGGGGTTCAGCGTGGCGAGCAAGGCGTTGTAGATGACGTGCTTGCCGCCGGTCGAGACGATGGTCTGGCTCGCCTTGTAGTCGAGGCCGTTCTCGCGCTTGAACTTGCGGGCGACGGCCTCGCGCAGCTGCGGGATGCCGGAAACCGGGGTGTACTTGGTCTCGCCGCGCTTGATCGCGGCGATCGCCGCTTCCTTGATATTGTCCGGCGTGTCGAAATCGGGCTCGCCGACGGAGAGCGAGATCACGTCCTTGCCCTGGGCTTTCAGGTCGCGGGCCTTCTGCGTGATCGTGATGGTCGCGGACGGCTTCACGCGCTTCAGGGCATCGGCAAGAAAGGCCATGGGACTGATCTCCGGGGAGGCGGAAGGGTGGGCGCCGAAAAAAGGCGCGGGCGAGGTTTATGACTCGCGGGCCATGATCGCAAGCGCAACTGATTGATGTCTGGCAGAAACGTCATGAATTGCGAGCGGTTTGCCCTTGCGGCCGGAGCATGCGAAGCCGACCCGATGACGAATGCTGCTGGCCCCATCGCTGTCTATGTCGACGCCGACGCCTGCCCGGTGAAAGACGAGGTCTACCGCGTCGCCGGCCGGCACCGCCTGCATGTCTTCGTCGTCGCCAACAGCTTCCTTAACGTGCCGCGCGAGCCCTGGATCGAGCGCGTGACGGTGCCCGGCAATTTCGACGCGGCCGACGACTGGATCGCGGAGCGGGTCTCGCGTGGCGCAATCGTGATCACGGCCGACATCCCCCTGGCCGACCGCTGCATCAAGGCCGGTGCCGACGTGATCGGGCCGACCGGAAAGCCATTTACCGAAGCCTCGATCGGCATGGCGCTGGCGACGCGCGACATGATGGAGGACCTGCGCGCGATGGGCGCGGCCAGCGGCGGGCCGAAACCGTTCTCGCAGAAGGACCGCTCGGCCTTCCTGCAGGCGCTCGACGTTGCGGTCCAGCGCCTGAAGCGGGCGGGCTTCGGCCCCTGAACGCTCAGATTTCCGAGAAGTCGCCGCCACGCCCCTTGCCCGCGGCGAAGCGGCCCGCGCCGGCCGCGCCTTCCGTCGCGATGGTATGGGCGCCGCGCTGCCATTCCTGCCTGAGAGCCTCGGCCACGCTGAGCCCGTGGCCGGCGATGGCGCTGGCGCGATCGGCCCGGACGGCGCCCTGCGGGAAGCGCGCGATCTCCTGCGCCATCGCTTCGGCCGCAGCGCGAGCCTGGCCTTTGGGCGCGATCGTTTCGCAGAGGCCGATGCGCAACGCTTCGTCGGCCGGGACCTTGCGGCCGGTCATGATGATCTCCAGCGCACGGCCCTGTCCGACGAGGCGCGGCAGGCGCACCGTGCCGCCATCGATCAGCGGGATGCCCCAGCGCCGGCAATAGACGCCGAAATAGGCATCCTCCGCCATCACGCGGATATCGCACCAGAGGGCGAGTTCCATGCCGCCCGCGACGGCCGGGCCTTCGATCGCGGCGATCAGAGGCTTGCTCATCGCGAGGCGCGAGGGACCCATCGGCCCGCGGGGCGTTGCGCCATCCGCCGCTGGAAAAGCGAGCCCGTCGACGATCTCGCTCTTGAAACGCTCGGCATCGGTGAAGGCCTGGGCGTATTTCAGGTCCCAGCCGGCGCAGAAGGCGCCTCCTTCGCCCCAGAACACGATCGCGGCCGTGTCTTCGTCGCGGTCGAGCTCGCGGAACGCGCGGGTCAGCGCATCGGCGCTGTCGGGGTCCATTGCATTGCGCGCTTCCGGCCGGCTGTGAACGACCGTCGCGACCTTGCCCTGCCTCTCGATCCGTACCGCCATCGTCTGTCCTCCCTCTGTTTCCCATGCAGATTACGCACTGTTTCCACGCGGATGTCTGGCGCTGGACGCATGGCGCCTTTGCCCGTAAATCTCGCCGCAAAGCAGGCCTGCCATTCAGGCGGGCGTCCGGGAGGAAGTCCATGTCGTTGACCCGCCGTTCCACGCTCGGCCTGATGGCCGGCGCCGTCTTCGCGCCGTCGATCGTTCGGGCGCAGAGCTTCCCCACCAAGGTCGTCACGCTGGTCGTGCCCTATCCGGCGGGCGGCCCGACCGATGCCATCGCGCGCTTCGTCGCGCAGGACATGTCGGCCGCCTTCGGCCAGAACGTCGTCGTCGACAACCGGGCCGGCGCCTCCGGCGCCGTCGGCACCCGCGCCGTCGCCCATGCGGCGCCGGACGGCTACACCATCGTCTTCGGCAACAACCAGACGCATGGCAACAACATGTTCCTGCTGAAGGAGCCGGGCTACGACGCGGTCAAGGATTTCGCGCCGCTCGCCGGCGTCGGCGCCTTCGAGCACGCCTTCGTGGTCCGCAAGGACCTGCCGGCCAAGAACATCCAGGAGCTGATCGCGCTCGCCAAGGCCGATCCGGGCAAGCTGAACTACGGCTCGACCGGCGTCGGCTCCGGCTCGCATCTGGCCATGGAGCTGTTCATGCAGCGCACCGGCATCAAGATGACGCATGTGCCGTTCCGCGGCGCCGCGCCTCTGGTTCAGGAGATCATCGCCGGCCGCATCGATATCGCCAACTCGACGCTGCCGAGCGTGCTGGAGCAGATCAATGCCGGCACGCTGCGCGCGCTCGCTCTAGCCAGCCCCGAGCGCAATCCGCGCGCCAAGGATATCCCGACGCTGCGCGAACAGGGCGTGAGCAATGCCGACGCCGATTCCTGGGCCGCCTTCTTCGCCCCGGTCAAGACACCGGACGCCGTGCTCGATACGCTCTCCAAGGCGGTCATCGCCTCGCTCAACAAGCCCGAGACGCGCGAGGCGATCCTGAAGCTCGGCTTTACGCTCAAGGTGCGCGATCCCGCGGCGTTCAAGCCATACCACGCCCAGGAAATCGCGACCTGGAAGCAGATCATCGCGGATGCCGGCGTGAAGCCGGAGTAAGGCTCGGAAGCCTCGCAAATTCCCTCATAGCGATGATCCTGAGGCGCCGCGATGCGGCGTCTCGAAGGATGCTGCATGGAGTGAGGGAGCCTGCTGGCCCATCCTTCGAGACGCGGTCTTCGGCCGCTCCTCAGGATGAGGGCTGAGGAGGCAACTCGTCTCACTTCGTCGTGAGCTTGCCGCAATGGCTTGGCGATCGGCGGCGTTCCCCTCAATCTCCGGCCGGGCCGGATGGAATGAGGAGAGCGTCATGCTGCGGTGGGGATGGGTTGGAATTCTCGGAACAGTGCTGGCGCTTGCGGGCCCGGCGCTGCCGGCATCGGCCCAGAAGCGCTTCCCGTCGAGCGCCGGTGATCTGACGGTCGAGACCGTCGCCGGCGGGTTGGAAAATCCGTGGGGCCTCGCCTTCCTGCCGGACGGGCGCATGCTGGTCACCGAACGCCCCGGCCGGCTGCGGCTGGTCGAGACGGACGGCAAGCTTTCACGGCCGATCGGCGGGGTGCCGAGCGTGGCTGCGCGGGGGCAGGGCGGTTTGCTCGGCATCGCGCTCGATCCCGGTTTCGCGCAGAATCGCCTGGTCTATCTCTCCTTTTCCGAGCCGCGCGGCGGCGGCAACGGCACCAGCGTCGCGCGCGGGCGCCTCAATGAGCAGGACACGGCCCTGACGGCTGTCCAGGTGATCTTCCGGCAGATGCCGGCGATCAATTCCAACCTGCATTTCGGCTCGCGCCTCGTCTTCGACCGGACGGGCGCGCTCTTCGTCACGGTGGGCGAGCGTTTCACCCAGCGTGACCAGGCGCAGAATCCCGCCAATCATCTCGGCAAGATCATCCGCATCCGGCCGGATGGCGGCACGCCTCCCGACAATCCTAAGAAGGACGGCTGGGCGCCGGAGATCTGGTCGATCGGGCATCGGAATGTCCAAGGTGCCGCGCTGCATCCCGATACCGGACAGCTCTGGACCGCGGAGCACGGCGCGCGCGGCGGCGACGAGGTCAACACGCCCAAGGCCGGGCTGAATTACGGCTGGCCGGTCATCACCTATGGCGTCGATTATTCCGGCGCGAAGATCGGCGAGGGCACGGCGAAGGCCGGGATGGAGCAGCCGCTGTTCTACTGGGACCCGTCGATCGCACCGTCCGGCGCCGCCTTCTATACCGGGCCGGTCTGGCCGGCCTGGAAAAACTCGTTCTTCGTCGGCGCGCTCGCCGGACAGATGCTGGTCCGGCTCTCGACCGAAGGCGAGAAGGTGACGGGCGAGGAGCGCCTGCTGACCGATATCGGCGCGCGCATCCGCGATGTCGTCCAGGGGCCGGATGGCTTCCTCTACCTGCTCAGCGACGATGCCGATGGGAAGATTCTGCGGGTGAAGCCCGCCCGCTAGACGCCGATCAGGGCCCGCAATCCCATTCGCGCTCGATGACGAAGACCTTGCGGGTGGCGAGGCTGCCATTGGGGTCGTAGAGATCGCCGACATAATATTCGGTGCCGGCGGCGTCATGGGCGCTGCGCTCGACCTGGAGCGACCAGCCATAGCCGACCTGCTTGCCGCCCTGCCAGTTGCGATGGACGGCGCTCGGCGAGGCCGCGGAGAGGATGCGAACGGTGTCGTTGCTCGGGCTGCAGGTCGGGCCGGCCAGGGCCGCGGCGGGAGCGAGCACGAGGCCGCAGAGAATCAGTGCCGTCTTTTGCAAGTCAGTAGGTCCTATCGAGAAGGAAGGTGAAGCGCTGCGCCCAGGTCTTGGCGTGGAACAGATCTTGGCGTGGAGAAAGCGCCGGCTGCCGGGAGCTTTTTTCGCGCCGACCTGTTCGGCGGCGGCAGATGACGGGCCTTTCGCATGGCAGTTGCGGCCGTCAGCCGAAGCGCAGCTTCATGGCGAGGATCACGAGGACGAGCACCAGCGTCAGCGCATTGGCGGCGATGACCGGCCAGGAGACGATCTGGACGCCGTAACTCAGCCAGAGCGCCGTGCCCGCGGCGAAAAGCCCCTGCGTCCACAAGGAGATCGCGCGCGTGTCGCGGGTGCGGATCGTCCGCCAGGCCTGGGGCAGCCAGCACAGGCTGGTCAGGGTGGCTGCGGCGAAGCCGAGGAGCTCGATGGCGGCTGGCGACATGGGGGCGAATCGCGGGAGGGATGCTGGCTCCCCCATAGCGGAATTCGCTTCTTCGTGCCGCCATTCTGGACGGTTAACCTCCGTTAACCACAGCGACCTAGCTTGTCGGGGAATCTGTCCCGAATCGGTGGAGACCATGCGCGCTATTCACCTGGCCTTGCCACTCGTCCTTCTCGCTTCCGCCGCTTCGGCGCAGGGCAGCTTCCAGTCCTGCGTTGCAGGCTTGCGGTCGGAGGCTGCTGCCAAGGGCGTCTCGGGGGCGACCTTCGACCGGGCCATGGCCGGCGTCGAGCCGGACATGAAGGTCATCGAGGCTATGAACAACCAGCCGGAGTTCAAGACGCCGATCTGGGACTATCTCGGCACGCTGGTCGACGAGGAGAAGGTGGCGGAGGGGCGCTCGATGCTGCGCCAATACGCCTCCGTCTTCGCCGCGGCCGAGCAGCGCTTCGGCGTCGACCGCCACACCATCGCCGCTGTCTGGGGCGTCGAGAGCGATTTCGGCAAGGCGCGGGGCAAGATGCCGCTGGTCCAGGCGCTCTCGACCGGGGCATGCCTGGCGCCGCGCCGCAACGCCTTCTTCAAGGGCGAATTGATCGCGACGCTGCAGATCATCCAGCGCGGCGATGTCCGGCCCGAGCGGCTGTTCGGCTCCTGGGCCGGCGCCTTCGGCCACACCCAGTTCATCCCCTCGACCTATCTGCGCCTCGCGGTCGACGGCGACGGCGACGGGCGGCGCGACCTCGTCGATTCGATCCCCGACGCGCTGCATTCGACCGCGAATTTCATGGCCAAGGCCGGCTGGGTTACCGGCGCGACCTGGGGCTACGAGGTGCGCGTTCCCGGCGGCTATTCCGGCCCGACCGGTCGCAATCCCAAGCAGCCGGTTTCGAGCTGGGCTTCGCGGGGTATCGTCAAGTTCGATGGCTCGGCGCTGACCGGCTCTGGCAATGCGGGGCTGCTGATGCCGGCGGGGCGCAACGGCCCGGCCTTCCTCGTCTTCAAGAACTACGACGCCGCCTACAGCTATAACGGCGCGGATTCCTATGCGCTCGCGATCTCGCTTCTCTCTGATCGCTTGCGCGGCAAGCCGGGTGTGCAGGGCGATTGGCCTACCGACGATTTGCCGCTCTCGCGCGAGCAGCGCCGCGAACTTCAGCGCCTGCTGATCGCGCGCGGCTACAATGTAGGCGAGCCCGACGGCGCCGTCGGTTCGCTGACGCGCGCCGCGATCAAGGAGATCGAGGGTAAGCTGGGCATGCAGCAGACCGGCCGGCCGGGCGAGAAGGTCCTGCGCGCGCTAAAGGGCGGGCGGGTCTAGGCGAGCGATCGATTCTGCAGCAAGGCGCCTCCCTCTTGTCATTCCGGGGCTTCGCAAAGCGAAGAACCCGGAATCCACGACAGGGCGCGGCACTTGGAACTGTTCCTTCGAGACGACGGCCGAGCGGTCTCGCCCGGTCGTGGATTCCGGGTTCAGGCCTGCTGCCTGCCCCAGAATGACAAAGCGCATCGCCTCGCAGAAAACGGGTGGCCTCGCGCCACCTTGTCGTATGAAAGGCTCGGTCATCCCGGACAAGCCGCGCGAGCGGCGCCGATCCGGGATCCATGCCTGAACCGTCCGGCATGGATCCCGGGTCTCCCTTCGGTCGCCCGGGATGACCGGTGTTTCATTCGGAGAATCCATGCGCCGCCTGCTTTCCACCGGCTCGCCCTTCGAGCGCAATTTCGGCTATTCGCGCGCCGTGATCGACGGCGACCTCGTCTTCGTTTCCGGCACGACCGGCTACGACTACGCCACCATGATCCTGCCCGAAGACCCGGCCGAGCAGGCGCGGAACATCTTCCGCACGATCAGTGCGGTGCTGGCGGAGGCGGGGTCGTCGCTGTCGCAGGCCGTGCGGGCGCAGTATTTCGTCACCGATCGCAGCTATTGCGAGCCGGTGCTGGGCGTCTGCGGGGAGTTCTTCCGCGAGATCAGGCCGGCGGCTGGAATCTACGTCGTGGCCGGCCTGCTGAAGCCCGAGATGAAGGTCGAGATCGAGGTGACGGCGCGCATGCCGAGCGCCTGACGGCAAGTTGTCGACAAGCTGCCGACACTTGGTATATCCCTTGCTTGGGAGTGCCCCTTGGGCATTTGCCTAACAATGAGGGAGATTTGCCATGTCGATCCGCCGTCGCACTGTCCTCAAGGGAGCCGGGGCGCTTGCCGCGACGGCCTTCATGGGCAACCGGGCCTTTTCTCAGGGGGCGGCGGGGACGCTGCGCTTCAACCCTTCGACGCCTTTGCCCTCGCTGGATCCGATCACGGCCACCAGCTACGTCATCCGCAACCACGGCTACCTGATCTACGACACGCTCTTCGCCACCGACGCGAATTTCCAGATCAAGCCGCAGATGGTCGAGGCCTGGGAAACCGCGCCGGACGGGTTGAGCTGGACCTTCCGTCTCCGCGACGGGCTCGCCTTCCATGACGAGACGCCGGTCCGCGCGCAGGACTGCATCGCCTCGATCGCCCGCTGGTCGAAGCGCGATGCCTTCGGCCAGACCTTCGCCACCTTCGTCGAGGCTTACGATGTCGTCGACCAGCGCAACTTCCGCATCCGCCTGAAGAAGCCGTTCCCGATGATGACGGCTGCGCTCGGCAAGCTGTCGTCGAACGTGCCCTTCATCATGCCGGAGCGCATCGCGCAGACCGACCACATGAAGAACATCACGGAGGCTGTCGGCTCCGGCCCGTGGCGCTTCATGGACAAGCAGTGGGTGCCCGGCCAGAACGCGATCTACGAGCGCTTCGCCAAATACAAGCCGCGCGAGGAGGCGCCCTCCTGGGCCGCCGGCGGCAAGGTCGCCCGGATCGACCGCATCGAGTGGCTCGCCCTGACCGAGGCCGCGGCCGCCGCCGGCGCCCTGATGCAGGGAGAGCTCGACTGGTACGAGCAGCCGCCCGTCGACCTGATCCCGATGCTGAAGGGCAACAAGGACATCGTCATCGAGAACGTGCCGCTCGGCCTGTTCCTGCTGATGCGGTTCAACCAGCTGCAGCCGCCCTTCAACAATCCGGCGATCCGCCGGGCGGTGATGGCCGCGGTCAACCAGACCGACTACATGGAGGCCGTCGTCGGCGACAAGGCGTTCTACAGCGGCGCCAAGACCTTCTTCACGCCGGGCTCGCCGATGTCGTCGGGAGCGGGCGGGGCTGCGGCCATGCCGGGCAATCTCGACAAGGCCAAGGCCATGCTCAAGGAGGCCGGCTACAAGGGCGAGAAGGTCGTCCTGCTCGCGCCGGCCGATCAGCCGATCGCCTATCAGCAGTGCATGATCACCGAGGATCTTTTCAAGAAGCTCGGCATCAATACCGAACTGGTCGCGACTGACTGGGCGAGCTTCATCGGCCGCCGTTCCAATCGCGGCCTGCCGGACCAGGGCGGCTGGTCGGTGTTCCATACGCTGTGGTCCTGCGCCGATACGCTCAATCCTGCGCTACACCCGCTGATGCGGGCCAATGGCGGCTCGGCCTGGTTCGGCTGGCCCGAGGACGCCCGGATCGAAGAGCTCCGGGACGCCTGGATCGCCACGCCGGAAGAGGCCAAGCAGAAGGAACTCGCGGCCAAGATCGAGGAGCGCGGCTTCGAGGTCGTTCCCTATGTTCCCTGCGGCCTCGTCCAGCAGCCGATGGCCTTCCGCCGGAACCTGAGCGGCATGGTGCTCGCGCCGGCGCAGTTCTTCTGGAACATGGAAAAGAAGGCCTGAGCGGCCTCACGGCGCCGGTGCATGGCCTGCCATGCGCCGGCTTCTTAGGCCCGCCGCTTGCGTCGTCGGGGCTGCGACCTTAAGCACCCCGCGAGGCCGGAAAACGGCCGAGCTGACGACATCTAGCGCGCGAGGCGACGACCATGGCGACCCACAAGCTCCTGCTGCTCCCCGGCGACGGCATCGGCCCCGAGGTGATGGGCCAGGTCGAGCAGATCGTCTCCTGGTTCGGCAAGCAGGGCCTCGCCTCCTTCGAGATCGAGAAGGGCCTCGTCGGCGGTGCCGCCTATGACGCGCATAAGCAGGCGATCTCCGAAGGCGACATGAAGCTGGCGCAAGACGCCGACGCCGTGCTGTTCGGCGCCGTCGGCGGGCCGAAATGGGCCGACGTGCCCTATCAGCATCGCCCGGAAGCCGGCCTGCTGCGCCTGCGCAAGGATCTCGGCCTGTTCGCCAATCTGCGCCCCGCGATCTGCTATCCGGCGCTGGCCTCGGCCTCCTCGCTGAAGCCCGAGGTCGTCGAGGGCCTCGACATCCTGATCGTGCGCGAGCTCACCGGCGGCGTCTATTTCGGCGAGCCGAAGGAGATCGTCACGCTGGAGGACGGCCAGAAGCGCGGCATCGATACCCAGCTCTACACGACCGGCGAGATCGAGCGCATCTCCCGCGTCGCCTTCGAGTTGGCGCGCACCCGCCGCAACAAGGTCTCCTCGGCCGAGAAGCACAACGTCATGAAGACCGGCGTGCTCTGGAAGCAGACGGTCACCGCGCTGCATGCGGCCGAGTACAAGGACGTCGAGCTTGAGCATGTGCTGGCCGACAACTGCGCCATGCAGCTCGTGCGCTGGCCGAAGCAGTACGACGTCATCGTCTGCGACAACCTGTTCGGCGACATCCTCTCGGACGTCGCGGCGATGCTGACCGGCTCGCTCGGCATGCTGCCCTCGGCCTCGCTCGGCGCTGAGGACCCGACTACGGGCAAGCGCAAGGCGCTCTACGAGCCCGTCCACGGCTCGGCGCCGGACATCGCCGGCAAGGGCCTCGCCAACCCCATCGCGATGATCGGCTCGTTTGCGATGGCGCTGCGCTATTCGTTCGGCGCGGGCGAGGCGGCGGACCGTCTCGAAGGCGCGATCGCGGACGTGCTGGGCTCCGGCACCCGCACCAAGGACATCGCGGCCCCCGGCGCCAACGCGGTCTCGACCAGCGAGATGGGCCAAGCGATCATTGGGGCGTTGGAAGCGCGGGGCTGATCGTCAACCGTCATGGCCGGGCTTGACCCGGCCATCTCGGAAACCAGCTCAGTTCGGAAAGAGATGCTCGGGTCAAGCCCGAGCATGACGGGCGAAGAATATCTCTCTCCCTCGTGAATTGCCGTGACCCCGCTTTCGTGGCCTAACAACCGCCAACGAAAACGGAGTATGTCCGTCATGCTGATCAAGCGCCTTGCCGGCTGGGAAATGCCGGAAAGCCAGGCCACGCCCGAGAGCGTGTTCCTCAACCGCCGTCAGTTGATGACTGCCGGCGCCGGGTTGATCGCGGGAGCCGCGTTACCGGGCCGTGCGATGGCCGAGGGAGCCGATCCCACGCTCGATCTCTATCCGGCCAAGCGCAACGAAGCCTACAAGCTCGACGTGGCGCTGACGAAGGAAGACGACGCGGCGAACTACAATAATTTCTACGAGTTCGGCATGTCGAAGGACATCGTCGATGCCTCGAAGCGCCTCGCCACGCGGCCCTGGACCATCCAGGTCGAGGGCCTCGTCGAAAAGCCCTTCGAGATCGGTTTCGACGACCTCATCCGCAAACTGCCGATCGAGGAGCGCCTGTATCGCTTCCGCTGCGTCGAGGCCTGGGCGATGGCGGTTCCGTGGACCGGTATTCCGCTCAAATCCTTCGTCGCGCTGGCGAAGCCGCTTTCGGGCGCGAAATACATCCGCTTCGAGACTTTCATGAACCCGCGCGTCGCGCCGGGGCAGAGCCAGCGCTGGTATCCCTGGCCCTATACGGAAGGGCTGACCCTCGCGGAGGCGGCGAACGAGCTTCCCTTGCTCGTCACCGGCATCTACGGCAAGCCGCTGCCGACCCAGCACGGCGCGCCGATCCGCCTGATCACGCCGTGGAAATACGGCTTCAAGTCGGTGAAATCGATCCGCAAGATCAGCTTCGTCGCCGAGCGGCCGAAGACCTTCTGGGAGGGCTTGCAGGCCTCGGAATACGGTTTCTGGGCCAATGTGAACCCGGCCGTGCCGCATCCGCGCTGGAGCCAGGCAAGCGAGCAGATCCTGGGCTCGCGGGACCGGCGCCCAACGCTGATCTATAACGGCTATGGCGAGCAGGTCGCCGGGCTCTACAAGGGGTTGGAGAGCGAGAACCTCTTCATGTGAGGGCGGTCTGGGCAGGTTTCGGGTGCCGTCTCCTGCCGCCGCCGTGATAGACCTCATGTCATCCCTAGCCGGAACGACACGAGTCGAGCATGGCCAACCAACATTTCCATCTGTTCGAAACCACGATCGGCCCCTGCGCCGTGGTCTGGGAAGGCGAGCGCTTCATCGGCGCGCAACTGCCCGAGCGCGACGAGGCCGCAGCCCGCAAGCGCCTGGAGCGACGGTTTCCCGAGGCTGATGAGACGGAGGCCGAAGGCTTCGTCGCGGAGGCCGTGACCGGCATCCGCGCGCTGTTCGACGGCGAGAAGCGCGACCTGTCGCATCTGCCGGTGGCGCTGGAGAGCGTCTCCGCGTTCAATCGCAAGGTCTACGAGGTCGCGCTCGCCATCCCGCATGGCGAGACCCTGACCTATGGCGAGGTTGCCCAGCGCATCGGCGATCCCGGCGCGGCGCGGGCGGTCGGCGTCGCGCTCGGCCAGAACCCCTGGCCGATCATCGTGCCCTGCCATCGCGTGTTGGCGGCGGGCGGCAAGACCGGCGGCTTCTCGGCCGAGGGCGGCGTCGAGATCAAGCTTCGCATCCTGACTATCGAGAAGGCGCGCACCAGCGCCGAGCCCAGCCTGTTCGATGCGTTGCCTCTGGCGGCACGGCCGGGGCGGCATTGAGAAGCCACATTTCCATAAGCGCAGGTCATCCCGGACGCAGCGAAGCGGAGATCCGGGATCCATGCCTGAACCTCGACCGGAAGCGCGCCGGCATGGATCCCGGGTCAAGCCCGGGATGACCCGCGTGGTTCCCGCGGAATATGGGCAGGCTTCAATACCCCTTCGTCCACCGCGCAGCTTGAAATCGCGCAATGTCGCTCTTGCAGCGCGGCGGCTTGCGCGGTCGAGGCTGCGACCTCTACTGTGCCGGCCTTTCCACCCTCACTGGGGACCGTCATGGCCAAACTGAAGCTCGCCGTCATCGTGGGCAGCAACCGCCGCGAATCGATCAACCGCAAGCTGGCCCAGGCGCTGGTGAAGCTGGGCGAGGGCGCCTTCGACGCCAGCTTCGTCCAGATCGACGACCTGCCGATGTTCAACCAGGACCTGGAGCCGAACCGGCCCGAGTCGACGCTGCGCCTGAAGCGCGAGATCGAGGCGGCCGACGCGATCCTGATCGTCACGCCCGAGCATAATCGCTCGATCCCGGCCGTGCTCAAGAACGCCATCGACTGGGCCTCGCGCCCCTATGGCAAGAATTCCTGGGCCGGCAAGACCGTTGCCGTCACCGGCACCAGCGGCGGCGCCGTCGGCACCGCCGTCTCGCAGAACGAATTGCGCATGATCCTGACCAATCTCGCCGGTGTCGTCGTCGGCGGCCAGGTCTTCGTGACCTTCAAGGACGATCTGCTCGACGTCCAGCACAATGTCACCAACGAGGCCACTCGCGCCTTCCTGCAGGGCTTCATCGACAATTTCGCGAAGATCGCCGGCAAGCTCGCCGCCTGATCGAAGCAGCCACTGCGCTTGCATCAAGGCGTCGCCTCCGGGCGGCGCCTTTTCTGTCTGGCATTGGGGAAGACGGGGTAGCCCGAAGGGAGCCGTCGCGCGCGGGCAAAAAAGAGCCGGCGTCCCCGAAGGGAGCCGGCTTTGTAAGTTTGAAACATCTGGCAAAAGCCAAACATCTCAGAGGGGAACGGCTGAAACGAACTCAACGCCGGGAGGAGATTGCGGAGCCCGTTCCGAACAACCGTGAATACAATATCGGCCATGACCTGCCGTTTTGCAATGCAACATATCTTGGGTCCGCCATGCGGCACATGCATGAACTAAGGGCAGATGGCGTGTATTTGAGCCTAAATGATTGAGAAATATGCGTTCGTTGCAGGATGGGGCCTGCGCGGGGAAGTTGCAGGCCTTTCCCAAATCCGATTTTCGTCCGCAGCTGAACAGTTTTCAGGCGAACAGTCCGATTTTGGCGCATGCGAGATGCCGGTCTGGTCACAAAATTGCCAGAATCGAAAAGGGCGCCGTGAGGCGCCCGATTCTTTATGCATATCTGGAGCGATCAGTAGGTCCAGCGCTGGGCCTTCTGGATCAGGAAGTCGCGGAAGACCTGGACGCGGGCGACCGACTTCATTTCCTCGGGATAGACCAGATAGCTCTCGAGCTGCGGCATCTCGGTCTCGCGCATCAACTGCACGAGCGGGGAGCCGGTCTCGATCAGGTAATCCGGCAGCACGGCGATGCCGGCCCCGGAATCGACCGCCCGCTTCATCGCCGTGATGTTGTTCACGACAAGGTGGATCGGCCGCGGGTTGCGCTGGTCGCGCCCCATCGTGCCGAGCCAGTGCACCGCCGTCAGATAGGAGGGCGAGGTGCCGCCGAAGGAGAGGATGCGGTGGTTGTCGAGATCGTCGTAGCTCTTGGGTTCGCCGAAGCGCTTCACATAGGCCGGCGACGCGTAGACGTGGAAATGCACCGTGAAGAGCTTGCGCTGGATCAGGTCCGGCTGCTGCGGCTGGCGCAGGCGGATCGCGATATCGGCCTCGCGCATCGACAGGTCGAGTTCCTCGTCGGTGAGGATGAGCTCGACCCTGATGTCGGGATAGAGATCCATGAACTCGGCGAGGCGCGGCGTCAGCCAATGGCCGCCCAGACCCCGGGTCGCGGTGACCTTGAGCTCGCCCGAGGGGTGCTCGCGCGTCTCGGAGAGCTGCGAGCGGGTGCGCTCCAGCCGCTGCGTCATCTCGCGGGCGGCACGCCACAGCAATTCGCCCTGCTCGGTGAGGATCAGGCCACGCGTATGCCGATGGAACAGCGGCGCGCGCAGCTCCCGCTCGAGCGCCCCGATCTGCCGGCTGACGGCCGATTGACTCAAGCCGAGAACATCGCCAGCTTTGGTGAAGCTGCCTGACTCCGCGACCGTATAAAAGATTCTAATGCGGTCCCAATCCACCGCGCTTCCCCCGCTATGCGTTTTTTGCATGATGGGGGATAAAGGCGTGGTGCGTCAATGTCTGCGTGGCAGACAGTCACTGTTATTCGTCGTGAATCTGGTGACGCAACCCATCAGAGTCAGTGATGGGTTGCGCCAAACGCTTCATTCCGCGGCTTCGCGGCGGTCCAGCGCGCTGGCTGCGAGCCAGCGCTCGGCGTCCAGTGCCGCCATGCAGCCCAGGCCGGCTGCGGTCACCGCCTGGCGATAATGCTCGTCGGTGACGTCGCCGGCGGCGAAGACGCCCTCGACATTGGTCCGGGTCGTGCCGGCCTCGACATCGAGATAGCCGGATTCGTTCATGGCGAGCTGGCCGACGAAGAGCTCCGTCGCTGGCTTGTGGCCGATGGCGATGAAGACGCCATCGGTCTTCAATTCGCTCTCAGTACCGGTCTTGAGGTTCTTCAGGCGCAGATGCGTGACGCTCGGCGGAGTGGTGCCGCCGCAGATCTCGGCGATCTCGGTGTCCCAGACCACCTCGATCTTCGGATGCTTGAACAGGCGCTCCTGCATCACGCGCTCGGCCCGCAGGCTGTCGCGGCGATGGATGAGCGTCACCTTGCTGGCGAGATTGGCGAGGTAGAGCGCCTCCTCGACGGCGGTATTGCCGCCGCCGACGACCGCGACCTCCTTGTTGCGGAAGAAGAAGCCGTCGCAGGTGGCGCAGGCCGAGACGCCGAAGCCCTGGAAGCTCTGCTCGGAGGGCAAGCCCAGCCACTTGGCCTGCGCGCCGGTCGCGATGATCAACGCATCGCAGGAATAGGTTTCGCCGCCATCGCCCCAGAGCCGGAACGGGCGCTGCGAGAGGTCGACGCGGGCGATATGGTCGGAGACCATCTTCGTGCCCATGTGCTCGGCCTGGGCGCGCATCTGCTCCATCAGCCAGGGGCCCTGGATGACGTCGGCGAAGCCCGGATAGTTCTCGACATCGGTCGTGATCATCAACTGGCCGCCGGCCTGCATGCCGGAGATCAGCACCGGTTCCATCATGGCGCGGGCGGCGTAGATCGCGGCGGTGTAGCCGGCCGGGCCGGAGCCGACGATCATGACGCGGGCATGGGTATGGGCCATCGTCTCAGTTCCTCTCCTGCGGGCGTGGAGCCGCAGTCTCGATCCGTCAAATACGGCGGCGCAACGCCGAAACAAGAGCGGCCGGGTTCAGGAGCGCGTGAATCCCAGCGCCGCTCGATGGCGCAGCCAGCCTTGCCGTATCGCATCGGCTATGATCGGCGTTGAGTCTATCGGTTCGTAAGGCTGGCCTTCAAGGCGTCCACAGAAGCGATACACAACGCCCTCGCGTTCCAGCGCCGCGACCAATGCCGCGATCTTGGGATGGCCGCCGGTCGGCTCGAAAACCAGCACGGGTTTGCCCGCCGCCGCGGCCTCGCCGATCATGTTGGTCGAGTCTGCGGTGACCACAACGGCATCGGCGTTGGCGAGCAGGGCGAGAAAGGGATTCTCGCCGGTGCCGTCCCACCACCAGCCGCCATGCCGGGCGAAGACGGCGGCAACCGCTGCTCCCAATGCAGGCGAGGTGCGCCGCGAGGGCGAGCCCATGAGGCTTGCGCCCGACCCTGCGAGTTCGTCGAGCTGGCCGGCAAAGCGCTCGATATCGGCCGGGGTGAAGCGGTGATGCCGGCTGTCGCCGCCGACGAGAACGGCCACGCGCGGCGCGTTCAAGCCGGCGATGCCCGAGGGCGGCGCGGCGCGGGCGGCGGCAAGCTTCTCGGGCGTCAGCCGGTGCGGCGAGGTCGTGGTGACCACGACGTTGTCGCCGCGCAACCGGTCATGCCCGGAGACCCAGATCAGGTCTGCGGTGCCGGGGCCTGTGCGCGGGTCCTTGAGGAAGACGGTGTAGGTCGCGCCGTTCGAGGCCTGTTTCAGCGCGCGCAGATAGGCGACGGCGCGCCGGCCCGAGGCGATGGCGATATCGGGGAAGGGCGGCTTGAGCGGGCTGTCCGGCCGATCCGGCGCCTCGCGCGGGTCGATCGGCCCGCGCGGCATCAACCAGGCCCAGGGCTTGCGCGGCTTCACCCGGCGGATTTCGGGGACGACGCCGAGCTGTTCGGCCACGCCGAGGCATTGCAACTCGTCGCCGGCTTTGCCGTCGGTCAGAACCCAGACGGTCGGCTCCGGATTGTCGTGCATGGCTATCTGGGCTCGTGGCATGCGCCTTGTATCGCTTGGCCGCGCCGTCTACACCAGCGCGACCTTCACGCGAGGACACTCGTTGCGCGCCAAACTCGACGATATCGACCTGCGCATCCTGCGCGAACTCCAGGCCGATGGGCGCATGACCAATGTCGAGCTCGCCAGCCGCGTCGGCATCTCGCCGCCGCCCTGCCTGCGGCGCGTCCGCGCGCTGGAGGAGGCCGGCCTGATCCGCGGCTACCATGCCGATCTCGACGAGCGAAAGCTGGGCTTCGAAGTGGTCTGCTTCGCCTTCGTGCATCTGGCGAGCCAGGCCGAGGCCGACCTCGTCGCCTTCCAGGAGCGCATGAGAGGCTGGCCGACCGTGCGCGAATGCTGGACGCTCTCGGGCGATATCGACTTCGCCCTGAAATGCGTCGCGCCGGACCTGAAGGCCTTCCAGGACTTCGTCGCGGAACTCACGGCGATGCCGAATGTCCGCAATGTCCGGACCGCGCTCGCCCTCGACCGGGTCAAGGACGAGCCGATCGTGCCGTTCGGCTGAGAACGCGCTGATTTGGCACGCCGCCGGCAAACGCGAAGCGGTCGCTGAGCACTAGGCGAGGTAGTGCTTGATCCACCAGGCGTTGTTGCGCGCCAATGCCGCAAGCCGCCGCGTGCTGGCATCCGGCAGGGTCCAGAGCACGCCGTTTCCGTTCTCGGTGGAGCGGATCGGCCAGCTTTCGAGAGCGCGGCCGGCGCGGTCGTAGAGCGTGACGGTGCTTTCGAGATAGTCGCTATCCGAGCCGCCGCCGTCCCCGTGGCGCCGGCCGCCACCGCCGCCATTGCCGCCGGCCGCGCTCGCGAGCCAGAGGCTGCTGACCGAGACGACCAGCCGGTTGCCGGCGCCGCGCTGGTAGCCGGGGCCGAGAATCTCGGCCAGCGTCCGCTCCAGCTCACTGCGGACCACGGCAACATTGTCGCCCCAGCCCTCCAGAACCGTCGGCGAAAACACGACGCTGACGGAGCCGATCGGCGCGCCTTGCGCGAGGACGGGCGATAAACCGGCCGGGAGCAGGGCAAGCGATGCGCCGGCGAGGGTCAGGCTGAGGAAACTGCGGCGATTGATCATGGCGTCGTCTCCGATGGGGTCGAAGACAATCTAGGGATGGCGGCGCCGATTTGCATCGGCGCCCTAACGCCATCGTTACCGGAAGACGACGCTAACGACTTCGTAGGACTTGCCGCCGCCGGGCGTGTTGACCTGGACGGAATCGCCGACCTTCTTGCCGATCAGCGCGCGGGCGATCGGCGAGCCGATCGAGACCTTGCCAGATTTCACGTCCGATTCCGGCTCGCCGACGATCTGGTAGCTCTTCTCTTCCTCGGTATCGTCGTCGATCAGCTTGACGGTGGCGCCGAACTTGATCGTGTCGCCGCCGAGCTTGGAGACGTCGATGATGTCGGCGCGGCCGATCAGCGATTCGAGTTCCATGATCCGGCCTTCGTTGAGCGACTGCGCTTCCTTGGCCGCGTGGTATTCCGCGTTCTCGGAGAGATCACCCAGCGCGCGCGCCTCGGCGATCGCGGTGATGATGCGTTGGCGCTGGACCTGCTGGCGGTCCTTCAGCTCGGCCTCCAGGGCGGCGAAGCCGCCGGCGGTCATCGGAACCTTTTCCATACCTTCCGTCCCATAAGCTCCGAAAGCGCGGCTCGCCGGCGGCATATCGACCGCCGGCTCCCGCGCTTCCGCTCAATCTATAGAATTCGCCCGGCGCGGCCCGTCAGGCTGCGCGTTCGAAATACGACTGCAAGGATCGTACTTCGAGATCGCCGCTGCAATAGGCCTTGATGCCCTCCGCCGCCGCGATCGCTCCGGCCAAGGTGGTATAATAGGGCACCTTGTGCAAGAGGGCCGTGCGCCGGAGTGCACGGGAGTCCGCGAGCGCCTGCGGCCCTTCGGTGGTGTTGAAGACGAGCTGGATCTCGCTGTTCTTCAGCGCGTCGACGACATGCGGGCGGCCTTCCAGCACCTTGTTGATCTTGGAGGCCGAGATGCCCTGCTCCTGCAGGTGGCGCAGCGTGCCGCCGGTCGCGAGGATGCGGAAGCCGAGATCGGCGAGGATGCGGACGGCCGGCACGATGCGCGGCTTGTCCTCGTCGCGCACCGAGACGAAGACCGTGCCCTTGACCGGAACCTTCGAGCCGGCACCGAGCTGGCTTTTGGCGAAGGCGGTGTCGAAGGAGCGGTCGAGGCCGATGACCTCGCCCGTCGAGCGCATTTCCGGCCCGAGCAGGACGTCGACACCGGGGAAGCGCGCGAAGGGGAAGACCGCTTCCTTGACGCCGACATGGTCGAGCTTCGACGGCTTCAGATTGAAGCTCGCGAGGCTTTCGCCGCCCATGATGCGGGCGGCGATCTTGGCGATCGGCTGACCGATCACCTTGGCGACGAAGGGCACCGTGCGCGAGGCGCGCGGATTGACTTCGAGCACGTAGATATCGCCGTCCTTGATGGCGTACTGGACGTTCATCAGGCCGCCGACATCGAGCGCGAGCGCCATCGCCTTGGTCTGGCGCTCCAGCTCGGCGATCGTCTCAGGCGAGAGCGAGCGCGGCGGCAGCGAGCAGGCCGAATCGCCGGAATGGATGCCGGCTTCCTCGATATGCTCCATGATGCCGGCCACGAAGACGTCCTTGCCGTCGCAGAGGCAGTCGACATCGACCTCGATCGCGTCCGACAGGTAGCGGTCGAACAGCAGCGGGTTCTTGCCCAGCACCGTGTTGATCTGGCCGGTCTTGTCGTTCGGATACTTGGCCTTGACCTCGGAGGGGATCAGCGAGGGCAGGGTGCCGAGAAGATAGTCCTCGAACATGATCTCGTCGCGGATGATCGCCATGGCGCGGCCGCCGAGCACATAGGAGGGGCGTACGACGAAGGGCAGGCCGAGTTCGCCGGCGATGATGCGCGCCTGCTCCACCGAGTAGGCGATGCCGTTCTTCGGCTGCTTCAAGTGCAGCTTGTCGAGCAGGCGCTTGAAGCGGTCGCGGTCCTCGGCGAGGTCGATCATGTCGGGCGAGGTGCCGAGGATCGGGATGCCGGCCTCTTCCAGCGCGTTCGCCAGCTTCAGCGGGGTCTGGCCGCCGAACTGGACTATGACGCCCATCAGCGTGCCGTTCTGCTTCTCTGTCTCGAGGATCTCGAGCACGTCCTCGGCCGTCAGCGGCTCGAAATAGAGCCGGTCGGAGGTGTCGTAGTCGGTCGAGACCGTCTCCGGGTTGCAGTTGACCATGATGGTCTCGTAGCCGGCGTCGCGCAGCGCGTAGCAGGCATGGCAGCAGCAATAGTCGAACTCGATGCCCTGGCCGATGCGGTTCGGCCCGCCGCCTAGGATCACGACCTTCTTGCGGTCGGACGGGTTGGCCTCGTCCGCTGCCTTGCCGGCGAAGGGCATGGCATAGGTCGAGTACATGTAGGCCGTCGGAGAGGCGAACTCGGCCGCGCAGGTGTCGATGCGCTTGTAGACCGGGCGGACCTCAAGCGAGCGGCGCAACGTGCGGACTTCCATCTCGGTCTTGCCGGTGACGGCGGCGAGGCGCTTGTCGGAGAAGCCCATCGCCTTGATCTGGCGGAAGGCGCCGGGCGTGGTCGGCAGGCCGATCGCGCGAATCTTCTGCTCGGTTTCGACGATCTCGCGCATCTGGGCGAGGAACCACGGATCGATCTTGCAGCTCTCGTGGATCTCCTCGTCCGTGAAGCCGGCTCGCATGGCCTGGGCGACGTGGAGGATACGGTCCGGAGTCGGCGTCGAGATCGCCGCCTTGATGGCGTTGCGGTCGTCGCCCTGGCCGAAGCCCTCGATCTCGATCTCGTCGAGGCCGTCGAGGCCGGTCTCAAGGGAGCGCAGCGCCTTCTGCAGCGATTCCTGGAAGGTGCGGCCGATCGCCATGGCCTCGCCGACCGACTTCATCGCGGTGGTCAACGTCGGCTCGGAGCCCGGGAACTTCTCGAAGGCGAAGCGCGGGATTTTGGTGACGACATAGTCGATCGTCGGCTCGAAGGAGGCGGGCGTTGCGCCGCCGGTGATGTCGTTCTCGATCTCGTCGAGCGTGTAGCCGACGGCCAGACGCGCCGCGACCTTGGCGATCGGGAAGCCGGTCGCCTTCGAGGCCAGCGCCGAGGAGCGCGAGACGCGCGGGTTCATCTCGATGACGATCATGCGGCCGGTGGCCGGGTCGATCGCGAACTGGACGTTCGAGCCGCCGGTCTCGACGCCGATCTCGCGCAGCACCGCCAGCGAGGCGTCGCGCATGATCTGGTATTCCTTGTCGGTCAGCGTCAGGGCCGGCGCAACGGTGATCGAATCACCGGTATGGACGCCCATCGGATCGAAATTCTCGATCGAGCAGACGATGATGCAGTTGTCCTTCTTATCCCGGACGACCTCCATCTCGTATTCCTTCCAGCCCAGCACGCTCTCCTCGATGAGGACCTCGCTGGTCGGGGAGGCGTCGATGCCGCGCTCGACGATGTCGATGAACTCGCCCTTGTTGTAGGCGATGCCGCCGCCGGTGCCGCCCATGGTGAAGGACGGGCGGATGATCGCGGGCAGGCCGATATCCTCCAGCGCGTCGAGCGCCTGGCCGAGCGTCTTGATGTGGTGCGAGCGCGGCGTGTCGAGGCCGATCTTCGTCATCGCCTCGCGGAAGAGCTCGCGGTCCTCGGCTTTGTCGATCGCCTCGGCGGTGGCGCCGATCATCTCGACGTTGAACTTCTCCAGCACGCCCATCTTCTTGAGCGAGAGCGCGCAGTTCAGCGCGGTCTGGCCGCCCATCGTCGGCAGCAGCGCGTCGGGGCGCTCCTTCTCGATGATCTTGGCGACGATCTCCGGCGTGATCGGTTCGACATAGGTCGCGTCGGCCAGGTCCGGATCGGTCATGATCGTCGCCGGGTTCGAGTTGACCAGGATGATGCGGTAGCCCTCGGCCTTCAGCGTCTTGCAGGCCTGGGTGCCGGAATAGTCGAACTCGCAGGCCTGGCCGATGATGATGGGGCCGGCGCCGATGATCAGGATGGACTTGATGTCTGTGCGCTTGGGCATGATCTCGACCGGTCTTGGGCAGGCGCGCGCAAGGCTTGCGTCCGATCGGGCGAGCGGAGGCCTGGCGAGCGTCTGAATGAATGCTAGGCGCTCGCTATAGAGGGCGAAGGCGCCGGGGGGAAGCTAAAAGGAGCGGCACGGCCAGATGTGCACGGCTTCGTCATGCCGCTTGCCAGACGCATGCTCCATATGAAATGTTATATTATAACATTTCATATGGAGTGCTGCCTCATGCCTCGCCTGCCCGTCACCGTCCTGTCCGGCTTCCTGGGAGCCGGCAAGACGACCCTGCTCAACCACATCCTCAACAACCGCGAGGGCCGCAAGGTCGCGGTCATCGTCAACGACATGAGCGAGGTGAATATCGATGCCGATCTGGTGCGGGAGGGCGGCGGCAAGCTCTCGCGCACCGACGAGAAGATTGTCGAAATGAGCAATGGCTGCATCTGCTGCACCTTGCGCGACGATCTGCTGGCCGAGGTGCGCCGTCTCGCGGAGGAGGGGCGGTTCGACTACCTGCTGATCGAGGGGACGGGCATCGCCGAGCCGCTGCCGGTCGCCGCGACCTTCGAGTTCCGCGACGAAGACGGGCTTTCACTATCGGACGTCGCGCGGCTCGACACGATGGTCACGGTGGTCGATGCGGTGAGTCTGCTCAAGGACTACGGCTCGCGCGATGTCCTGCGCGAGCGCGGCGAGACGGCGGGGGAGGGCGACGAGCGCACGCTGGTCGACCTCCTGGTGGAGCAGATCGAGTTCGCAGACGTGGTCGTGCTGAACAAAGTCTCCGACGCCTCGCCGGAGCAGCGCGAGGCCGTCAGCAAGATCGTGCGCGCGCTCAATCCGGATGCGAGGCAGGTCGAGGCGGATTTCGGCAAGGTGCCGCTCGATGCCGTGCTCGATACCGGGCTGTTCGATCATGAGAAGGCGCAGGAACATCCGCTCTGGCACAAGGAGCTCTACGGCTTCAAAGACCATGTGCCGGAGACGGAGGAATACGGCATTTCCTCCTTCGTCTACCGGGCGCGGCGCCCCTTTCATCCGGAAAAGTTCAGTGACTTCCTGGGGCGGACGTGGCCGGGGCTGATCCGCGCCAAGGGGCATTTCTGGCTGGCGACGCGGCCGGACTGGGTCGGCGAGATGTCGCTGGCCGGCAGCATCTGCCGCACCGAGGCGATGGGTTTTTGGTGGGCGGCGGTGCCGCGTTCGCGCTGGCCCGATCATCCCGAATGGCAGGCGATCCTGAACCGCCACTGGCATTCGGTCTGGGGCGACCGGCGGCAGGAACTGGTCTTCATCGGGACCGATCTCGACGAGGCGGCGATTCGCGCCGCGCTCGACCTCTGCCTCGTCGGCGATGCCCTGCCGATGCGCTTCAACCCCGAGCGCTATCGCGACCTGCCGGACCCTTTCCCGGCCTGGCGGCGGGCGGAAGCGGCCTGATCCGGGCAGCTCGCCTCAACTACGGGCCGGCGCTGCCGTCTCACACAGGGCCGGCACGCGCTTGGCAGCGCGCTTGCGATAGAGCGTGAAGGCGAGCACCGCGAGCGCCGCGACCTCGCAGGCGGCACCGACGAAGCCGAGCGGCCAAGTGCCGGCATGGCGCATGACCTGCTGGCCGAGCGCCGCGCCGGCCGCGATGCCGAAATAGAGCGCCGAGGCATTGAGCGAGAGCGCGACCACCGTCGCGTCAGGCGCCATCGCCGCCAACCGCGACATCTGCGAGGGATGGCCGGCCCAGCCCGCCGCGCTCCAGACGAAGAGGACGACGGGGATCGGCCAGATCGCCAGGGCCGGCGGCAGGCTGACCGCGATCAGCGAGGCGGCGAGCAACGCCGCCGCCAGGATCGACAGCACCACGGACAGCGAGCGCTCGGGGCCGAAGCGGTCGCTGGCGACGCCGCCGAACTGGTTGCCCAGCGCTGAGCCGATGCCGGATACGACGAGCGTCGCGGCGAGCCAGGGGCCGGTGATGCCGGCATGGTTGGTCAGGAAGGGCGCGATATAGGTGTAGAGGACGAAGGCGCCGGTGGTCCACAGCATGGTCGTGGCGAGCGCCAGCAGCACGTCGCCGCGGCCCGCGACCTGAAGCCGCTCGCGCAGCGTGTTGCTGCCGCGGGGCAAGCCACGCGGCAGCTTGATCAGCAGGCCGGCGAGCGAGAGCGCGCTGAGCAGGGCCACGATCAGGAAGGCGAGATGCCAGCCGCCGAAGCCGACGATGGCCGTCCCGATCGGGACGCCGAGGATCAGCGAGACGGTCATGCCGCCGGTGACGAGCGCTATGGCGCGGCCCCGGCGCTCGGGGGAGGAGATTGCGACGGCGACGGCATTGGCAGTGGGCATGAAGACGCCGGCCGAGAGCGCCATCACGATGCGCGCCGCCATCACCACCCAGAAGTCGGTGGCGAAGGCGGCGCCCAGATTGGCGAGGCCGAACACCGTCATGGCGCCGACGAGCACCACCTTGCGGTCGGCATCGCCCAGCACGGTGGAGAGGATCGGCGAGCCGATGGCGTAGGCCAGCGCGAAGATCGAGATGAGGAGGCCGGCGGTATCGACCGAGACGGCGAGGCCCGAGGCGAGATGGGGCAGGATGCCGGTGACGATCAGGCTGCCCGTGCCGATGGCGAAGGCGCCGCCGGCGAGCGAGAGAAGGCGCGTATCCATGGGAGAGATCCTTGGGGAGTGATCCTTGCGGATGGTCGCTGCGTCGAAGTCAGGCTTCGAAATTCAATGATCGTTGAATTAAACCTGCCTGGCGATTACCGCAAGGGTAATTTCAATGGATGTTGAATATTGTCAGGAGCGACCGCATCGCCTATCTCGGAGGTCATGAAGCCGGTTTTTCACCCTGATATCGAGGATGTCGCGCCCGCCGACGTGTTCGGGGCGCTGGCCGATCCGATTCGGCTCGGCATTCTCGTCGCGCTCTCGGACGTCAACGAGGTCGACAAGGCGCGCTGCAGCCATTTCACCGCCTTCGCCTCGCCCTCGCTCCTGTCCTATCACTTCGCCAAGCTGCGCGAGGCCGGCATCACCCGCATGCGGGTGGAAGGGACCTCGCGCTATCTCAGCATCCGGCGCGAGGAGCTGAACCAGCGCTTTCCCGGGCTGATCGACAGCGTGATCGAGACCGCGCGACGCGACCCCAACCTGCCGCGGCTCGGGCCGGAATGGCTCTCCGGCACCGTCGGGGCATAGGGACCGACAGCCTCTCGTTGACAGGTATCCGCACAGGTTTAACGTCCTCGTTTCCGCGATGGCGTCGAGCCGGTTCGCGATACGGCACCGGCAGCGCCCCCGAACCCGAGGAGGATGGCCATGCGTGCTGCCGACTCTCAGAAACTCGACGATCTGGTGGGGCGTCTCGTCGGTGATGTCGGGGCGTCCGTCACCGGCGCCCTGATCGTGCTGGGCGACCAGCTCGGCCTCTACAAGGCGATGGCCGACGGCGAGCCCGTCACCTCCCAGCAGCTGGCGGAGAAGACGGGCTTCAAGGAGCGCTATCTGCGCGAATGGCTCGCCGGCCAGGCTTCGGCCGGCTATGTCGACTATGACGAAGGCAGCGACAGCTTCAGCCTCTCGCCGGAGCAGGCGATGGCCTTCGCGCAGGAGGACAGCCCGGCCTTCTTCGCCGGGGCCTTCGAGATCGTCCAGTCGATGTGGCTCGACGAGCCGAAGGTCGCGGAGGCCTTCCGCAACGGCTCGGGCCTCGGCTGGCACGAGCACAGCAAATGCCTGTTCCGCGGGACCGAGCGTTTCTTCCGGCCGGGCTACAACGCGCATCTGACGGCGGAGTGGATTCCGGCGCTGGACGGCGTCAAGGCGAAGCTCGAACGCGGGGCGACCGTCGCCGATGTCGGCTGCGGGCACGGCTCCTCCACCATCCTGATGGCGCAGGCCTATCCGGAATCGCGTTTCTACGGCTTCGATTATCATGGGCCGTCGATCGAACGGGCGCGCGAGGCAGCGGAGAAGGCGGGCGTCGGCGACCGGATCGTCTTCGAGCGCGCCTCGGCCAAGGATTTCCCGGAGAAGAAGTACGATCTCGTGACGATGTTCGACTGCCTGCACGACATGGGCGACCCGGTCGGGGCGGGCAGGCATGTGCGCGAGTCGCTGGCGCGGGACGGCAGCTGGATGATCGTCGAGCCCTTCGCGCATGACCATCTCAAGGACAATCTCAACCCGGTCGGGCGGATCTTCTACGGGGCCTCGACGATGATCTGCACGCCGGCCTCGCTGTCGCAGGAGGTCGGGCTCGGGCTGGGCGCGCAGGCCGGCGAGATGCGTTTGCGCAAGGTCGCGATGGATGCCGGCTTCCAGCATTTCCGCAGGGCGACCGAGACGCCGTTCAACATGGTGTTCGAGGTCCGGGCCTGAGGAGACCTGTACCTCGCGTCGTTGTCACGGAATCGGATCGTCATCCCGGCCGAGCCGCGACAGCGGCGCCGATCCGGGATCCATCGCAAACCTCCGCCCTCTACGATGGATCCTGGGTCTTCCTTCGGTCGCCCGGGATGACGCGTGTTTCCGCGCAAAACCCACGCGCGCTCGTTGATCGCACTTCGCGCCAGTGGGACGTGCCGTTTTGTCCTCAGATTGCGCGCAAGCAGGTTGAGTTCGCGAGATCGAGATGAGATGTTATATCGTTGCATATTATCTTGGAGCTTTCCCGTGCCTTCCTTCCGCTTCGCCGGCTGCCTGCTTGCCTCCGCGGCGCTCGCCCATGATCACACGCCCTTGCGGGGCCGCCTCGTGTTCGCCGATCACGAGAAGCCGGTGGTCCGCATCCTCGATCTCGACAGCGGCGAGGTCACTGACAGCTTCGACGTGCCGAAGTCCAATCCCGGCTTTGCCGGGGTCTCCGGCGGGCGCTATGTCGTGGTGAAGACCGGTGACGAGGCCGGCACGCTGCGCATTCTCGACACCGGGCTGATTGCGGAATCGCATGGCGACCATGTCGATCTCGACAAGGCCCCGCCGAAGCTGCTCGATTTCAGCGTGAAGGGCGACCGGCCGGCGCATGTGCTCTCCGGTCACGGGCAGCTCTCGCTGTTCTTCGACGGCCTGCGGCCGTGGGAGGGCAAAAGCGAGCCGAAGGCGGTGCTGGTCGCGATCGATAGCCTGGGCAAGGACAAGCCGGCCGTCGCGATCTGGCCGAGCCCGGCGCCGCAGCATGGTATCGCCGTGCCGCTCGGCAACCGGCAATGGCTGATGTCGATCCCGAACCCGGCCTATGCCAGGGGCGACGATCGCAGCGCCTCGCCGCGCCCGAACGGCTTCGATATCCTCGCCGAGGGCAAGGGCTGGAAGCGCGTCGCGCTGTTCGACGATGCCGCAAAGCCCGATGCATCCTGCAAGCTCTTCCACGGCTCGGCGCAAGCGCGCGGCGGACGCCATGTCTTCGGTTGCGCCGAGGGCGAGGGCGGCGGCTTGCTGGTGCTGTCCAAGGCCGGCAAGGGCGCGGCGGCGAGCTGGAGCGGGCGCAAGCTCGGCTATCCCGACGAGCGGCGTGTGAGCGCGCTGAAATCGCGCGAGGGCGGGCGCCATCTCGTCGGCAATTACGGGCTGAAGGCGCCCTATGACGCGCTGCTGCGGATCGACCCGGAAGCCAAGGCGCTGAAGATCGAGGACGTGCTGGCGGTGCCGGGCGGACAAGCCGCCTGCCAGTTCGAGCTCAGCGGCAACGGCAGCCGCCTTGCCAACCTGACGCCGGACGGCAAGCTGCGCATCTACGAGATCGCGCCGGCCTGGAAGGAGCTCGCGGCCTTCGATGCCGTGCCGGCCTTCGACTGCGCCTATGGCGCGAAGACGCCGACGCCGAGCCTCGCCGTGATCGGCGGCAACGCTTTCGTCAGCGACCCCACCAATGGGCGCATCCGCGAATTCCATTTGGATACGCTGAAGCAGGGGCTCGACATGCCCGTCGGCGGCATGCCGGCCAATCTCGCGGGCAACGACGCCGGCTGACGGGCCGGAGCGACGCGACGCCGGCCGTCATCCCGGGCTTGACCCGGGATCCATCGTAACGCGCGATGCCCCTCGATGGATTCCGGATCGGCGCCGCTGACGCGGCTTGTCCGCAATGACGGCGTCTCTTTCCGGAAGGCCTGCGCATAGTCTAGGAAGCGCGGATGCCGCTTCGCCGTTATCCGCGCCAGTTCCGCCAGCTCGTCGCCTATGTCTTCGCCGGCGGGCTGACGGCTATCGCGCATTACGGCGTGCTGATCGGGCTGGTCGAGCTGGCCCATGTCGATCCCGTGCCGGCGACGCTCGCGGGCTTCATCGTCGGTGCGCTGGTCTCCTACGCGCTCAACCGCTGGATGACCTTCGATGCGACCCGCAGCCATGCTCAGGCCGGCTGGCGCTTCGCCCTGATCGCAGCCGGTGGCTTCGTGCTCACCGGCATCCTGATGCATCTCTTCGTGGCGCGGGCGGGCCTGCCCTATCTGCCGATGCAGCTGGTCACCACGGGCGTGGTGATGGTGTTCTCGTTCCTCGGCCACAAGTTCTTCAGCTTCGCCGACAGGGCGGGCTAGCCCGCCCTGTCCGAAGTGCCTGGCAGATCGGCGAGCGCTATCGTCCCGAGCCGATCGCGCAGTTCATGAAGGCCATATGCGCTCCGGATCCGCGCTTGGGGCTCCGCCAGACCAGCCGGCCCGGACGGTGATGATCCGGCATGATCCTGCCGCCATTGTCGAGCGCGCAACTGCAGGAGCGTGGATTGGTCATGCCGCGGCATTCGGGCCTGATCCGGCCGTATTGCGCCGAGGCGCTCGATAGTGTTCCCCATGCAGCGGCAAGCAAAGCCGCCGTCACCAGCCCGTATCTCATCTCGGTCCCCTCCAGCCGAGCCACGTTTTCATGCTTGCCGGCGGGAGTCCATCGGATGAGGCCTGGTCGCCCCCGAACCTGAAGGTCGAATCCATCATGCGGCGAGCCGCCTCGCGGCCCGCCCTTGCAGCCTTTACTGCTGCGGGGCGACGGTCAGCGTGAGCTGCCTGCGGCCGATGCGGCCTTCCTTGTCGGTGGCCTCGATCTCGATGATGTGGCTGCCGCTCGGCACGACGACGGAGGGCGCGTCGATGCCGCCCGGCGTGATGTACTGCTTGATGCGCTGGGTGATGTCGACCGGCGGGTCGCGCCGGTAGAAGACACGCACGGTCGCCGGATCGACCGGCACGCCGTTTGCCGGCATGAAGCGCACGTTCAGGCGGAAAGGCTTGCCGTCGACGCCCTTGTCCGGGGTCGGCAACGTGTCGATGCCGGGGCCGCGGGTCAGGTTGCGCGTGCTGGCCGGGACCTTGGGCGCGGCCGGCAACCCCGCTTCCTCGCGGGTGATGAGAGGGATCGGGTCGGCGGCTTGTGCCACCGACAGCATGGCGGCGGTGGCGAGAACGGCAGGCAGAATGTGCCTAATGAGCACAGACGTCATCATCGTCCTATTTCACTCCAAGGATTGCGGCGATGAGGCCGGCGATTGCCGAAATGGCGGTGCCGGCCATCAGGATGGTGGTTTCGATGGTCTTCAGCGTTTCCATCGGCACCTTGCCGTGGACGGCCTGAAGCCCCTTCCGCAGTTCCGGCAGCGAGACGAGGCCACGCGCGGCGAGCGCAGCCTGCGTCACGCGCAGCAACATCCCCGAGAACATCGAGGCGGCGATGCTCAGCGCGTAGAACGAGGTCTCGCGCCAGGCGACCGCCCCCTGCGGAAGGAGCGGTATGTTGTCGTGCCAGCCCAGCAACGCGTTCATGGTCGCGACGGAAAAAATCGCGAAGGCGATCGCGACGCCGATATCGAAGGCGATCAGGCGCGGGCGGATGCCGAAATAGATCAGGCCGGTGAAGAACGGGATCGCGATCGAGGCGAGGCGCAGCGTCCACAGCGGCAGATCGAGCCAGAGGATGACCGCGCAATAGGCGAGCAGCAGCAGCACGAGACCGAATGGCAGCACCCAGAAGCGCCGGCGCGCGACCGAGAAGGCGACCGGTGCCGCTTCCCGCTGGGGTTCCACCAGGTCGGCAAAGGTGACAGGCGCGGGCTCGGGCACCCGTGCGCTGGCGGGCGCGGGACGGCTTTCCTCCGGCTGCTTCTCGAGAGCTGCGAGCCGCTCTTCCAGTGCATCCAGGCGGCGCAGCAACGGCAGAACGGGCGTGAGGTCCCGGCCGCAGCTACGGCAGGACAGCACGCCCTTGTTGAGCGCAGCTTCGCAATAGGGACAGGTGAACTGGTCCTGCACGGCAATCTCGCGAGGGGAAGTCGCGGTCAAAGCCATATCCGAAGCGTCAAATCAAGGCATATGACGAACTTCCGTAAGGGAAGATCGGTGCAGAGGCGTCGGATTATCGGTCTGGATTCTACTTTCGTCTATGCTGCCGCCTTGATGGCCTTGAACGTCATGCGGTGCGGGTTGTGGCCGAAATTCCCCGGCCGCTGCACATCGGCGAAGCCGGCTTCGCGGATCAGGGCGGTGATCGCCTCTGCCGTATAGGTCGAAAGGCCGTACTGCGCCCGCAGTTTGCGGTAGTCCGAGAAGGCAGTGCGGACGAGGCCGCCGAGCGCCGCCATGAGGAAGCCGCCGCGCCAGGCGAAGGCGAGCAATTGCGAGGCATCGGTCAGCGGACTGACGTCCGGCGGGATGACGTCGGCGAGGATGAGCGCGCCGCCGGGCTTCAAACGGTCTCGCCAGGTTTCCAGCAGCGCCTTCAGTTCGTCGCGCGAGAGATACTGGAGCAGGGAATTGGCGACGACGAGATCGAGCGAGGCCGGCGGCAGGGCCTCGACCTCTTCCGGCGAGACCACGACGATCGTGTCCTTGCGGCCGAACTGGGCGCGCAGCTTGTCGCGCACGGTCGGCGCCGCCTCGCAGAGATAGAGCTTGCCGCAGGAACCGGCGACGCGGGCGGCGTCGAGCGCCTCGCCGCAGCCATGGTCGAGGACGACCGCATCTGCTGTCGGGATATGGCCGATCAGGTCGGTCGCGATGGCGCGGTAGTGCAGGGCCTTGTGGCGCGGCGAGACGTAGATCGCATGCTCGCCGTTCCAGAAATCGCGCCAGGACATGTGTTCGGTCGACCCTCGGGTTGCGGCACTATTCCCGATGACTACGCATAAGCCGGCTGGCTCTGCAACCGCCGGGCTTTCGAGATCGCGGGGTTTCGGCTTTAGTTGGCAAACCGAGACGAGGAGCGCCCATGCTGCTGCTGCCGCGATTGCTCAAGCGGTTCATCCGCCACGGACGGCTGACGGTGATCACGCCGGACGGCAAGCGCCATGTCTTCGGATCGGGGCCGGCGGAGCTGCTTTTCGCCGGCGTCACCAAGACGGCCCCGGCCGTCACCGTGCGCTTCCACGACAACCGCGTCGAACGCGAGCTCTTCCTCAATCCCGAGCTCGCTTTGGCCGAAGGTTATATGGACGGGCGGATCGATTTCGAGGACGGCACGATCCACGACCTGCTGACGCTGTTCTGGCTGCAGCGCAAGGAAATGCGCAAGGACCCGCTGCAGCAGGCGATCCGCAAGGTGCGGTTCAGGATTCGGCGCTGGCGGATGCACAACCCGCTCGGCGCCGCCGGGAAGAAGGTCAAGCATCACTACGATATTCCGACCGATTTCTACCGGCTCTGGCTCGACGAGACGATGACCTATTCGTGTGCCTACTGGCATACGCCGGAGGTCGGGCTCGAGAACGCGCAGAAGGCGAAGCTCAGGCACATCGCTGCAAAGCTGAAGATCGAGCCCGGCATGAGCGTGCTCGATATCGGCTCGGGCTGGGGCGAGCTTGCGATCTACCTCGCCAAGGCCTGCGGCGCGAAGGTGACCGGGCTCAACGTCTCGCCCGACCAGATGGCGGCGGCCTCGAGGCGAGCCGAGGCGGCCGGCGTCGGCGATGCCGTCACGTTCGTCAACAAGGATTATCGCGAGCTCGGCGGAACGTTCGACCGCGTCGTCTCGGTCGGCATGATGGAGCATGTCGGCGTCGCGCATTACGGCGAATACTTCGAGAAGATTCGCGACCTGCTGACCCCGGACGGGATCGCGCTGGTCCATTGCATCGGCCGCGTCGGGCCGCCCGGCTTCACCGGGCCCTTCTTCGACAAGTACATCTTCCCCGGCGGCTATGCGCCGGCGCTGTCGGAGGTCTTCGCAGCGCAGGAGCAGACGGGCCTGTGGGCTTCCGACTGCGAGTTCTGGCGCCGGCACTATCACTGGACGCTGGAAGCCTGGCGCGAGCGCTTCATGGCGAAGCGGCCCGAGGTCGTCGCCATGATGGGCGAGCGCTTCGCCCGGATGTGGGAATTCTACCTCTGCGCCTGCTCGATCTCCTTCGACATCGGCGGCGACATGGTGTTCCAGCTCCTGCTCGGGCAGCACAAGAGCGCCGTCCCGATCATCCGCGACTATATCGCGGATGACGAGAAGGCGCTGGAGGCGAGAGGGTTTTGAGATCGCTTGCCGTGGCGGCCTTCCACACGCGCAACGTCATCCCGGACAAGCCGCGAAGCGGCGCCGATCCGGGATCCATCGTAGAGCGCGGAGCCCTATGATGGATCCCGGGTCTGCGCTGCGCTTGCCCGGGATGACGGCTGGCGGTTCGCGCGTCGGGCGCGCTCAGCGCTTCAGGTTGACGACCACCACCCCGGCGAGCGCCATCGCACCGCCGATCAGGCCGAAGATCGTGGGAACTTCGCCGAGCCAGAAGAAGCCGATCAGCATCGCCATGGGCGGCACGGCATATTGGAAATTCGAGGCGCGGGCGGCCGGCAGCCGCGAGAGCGTGATCGCCCAGGTGCCGTAGGCGATCAGGCTTGGCACAACGGCGAGATAGACTACCGACCAGAAGGAGACGCTTGGCGCGGCTTTAGCCTGCTCGATGGCCGAAGGCAGGAAGGGCAGCAGCACGAAGCCGCCGATCGCCATGTTCCAAGCGGCGACATGGAGCGGCTTGTAGCGGGCGAAGAGCGGCTTCTGGACGACGGTGGTGATGGCGTTGCAGAAGGCCGCGCCGAGGATCAAGAGCACGCTCAACCCGATCTCGACATCGAGCCCCTTGCCGAGCGCGATGACGCCGATGCCGGCGAAGGATAAACCCGTGCCGAGCCACGCGGTCAGGCTGAAGCGCTCGCCCAGGATCATCATGGCGAGCACGGCCGTCATGATCGGGTTGGTGTTGATGATGAAGGCGGCCGGGCCCGCCGGCACGACGCGCTGGCCGAAATTCAGCAGCAGAGCGTAACCGGCGATGAAGATCACGCCGCCGACGAGGAAGCGCCAGATATCGCCGAGCTCGGGCAGCTTCGCCCGCGTCAGGATGAGGAAGAGCGCGGCTGGCGCGCCGGCAAGCGCGAAGCGCAGGGCGGCCATCTCGGCCGGGCCGAAGCCGGCGAGCCCGGCGCGGATCGCGGGGAAGGAGGAGGCCCAGGCCATGACCGTGAAGGTCACGGTGAAGACCAGCGTCGGATCGAGACGCTGGGAGCCTGAGGCGGCGAGGGTGGGGGAAACGCAGCTTGAGGAGGACATGGCGTCGATCCATCGATGACGAGAGGTTGCTCCCGATAAGCGCCTCGGCGAGCTGATTGACAAACGAACAATTCGCGCATGAGCTGTGAGAATGGATCACAGCTCGAACCTGCCGCCGCTCGACACCTTGCGCGCCTTCGAGGCGGCCGCGCGCACCGGCAGCTTCTCCTCGGCAGCGGAGGCGCTGAACCTGACTCATGGTGCCGTCAGCCGGCAGATCGCCAAGCTCGAGCACTGGCTGGGCCTGCGCGTCTTCCTGCGGCAGGCGCGCGGTGTTTCTCTGACGCCGGAAGGCCAGCGCCTGCTCCAGCGCACGCAGGAGGCCTTCGCGCTGATCGCCGACACGTCCGAGCGCTGGCGCGAGGCGCGCGGCGCCTCGGTGGTTCGGGTCAGCGCGCCGCCTTCGGTCTGCGCGCTCTGGCTGATGCCGCGACTGGCCGTGCTGGAAGCGGGGACGCCGTCGCTGCGGATCGTGCTGCAGGTCGAGCATCGCAAGGTGGATTTCGAGGAGGAGGGCGTCGACCTCGGCATCCGCTGCGGGCGCGGCGGCGCGCCGGACCGGCTCTCGCTCAAGCTGTTCGAGGAATGGTGCTTCCCGATCGCCTCGCCCACGCTCGCCGATGCTATTGGTGAGGGTGCACCTGAGCGCCTGCTTGCACAGCCGCTGATCCATGACTCGGATGCTGCCGGCTGGAAAGCCTGGTTCGCGGCACAGGGGCTGGATTATCGCCCGCGCCCGCAGGATCGGCGTTTCGAGGACTATAATCTCGTGCTCGATGCCGCCGCGCATGGGCTCGGCATCGCCTTGGCGCGTCCGCCGCTGGCACGCGAGCAACTGGCGGTGGGGCGGATCGTCAGGGTCGATGCGCGCGAGGCGCTGAACCCGGTCTCCTACTGGCTCGACCGGCCACTGGGTGTGCTCCGGCCGTCGGCTGCGGCGCTGGCCGAGCGGATCGCGCGGGAGGCGGGAAATGATCGGGGAGAGATCGAGGGTTTTTTGAGCCGGGAGGCGCGGGCAGCGTAGCTCTTTCGTGCGTCATGCTCGGGCTTGACCCGAGCATCTCATGACCAGCGGGCGTCGGAGCCTCTTTCGGCCCGAGATTCTCGGGGCAAGCCCGAGAATGACGGTCTGCATTTACCGCAAGCTGTGTCGTGGTGCCGCAACCTCGCCGCGCTGGCTGGCGCGGGCCATCTCGAAGCTGTCGGCGATGCGCCGCGCCCGGACGATGAAGGCCTGCGCGATCTCTGGCGGGCAGACCTCGTGGGCAGTGATCTCGAACAGATCGAGCCAGCGGTCGAAATGCTGGCCTTCCAGGGGCAGGATCAGATGCGGGCGCATCGGGCGGCCATCGTAGCGGCCGGTGCGCAGCATCACGCCGCTCCAGAAATCCGTGATCTTGCCGATATGGTGGTCCCAGTCCTCGACGGCGGCCGCGAAGACCGGGCCGATCAGCTTGTCCTCCCGGGCCCGCGCATAAAACGTGCGGACGAGCTCCGCGATCATCGGCTCGCGCAGATCGGGATGGGCGGCGCCCGGATAGAGCAGGGGATTGTCGGTCATCGTCGCGTGGTCGGGAATTGGCTGCATCCGATATGGCGAGTGCGGGGCTGGATGGATAGGTCCGCCAGCGTCGCAGGTCTCGTGTAAGCGCTCACGCATGTCATCCCGGGTCTCCCTGCGGTCGCCCGGGACGACCAGCGTTTTGATTAGACAGTCAGAAGCTCGCTATCGGTCGGCGTCGCGGCCAATCCGGTTTGCCGGCCATCGCCATGCTCCAGGAACAGCCGCATCTCCTCCGCCAGCGCGAAGAAGCGGTCGCGCACCGCCTTGGCATGCGGATTGGCGCGCTCGATCGCCATGAAGACATTGGGCGCGTCGTAGCGGACCATCTCGGTCGCCTGCATCAGCAGATCGAAGCTCGCCGTGGTCATCGTCCGGGGCAGGGGCTCCATGCGGACCAGGATCTTGGCGATGAGATGGGTCAGGCCCTGCACCATCGCGACCTCGCGGTCATGGGCGTCAGCCGTCGTCACGATGACCTTCAGCTTGAGGACGCGACGCAGGAAGGCCGCGATGCGCGGCGTGCTGCTCCCGCGGATCGGGCAAAGCGCGATCTTGAGGCCGGCGAGCCCGTTGCGGGCGCTTTGCGGGCCGAAGAGCGGATGCGTGCCGATGATCTCGACATCGTCGGGCAGTGCCGCCTGCATCGCGCGGGCCGGGCCGATCTTGACCGAGCCGACATCGAGCACGATGGCGCCGGCCCTGAGATGGGGGCGCAGAGCCGCGATCGCTTCGGGGATCGCCGGTACAGGCACGGCAAGGATCACGAGATCGCAAGTTGCGACTTCGGCGGCGGTCGCCGGCTGCAAGCCCTTGCCAGCCGCATCGGCCGCAGAAGCGTTGCCGGGATCGCAGACGCGCAGCGCGAAATGCGGCTGAAGATGACGAGCCATCAACTGCCCGAAGGCGCCGAAGCCCATGATGCCGATGGTGGAGATCGTTCTGATTTTCGAAGACATCGCTCTGGTCCGGTGGGAGCCGCGATGCCGGGTGATCTGCCTGAATTCAACCGCCAGCGCGGCGGTTGAACATGGGAATGCCACCGCCTTTATGAGGACGGGGCGTAATAGCTGCGCTGGAGGGCCATCAGGCTGGTCATGCGCTGCTTAAACCGCGCCTCCCGGGCGCGGTCAATCGGAAAACCAGCCTGCGGGACAATTCAGGCCGCCTTCTTCGCCTTCTCGGCCGCCATCAGCTCGGTGAAGCGGGTGAAGAGGTAATGGCTGTCCTGCGGGCCGGGCGAGGCTTCCGGATGGTGCTGGACGCTGAAGGCCGGGCGGTCGGTCAACGCGATGCCGCTGTTCGAGCCGTCGAAGAGCGAGACATGGGTCTCGACCGCATTGGCCGGCAGGCTCGCGGGATCGACTGCGAAACCGTGGTTCATCGAGACGATCTCGACCTTGCCGGTGGTCTTGTCCTGCACCGGATGGTTGGCGCCGTGATGGCCCTGCTTCATCTTCATGGTCTGGCCGCCGATGGCGAGCGCCATCATCTGGTGCCCCAGGCAGATGCCGAAGGTCGGGACCTTCTTCTCGAGCAGTTCCTTGATCACCGGCACGGCATATTCGCCGGTCGCCGCCGGGTCGCCCGGGCCGTTGGAGAGGAAGATGCCGTCCGGATTGAGCGACAGGATGTCGGCGGCCGTCGCCGTCGAGGGCACGACGGTGACGTCGCAGCCCGCCTTGGCGAGCAGGCGCAGGATGTTGCGCTTCACGCCGTAATCGATGGCGACGACCTTGAAGTTGCTGCCGTCGCGCTTGCCGTAGCCGGCCGGCCAGATCCAGGGCGTCTCGTCCCAGTCGTAGCGCTGCGCGGCGGTGACGAGCGGCACGAGGTCGAGCCCGGCCATGGAAGGCAGCCCGGCCGCCTGCTTCTTCAGGCGCTCGATGTCGAAGACGCCGTCCGGGCTATGGGCGAGGATGGCATTCGGCATGCCGTTGTCGCGGATCAGCGCGGTCAGCGCGCGGGTGTCGACGCCGCAGATGCCGACGATGTTGCGAGCCTTCAGCCAGGCATCGAAATGCCGGTTGGCACGCCAGTTCGAGGGCTCGGTGATGGCGGCGTGGAGCACGCAGCCGCGCACGCCGGAGGACGCCGCGGCGTTGACGGTTTCAGTGTCCTCCTCGTTCACGCCGACATTGCCGACATGCGGGAAGGTGAAGGTGATGATCTGCCCGGCATAGGACGGGTCGGTCAGGATTTCCTGATAGCCGGTCATCGCCGTGTTGAAGCAGACCTCGCCCGGTGCCTCGCCGACGGCGCCGAGGCCGAAGCCTTCCAGCACCGTGCCATCGGCCAATACGAGGAGCGCGGTCGCGCGCGGTTCGGTCCAGCCGCTGGCGGCGGGGTTTCCTTCGGGAGCGGTCATGTCTATGTCTCGATCCAGGCCGCGCGAGCGGCAAAATGCGGGGGCGGGGCTGCAGCAATCCACTCCGCCGGTCTGGAACGCGAGCCTTAAAGAGCCGGGCGCTGCCCGTCAATCAAGCTTGGTGCAGGCCGCACAGGACAAAGAAGCAAGAGAAAAGGACGATGACGATGACCAGCCTGCGCGAACGCTTCACGGCCGACATGAAGGAAGCGATGAAGGCCGGCGAGAAGGCGAAGGTCGCGGCGATCCGCCTGATCAGCGCCGCGCTGAAGGAAAAGGACATCGAGGCGCGGGGCGCCGGCAAGGGCGAAGCGACGGCGGACGAGATCCTCGGCGTGCTCCAGAAGATGATCAAGCAGCGCCAGGAATCGATCGCGATCTACGACGCCAACAACCGCCCGGAACTGGCCGAGGGCGAGCGCGTCGAGGTCGCGGTGATCTCGTCCTACCTGCCCAAGCAGATGTCGGACGAGGAGGTGAAGGCCGCGATCGACAAGGCCGTGACCGACACCGGCGCGACCGCTGTCAAGGACATGGGCAAGGTCATCGCCAGCTTGCGCGCGGCTTATGCCGGCCAGATGGATTTCGGCAAGGTCAGCCCGATGGTGAAGGCCGCGCTCGGCGGCTGAGATGGCGGCAGCGGGCGGGCCTCAGGCCCGCTCGACATCCGTCTCCGAGAAATCGCCGCCCTTGTAGAGCAGCGGCCAGCCGCGCGCTTTCGCCAGCGCGTAGGCTGCGCAATCGCCCATGTTGAGGCGAGCCGGGTGGCGGCCCTTACCGTAGCGGCCATAGGCCTCGAAGGCGAGATCAGAGAGCGGCTTGTCGAAGGGGATGATGTCGACGCCGTAATCGGCGATGAAATCATCGACAGCCGTGCTGGGCAGTCCCTTCGTGAAGGTCAGGACGAGGCGAGCTTCAAGGAGGTTGACGGCCGTCATTTGCCTCTGCCGCGAGGTCTGTATGAGATCGACAAAGGCGAGGCGCTCAGCCTCACCCGTCAAGCATACGACCACTGCCGACGTATCGATGACGAGGTTCACCAGAAGCCGTTCTCGTCATAGCCGATCGCGTCGTCCATCTCCTGCTTCGTCATCGACTTATCCGTCGGTTTGATATCGTATTTCTTGTAGAGCGCGTCGAGCTTGCGCCTGCCTTCCGCCACCCGCCGGGCCTTTTCCTCCTCGGACAATTCATCCTTGCCGAGTTCGCTCCTGACGGCCTGGCGCACGGCTTCCGTCAAACTCAGGCCACGACGACGCGCGAGCAGGCGCACGGCCTCCTCGGTTTCGCGGTCCTTGATGTTGAGGGCCATGGCTTTCTTCCTTTTCGACGATTTTCTTTACCAGATGGGGTGCGCTGTGGATATGGTCCATAAGCTCGGGCCGAGGCGTCTTGGCGGTTGGCAAGCGGCTTCGCAGGGTCCAGACAGAGCCCCATGAAATTCCCGCCCTCCGTCCTTGAGGAGATCAAGGCGCGGCTGCCTGTCTCGGCGGTCGTGGGCAAGCGCGTGCGCTTGCAGAAGGCCGGGCGCGAATGGAAGGGCCTGTCCCCCTTCAACGCGGAGAAGACGGCCTCCTTCTTCGTCAACGACCAGAAGGCGTCTTTCTTCGATTTCTCGTCGGGCAAGAACGGCGACATCTTCAAGTTCGTGATGGAGACCGAGGGGCTCTCCTTCCCGGAGGCCGTGGAGAAGCTCGCGGCCGAGGCCGGCGTCATCCTGCCGAAGATCACGGCGGAAGCGCAGGTCCAGGAGGAGAAGCGCAAGGGGCTGCACGAGGTCGTGGAGCTCGCGGCGCAATTCTTCGAGGCCGAACTGATGGGCGATCGCGGCGGTGGAGCGAGGCGTTATCTCGCGACGCGCGGGCTCGACGGCGAGGCGCGTACGCGCTTTCGTCTCGGCTATGGTCCGGCCGATCGTTTCGCCTTGCGCGACCATCTGGCGGGGAAGGGCGTTCCGGCCGAACTGATGATGGAGGCGGGGCTGCTCGTGCATGGCGACGAGATCGCCGTGCCCTATGACCGTTTCCGCGACCGGGTGATGTTCCCGATCCATGATTCCCGCGGGCGGGTCATCGCCTTCGGCGGGCGGGCGATGAGCTCGGAGGTCGCGGCGAAATACCTGAACTCGCCGGAGACGCCGCTCTTCCACAAGGGCTCGCTGCTGTTCAACCACCACAATGCTCGCAAAGCTGCGCATGACACCGGACAGGTCGTGGTGGTCGAGGGCTATGTCGACGTCATCGCCATGTCGCTTTCGGGCTTCCCGCAGACGGTGGCGCCGCTCGGCACCGCCCTGACCGAGGACCAGCTCGGCCTGCTCTGGCGCATGGCCGACGAGCCTGTGATCTGCCTCGACGGCGACAAGGCCGGCCGCAAGGCCGCGAGCCGGGCGATCGATATCGCGCTGCCGATGCTGGAGCCGGGCAAGTCGCTCTCCTTCGCGCTGCTGCCGGACGGGCAGGACCCGGACGACCTCGCCCGCTCGGGCGGGCGGCAGGCGATCGCAGAGGTGGTCGCGGCGGCACGTCCGCTCGTCGACATGCTCTGGCAGCGCGAGGTCGAGGCCGGCCCGCTCGATACGCCGGAGCGGCGCGCCGCCTTCGAACGCCGCCTGAAGGAGCCGCTCGGGCAGATTCGCGACGAGACCACGCGCAAGCACTACCGTCGCGAGATGGACGAGCGCCTGGCGCAGCTCTTCGCCAGCGCCGCCCCGGCGCGGCAGGAGCGTGGTGGCGGAGGGCAAGGCAACTTCCAGCGCGGACGCGGTGGGGGATCGGCGCGCGGCGGCGGGTTCGGCCGGCAGGTGCCGCCCTGGCTCGCCGGGCCGCTCAAGGCGTCGAGCGCGCTGACGCAATCGCGCCTCGTGGCGAAGCTGCGCGGCGAGGACCAGCGCGAGGCCTTCATCCTGCTGGCGCTGGCGTGCCATCCCGATCTCCTCCTGCGCTGTGCCGACGAGATCGCCGAATTGTCGCTGGACGGGCCGGCGGCCGAGCGCTTCCGGCAGGCGCTGCTCGATTCCGTCGAGGACACGCTCGATCGCGAGACGCTGGCGAATCGGCTGGCGCAGCCGCGAGTCAAGGAAGCGCGGGGGCATCTGATGGCGGTCACTGGGCCGGCGGAGCGGCGCAAGCTCGCGCAAGATGCTGATCCGGAATCGGTTTTCGACTCGATTCATCAGGCCATCGTCTTGCATCATCGCGCACGAACGCTAAATAGCGAGTTGAGAGCAGCCGAGCGCGCCTTGGCTGACGATGCGACCGAAGCCAATTTCGCCTGGATCAAGGACGTGAAGGCCCGCCTCGAGACGATCGAAGGCACCGAGGCCATGTCCGAGGATTGATAGCCAGCGAGTGGTGGACGCTAGTCTGATGCGCGCAAGCTGTGGGGTGGTTCACGATTCGTCAACGACGTCTGGTGCCATCTGCAACTGGATTTGGGTGGGTGAGCGCGCCGGGCCTGCGGTCGCGCCGCCCTTTTATGCGTCGGTATATGGCTGTCTCGGCCATGCCCCGGTGCGAGTGCGGAGCGCTGATTGATGGCGACTAAAGCGAGCGAACGGGAAAAGACCGATCAGGTCGCGCCGGATGCCCCCCCGACTACCGACGGCCCGTTGCTCGACCTGACCGATCAGGCCGTAAGGCGGATGATCAAGCTCGCGAAGAAGCGCGGCTATGTCACCTATGACGAACTGAACGAAGTGCTGCCTTCCGAGGAGTTCTCCTCGGAGCAGATCGAGGACGTGCTCGGCCAGCTCAGCGAGCAGGGCATCAACGTCGTCGACAACGAGGATCCGGAAGCGGCCGGCGAGGAGCGCGCGGCCCGCAAGGACGGCGGCGGCGACGAGGAAGAGCCCGAGGGCGGCGACATGGTCGACGCCTCGCGCCAGACCCTGCCGGTCGAGACCAAGCGCAACCTGGAGCCGACCGAGCGCACCGACGATCCGGTCCGCATGTATCTGCGCGAGATGGGCTCGGTCGAGCTGCTCTCCCGCGAGGGCGAGATCGCGATCGCCAAGCGCATCGAGGCTGGCCGCGAGGCGATGATCGCGGGACTCTGCGAGAGCCCGCTGACCTTCCAGGCCATCATCATCTGGCGCGACGAGCTCGTCGACGGCAAGGTGCTGCTGCGCGACATCATCGACCTCGAAGCGACCTATGCCGGCCCCGACGGCAAGAACCCCGTCGTCGCCGGCGAGGAAGAGGCCGAGGAAGCCGAGCCGGCCGAGACCCCGGAGGGCGAGACGCCGCCGGACATGGACGACGACGACATGGAGAACAACGTGTCGCTCTCGGCCATGGAGGCGGAGCTCAAGCCGCGCGTGCTCGAGACCTTCAACGCCATCGCCGACGACTACAAGAAGCTGCGCCGCCTGCAGGACCAGGACATCGCCAACCGGCTGGAGAACACCAAGCTCTCGCCGTCGCAGGACCGCAAGTACAAGAAGCTCAAGGACGACATCATCACCGCGGTGAAGTCGCTCTCGCTCAACAACAACCGCATCGAGGCGCTGGTCGAGCAGCTCTACGACATCAACAAGCGCCTGATCGGCCATGAGACGCGCCTGCTGCGCCTCGCCGAGAGCTATGGCGTCGGCCGCGAGGACTTCCTCAAGCAGCATGTCGGCGGCGAGCTCGACCCGAAATGGGTTCTGCGCGTCTCCAAGCTCGGCTCGCGCGGCTGGAAGGAGTTCGTCGCGGCGGAGCTGGAGCGGATCAAGCAGCTGCGCGAGGAGGTGCACACGCTCGCCTCCGAGACCGGCCTGGAGATCCAGGAATTCCGCAAGATCGTGCTGATGGTCCAGAAGGGCGAGCGCGAGGCCCGTCAGGCGAAGAAGGAGATGATCGAGGCGAACCTGCGCCTCGTGATCTCGATCGCCAAGAAGTACACGAACCGCGGCCTGCAGTTCCTCGACCTGATCCAGGAAGGCAATATCGGCCTGATGAAGGCGGTCGACAAGTTCGAGTATCGCCGGGGCTACAAGTTCTCGACCTATGCGACCTGGTGGATCCGCCAGGCGATCACCCGCTCGATCGCCGACCAGGCCCGCACGATCCGCATCCCCGTCCACATGATCGAGACGATCAACAAGATCGTGCGGACCTCGCGCCAGATGCTGCACGAGATCGGCCGCGAGCCGACCCCTGAGGAGCTGGCAGAGAAGCTGGCCATGCCACTGGAGAAGGTGCGCAAGGTCCTGAAGATCGCCAAGGAGCCGATCTCGCTGGAAACGCCGATCGGCGACGAGGAGGATTCGCATCTCGGCGACTTCATCGAGGACAAGAACGCGATCCTGCCGATCGACGCCGCTATCCAGTCGAACCTGCGCGAGACGACGACCCGCGTGCTGGCCTCGCTGACGCCGCGCGAGGAGCGCGTGCTGCGCATGCGCTTCGGCATCGGCATGAACACCGACCACACCCTCGAAGAGGTCGGCCAGCAGTTCAGCGTCACCCGCGAGCGCATCCGTCAGATCGAGGCGAAGGCGCTGCGCAAGCTCAAGCACCCGAGCCGCTCGCGGAAGCTCAGGAGCTTCCTCGACAATTGATCGGCTGCGCGGCCGTTTTTCGGCCGGTTGCAAACAAGACCCGCTTCCACTTTGTGGAGGCGGGTTTTTCTTTGAGCGCTTCGCCGGTCCAACCCTCCTTTGAACGTAGGACGCGGCAGTCACAGTCGCTGGTCAGTCTGCTGCCGCCTTGCGACCCAGGAGATTGCCTGTGCTCCCCTTCACCTACGATGCCCTTGCCCAGCGCTTTGCCACGGTCCGCCCCTGGGCGAAGAAGGCGGTCGGCGACGCGACCAATCGCTGTGCCATCTGCATGGGCTATACGCTGCGGCTGACGCCGTCGGAGGACGATGCGACGATCGAGAAATTGGCTGATGTCGCGAGCCGGGTGAATGCCGATGCCGGGCCTGTAGGCGGCGCGCGCCCGCTGAGCACGCTCAGCGCCAGCTTCTTCATCCGGGCGGCGGAGCTCGAGCCTCGCGTCCGCCGCGTCTATGGCGAGCCGGATGTCCAGGGCGTCTCCAAGAATGTCTGGCGCTCGGTGATCGGCAAGAAGGGCGTGCTCTACCTTGAGGATTGCTACCAGACCGAGGGGGACAAGAGCACGTCGTTCCTGTTCTTCCAGCGCGTGAACGGCGATCATTGGGATCTGTTCAACGGCATCAACATGGTCGCGGAGGAATATCTGCTCAGCGGCAACAGCCACGAGGGCCAGCTCTACTTCTGGAAGGCGCGGTAGCGCTTGCCAAAAGAAAAGGGCGCCAGCGGCGCCCTTTCATATGGCCGTGCCGGACCTGCCTCACAGAGTCCGCGCCAGCGCGACCAGCTGTTCCCAGGCCTTGCCCCAGCCGTCGTGGAAACCCATCTGCTCGTGCTGCTGCTTGCCGGCGACATCCTTGTGATAGGCGCGGGCGATGTAGAGCGTGCCGGTCGCGGTCGGCTCGATCGTGATCGAGGCCGTCATGAAGCCGCCCTCGATCGGGCGGAAGCCCGGGCCGAGCGCATCGGTGAAGAGCAGGAAGGTTTCCGGCACTACCGCCAGCACGCAGCCGTTATTGTCGTGCTTCTCGCCGTTCGGCCCTTCCATCACCGTGTGGAATTGGCCGCCGGGGCGCAGGTCCAGCTCGCAGGCGGTCGTCTTCCAGGGCGCGGGGGTGAACCACTGCATCAGCAGCTTCGGCTCCGTCCAGGCGCGCCACACCAGGCGAGGCGGCACATCGGTCTCGCGCCGCAATTCGAGGTCCAGCGCAGGGTCGAAAGCGGTCGCATGCGTATCGGTCATCGATTGTCCTCCTGATCCTTCAGTTGCAGCACCAGCCGGTCGAGCTGGTCGAGGCGTCTGGTCCAGAGCGAGCGCTGCGCCTCCAGCCAGTGTTCGGCCGCGGCGAGCGGTTCCGCCCGCAAAGTGCAGGTGCGCACGCGCCCGGTCTTGCGGGTGGCGACGAGGCCGCAATCCTCCAGCACCTTCAGATGCTGCAGGAAGCTCGGCAGCGCCATCTCGAAGGGCTTCGCCAGTTCGCTGACCGAGGCCGGCCCGCGGCCGAGCGCCTGGACGACCGCGCGACGCGTCGGATCGGACAGCGCGCGGAAGGTGTCGTCGAGGGCAGGCTGTGGGGCGACCATGGCTTTCGATAGCGTGGCGGAAATACTTAGGTCAATGCCTAAGTTTTGAGAGTGCCGCGGGAGCTTGATCTTCCCCGCGGGAGAGGGCTTCCTGCGCATCCCGTTTTTGGAGGCGCCCATGTCCCCCGAATTCCTGCTGACCTCGCTGATCATCGTCGCCTCGCCGGGAACGGGAGCGATCTACACCATCGCTGCCGGGCTGACGCGCGGTTCGCGGGCGAGCGTGCTCGCGGCCTTCGCCTGCACGATCGGGATCGTGCCGCATCTGATCGCCGCGATGATGGGGATCGCGGCGCTGCTGCATGCCAGCGCGCTCGCCTTCGCCATCGTGAAATATGCCGGCGTCGCCTATCTGCTCTACATGGCCTGGCAGACGCTCAGGGAGCATGGTGCGCTCAAGGTCGAGACCAAGGCGGATGCGCGCTCGGCCTGGCTGGTGCTGCGCGACGGATTGGCGCTCAACCTGCTCAACCCCAAGCTCTCGATCTTCTTCGTCGCCTTCCTGCCGCAGTTCATCGCGGCGGACGAGGCGAGCCCGATGGCGCGGATGCTGGAGCTCTCCGGCGTGTTCATGGCGATGACCTTCATCGTCTTCGCGCTCTACGGGCTCTTCGCCGCGGCGATGCGCGACAAGGTCATCGGCCGCCCGGCGGTGATGGCCTGGCTGCGCCGGAGCTTCGCCGCCGCCTTCGTGGGGCTCGGCGCCAAGCTCGCGCTGACCGAGCGCTGATGGCGCGGCAGACGATCCTGACGGTCGAGACGCGCGGGCCGGGGCTCTACGAGTTCACGGACCGCGCCATCGCCTTCGTCAAGGCCGGCGGCGAGACCAGCGGGCTGCTGACGCTGTTCGTGCGGCACACCTCCTGCTCGCTCCTGATCCAGGAGAATGCCGATCCGGATGTGCGCCGCGATCTCGACGCGTTCTTTCGGAGGCTGGTGCCATCGGCGGATGATCCGGCGATGGCCTATCTCGTCCATCGCGACGAGGGGCCGGACGACATGCCGGCCCATATCAAGGCGGCGCTGACGCCGGTCTCGCTGTCCATTCCGGTGATGGGCGGGCGTCTCGTGCTCGGCACCTGGCAGGGCATCTATCTGTTCGAGCACCGCCAGAGACCGCATCGGCGCGAGGTCGCCCTCCACCTCTCGGCTTGAGAGGTCAGGCCGGCGGCGCCACCACGAGCGCGACGAGGCGCCGGACGACCGGCAGCACGACGAGCAATGTCGGGAAGGCGACGACCCAGGACAGGGCCCAGGCGCCGGGCCAGGTCTGGAGGAATTCGGCGGTAAGGCCGAGGGCCTTCAGGGTCGAGATGCCGGAGACGACGAAGGTCATCAGGATGGACAGGAAGAAGGGCATCATCACGCCGGCGTAGCGGGCGGGCAGGCGCGGGTAGGTAGAGCTGGACATAAGTCAGGCTTTCGCAAGGTGCAGGCCGTTCGGACGCATCCGAATCGGCTTGCGCCGAAGGGATGCGTTGCCTGACGTGAGACGCTTACGAACGGGACGAAGGCCCGATCGCGGCTGCATAGGAAAAGCTGCTGCCGCTGCCAAGCGATTTCTGGCGTGTTCGGAGGTTGGCAGCGACTGTCGTCGGGGCTACTTGTCCGGCATAGCCCTGACGCCCGGTTCGAGGAGCGCCCGCCATGTCCTTCCTGAAATCGCTGTTCGGTGGCCGCAAGCCGGCCGAGGACAAGCCCGCCGGCCCGGTCAAGAGCATCGAGCATAACGGCTTCACCATCCATGCCACGCCCTATCAGGAAGGCGGGCAGTACCAGCTCTGCGGCGTGATCGAGAAGGTCGTGGATGGCGAGACGAAGAGCCACCGCTTCATCCGGGCCGACCGTTTTCCGGGGCAGGCCGAAGCCGCCGATTTCACCCTGGTGAAGGGCCAGCAGATCGTCGACATGGAAGGCGACCGCGTCTTCCGCTGAGCGACAGCCTGCGGTTTTTTGGGAACGGTTCTGCAGTCCAAGGGTTTCCTGATCACATCCCAACGATCAGGAGAACGCCATGGCCGATCTCACCGGAAAGAAGATTCTCATCCTCGCGACGCATGGATTCGAGCAATCCGAGCTCGACGTGCCGCATGCGGCCCTGCAGAAGGCCGGTGCCACCGTCGACATCGTTTCGCCGGAGGCGGGCGAGATCAAGGGCTGGCAGGGCAAGGACTGGGGCCGGCCCGTCGCGGTCGATCGCACGCTCGATCAGGCCAGCGCCAACGACTACGATGCGATCGTGCTGCCCGGCGGGCAGATGAACCCCGACACGCTGCGCGGCAACGACAAGGCGCTCAGCCTGATCAAGAATTTCTTCGACCAGGGCAAGGTCGTCGCCGCCGTCTGCCACGGCCCGTGGCTGCTGATCGATACCGGCATCGCCAAGGGCCGCAAGGTCACCTCCTACAAGACGATCAAGCAGGACCTGATCAATGCCGGGGCAAGCTGGGAGGACAGCGAGGTTGTCACCGACAAGGGCGTCGTAACCTCGCGCAAACCCGACGACCTGCCGGCCTTCGTCGCCAAGATCATCGAGGAGGTTAAGGAAGGCCGCCACGAGCGCCGCGCCGCCTGACGGCAACTTTATCTCAAACCACGACAAGACATGGCATCCGCGGTCCATCGGCCGCGGATGCTTCGTCTTGTCGGCCCGCCGCGATCGCGCGGCTGCCCTGCCTCCGGCGCGCTTGCCCGGCAGGTTCCATGCGCTAAAGCTGCCCGGAGAAGAGCCATCTCCAAGATATGGCCGCCGAGGAAGCATGTCCCAGGACGCCGACCGCTACCAACCCGATTCGTCCTATGCTTGGCTGAGGCTCGCCGTCGCGCTGCTGGTCGGCACGATCGCCTGCGTCGGCTCCTGGTCGGTTGTCGTCGTGCTGCCGGCGATGCAGGGCGAGTTCGGGACGCTGCGGGCCGGGGCCTCGCTGCCCTATACCTTCGCCATGCTCGGCTTCGGCGCCGGCAACATCATCATGGGCCGGGTCGCCGATCGCTACGGCATCATGGTGCCGATCGTGATGGGCGCATTCCTGCTGGCGGCCGGCTATTCCGCGGCGGCGATGTCGCATTCGCTCTGGCAGTTCGCGCTCGCGCACGGGCTGCTGATCGGCATGGGCAGCGCCGCAGGCTTCTCGCCGCTGATCTCGGACCTGTCGCACTGGTTCCGTCGACACCGCGGCCTCGCCGTGGTCTGCGGTGCGTCGGGCAGCTATCTCGCCGGCGTGTTCTGGCCGCAGGTGATCACCTGGGGCATGGCGAATTATGGCTGGCGCGCGACGCATTTCGGCATCGCCGTCGTCACGCTGGTGGTCCTGCTGCCGCTCGCGCCGTTCTTCCGGCGCCAGCCGACGGCGGCAACCATGGCTGCCGCCGAGGCGAGCAGCGCCGGCGCGCGCGGCGATCTCGGGCTCAGCGCCGGGCAGCTCCAGCTTTTGCTCTGCGTCGCCGGCTTCGCCTGCTGCGTCGCCATGGCGATGCCGCAGGTGCATATCGTCGCCTATTGCGGAGACCTGGGTTACGGCGTCGCGCGCGGCGCCGAAATGCTCTCGCTGATGATGCTGCTCGGCATCGTCAGCCGCATCGGCTCCGGCTTTGTCTCGGACCGGATCGGCGGCGCGGCGACATTGGCGCTGGGCTCGCTGATGCAGGGCGTGGCGCTGTTTCTCTATCTCTGGTTCGACGGGTTGCAGTCGCTCTATGTCGTCAGCGGCATCTTCGGCCTGTTTCAGGGCGGCATCGTGCCGATGTATGCGGTCGTCATCCGCGAATATCTTCCGGCCAAGCAGGCGGGCGTGCGCATCGGGCTGGTGATGTCGGTCACCGTGCTCGGCATGGCCTTCGGCGGCTATCTCTCGGGCGTGATCTTCGACTATTTCAGCTCGTACCGGATGGCCTTCCTCAACGGGCTCGCCTGGAACCTCGTCAATCTCAGCATCGTCTGCTGGCTGATGCTGAGGGCCCGGCAACGGCCCGCGCCGCCGCTTCAGGTCGCCGGCTGAGCAGGCCGCTTGCGCCGTCGCCATAGCGCCAGCATCATCGGCTGAGCGGATTCCCCGCCTGCCTGAAGGATGCCCATGAGCCCTGCCGCCGACGAACCCGAGGAAGCCCCGCGCGGGGCGCTGACCGTGCGCACGATCGCCATGCCCGGCGATACCAATGCCAATGGCGATATCTTCGGCGGCTGGGTGATGTCGCGGATGGACCAGGCCGGCGGCATCGCCGGTGTCGACAGGGCGCAGGGACGCGTGGTGACGATTGCGGTCGATGCGATGACCTTCTTCCGGCCGGTCAAGGTCGGCGATGTGCTCAGCGTCTATACCGAGATCGAATCCGTCGGCCGGACTTCGATGAAGATCCATGTCGAGGCCTGGGCCAAGCGCTTCCGCACGACGCTGCACGAGAAGGTCACCGAGGCCACTTTCACCTTCGTCGCGATCGACGAGGAGGGGCGGCCCAGGCCGGTGCCTAAGCTTGAAGGTTAAAGGAACTTAACCTCCTCTAACGTCAAGTGAATCCCGTCGCTGCGCGAGTGATTCAAAAGAATCCACTTTAAACGTTCCTTAAGCGCACTTGGACGATGCTGCGCTCCAGACCGGGGGGACAAGCCCCGGCCAGGGGACTTTCATGGCCTTTTCGTCGCCGCATGCGGATCCAGCCGCCTGGCTTTCATGCCGGGGGAGGGAGGGGATTCCCATGACTGCAGGATGGTCGGTTCGGTTCAGGGCAATCCTGAACGGGTAGTTTTCCTGTTTTTGAACTCCTCTCCAGCGTTGCGTGAATTCCGGAGTACGACTTCATGACGAAAGCCAAGCCCGTGCGTGAGGGCAAGCCGTTGCGGATCGGTATCGCGCCCCGGATCTATGCCGCGCTCGGCGTGATGACGGCCCTGACCATCGTCTCGTCCTCGGTCGCCTGGTTCTCCTATGACAGCGTCGACAAGACGGTCGACGATCTGGTCAGCCAGAAGATGCCGGTGGTCGAGCTCGCTCTCGAGCTTTCGCAGGCCGCGACCCAGTCGACCGCGCTGGCGGCACGTTTCAGCGAGGTCTCGACCCTGCAGCAGCGCGCAAGCCTGACCGGCGATCTCGACGGCGTCGAGGCCCGCCAGCTCGATCTGCTGCGGCGCATCGCCGAGCAGGGCAAGGTCGACAAGTCGAAGCCGCAAGCCGCGATCGACGAGCTGGCCCGCCAGATCAACGACATCAACGACCTGACCGGGGAGCGGCTGCGCAACGCCGCCGACACGGCGACGGCGCTTACCGCCCTGTCGAAGGCCCGCGACGGCTTCAGTGCCATGGCCGATTTCGAGACGTCCGACGCCCAGTTCAACGTCAAGATGAACATCACCAGTGCGGCGCAGCTCTCGGGCAGCGAATTCGACGCCGCGCTCTCGAAGGTGCTGGACAAGGACCTGTCCTCGCTCCAGACCGCCCAGGCGCTCCAGCTCCAGATCAGCGAGACGGTCGGCCTGCTGCGCGAAATCTCCCAGGTCGACAGCACCGAGAAGCTCGAGATCGCCAAGTCGCGCCTCAAGGCGCAGCTCGGCCAGGTCCGCGGCCTCCTTGCCGCGGCGGACATGCTGCAGGCCAATCCGGCGCGCGGCCAGGCGGTCAATGCCGTGACCGATCTCGGCGAAGGCGCCGGCGGCCTGGTCGCCATCCGCGAGCGCGATCTGGCGACGCAGGCCGCGATCGTCGCGGGCCTCAAGAACCTCGACCAGGCGGCCGACAAGGTCCGCCGAGAGGTCGGCGAGCTCGTCTCTTCCGCCCGCGGCGGCGCGATCGCCGGGCGCGACTCGACCAAGGCCATGATCGAGCGCAGCGAGTACACGCTCGCCGCGATCGGCATCGCCTCGCTGCTGGTGGCGCTGGCGCTTTCCTTCCTCTTCGTCCGTCCGATGATCATTGGCCGCCTCAACCGGCTCTGGGCCGCGACCAAGGCGATCGCCGACGGCGCGCTGGAGACGGTGGTCGACACCAAGGGCAATGACGAGATCTCGGATATCTCGAAAAGCGTCCTTCTGTTCCGCGACAATGCGGTGGCGCTGCGCGCCGCCGAGCTGGCCAAGGTCGAGGACGAGGCGCGGGCGCAGGAGCAGCGCCGCGAGATGATGCGCGAACTGGGCGAGGCCTTCGGCGTCGTCGTCGCGGCCGCCGCTGCCGGCGACTTCACCCAGCGCGTCGCGGCGCAGTTCGCCGATCCCGAGCTCAATGCGCTCGCCGGTTCGGTCAATACGCTGCTGGAGACGGTGCAGACCGGCCTGTCGGAGACCTGCGATGTGCTGGCGGAGCTGTCGGCCGGTCATCTCTCGACCCGGATCGAGGGACTGTATCAGGGCGCCTTCGCCGAGCTCAAGGACGGCACGAACATGCTGGCCAACGAGTTCGAGAGCACGCTCGCGCGCCTCGCCGAGACGGTCTCGGCCGTCCGCAGCGCGACCAGCGAGATTCTCGACGGCGTCACCGATCTCGCCGAGCGCACCAGCGAGGAGAGCAATGCCGTCTCGATGGCGACCAACCAGCTCGGCGCCTTTGCCGGCACGGTGAAGAAGACCGCGAGCGAGGCTGCCCAGGCGACCGGCATGGCGCAGGGCGCGGAAGAGCGCGCGCAGCAGGGCGAGAAGGTCGTGGCCTCGGCGCTGGAAGCGATGCAGCGCATCCGCCAGTCCTCGAGCAAGATTTCCGAGGTCATCGCGATGATCGACGAGATCGCCTTCCAGACCAACCTGCTGGCGCTCAACGCCGCGGTCGAGGCGGCGCGGGCCGGCGATGCCGGCAAGGGCTTCGCGGTGGTCGCGACCGAGGTGCGCAGCCTCGCCAAGCGCTCGGCCGATGCTTCGAACGACGTCAAGAAGCTCGTCGAGGCGGCGCATGGCGACGTCAAGGTCGGCGTCGGCCTGGTCGAGGAAACCTCGGCGATGTTCGGCGCGATCGTCTCCTCGGTGAACGAACTCACCGGGCTGATGAACGGCATCTCGCAGACCGCCCGCAACCAGGCGAGCGACGTCTCGGCGATCAATACCGAGATCGACGGCATCGGCACGATGGCACACCAGAACGCCGCGCTGGTCGAGGAGACCAATGCCGCGCTCGCGCTGACCGACGAGCAGACGCGTGCGCTGACCGAGCATATCGGCCGCTTCACCTTCCGCCAGGGCCATGCGGCGGAGGAACATGGCGAGCGCCGGCACGCTGCGGCAGCCTGACGCGAAGAACGGGGCATTTCGCCTGCCAGAACGGAACAGGGCCTCCCGGCATGCCGGGAGGCCCTTTCGATTCCCGCCTGATGTGCCTTGCTTGCCGGGCAGCGGCGATGCTAGGCGAGGAGTGGGCCGGTAGCTCAATGGTTAGAGCTCGCTGCTCATAACAGCGCCGGTGCCGGTTCGAGTCCGGCCCGGCCCACCATTATCCCAGTGTGCCGGGCGTCAGCAGACTGCTCAAGCCGAGCTTTGGCCGCCTGATCGGCCATCAGCGACCGTAATAGCCGCGTTCGAGGCCGCTGAGCGGCGGTCGCTGATAGTAGCCGTAGCCGCCGCCATAGCCGGGGGCATCGCCGTAGCCCGGATGGCTGTAGGCGCCGCCGTAACCGCCGCCGCCATACCCACCATAGCTGCGATAACCGCTATAGCCGCCATAGTAGCCCTGGCGGGACATGTTTTCCTGAATGATCATCAGGCGCTCGCGCTTCGCCTCGCTCATCGAGAAGGCGACGGGCGCCTTGTCCAAACGCTGCGCGATGTCCTGCGGGAGCGTTTCGCCCGCCTGAGCCTGCGCCGCTGCGACAGCGAGGCCGGCACCGAGAAGGGCAGAGACAACATACCGACGCATGGCATTCTCCTTTGCTTCAATGATTGAAGCATCCGGAGAGGGAACGCCGCCTGAACGGATTTGTTCGCTGGCGTTCATCTTGGTGGTGGCGACAAGCGTGGGTTTTCGGCTGCCGCGCCCCCACTGCCGGTTGCCGCCTGAGCCGCCCTCTGGAGCCCGGCTCCTTTTTGCGGAAGCATGCCGCCATTCCGGGTTTGCCCCGGAACCCATCCTAGCGCGGTACCCTACGACGGATCCCGGATCGGCGCCGCTTCGCGGCTTGTCCGGGATGACGCAGTGGTTCCCTACGAATCAGCACGCTCCAGGCGGTCAGGCGGCGTAGCTCCGGAGACGTTGGAGCAGCGCCGCTGCGATGGTGACACCTTGCGCGGCCGTCCGCTGCTTCGCCTTGATGCGCCGCTCGCCCGGCAGGCGCGCGCCCTCCTGCTCCAGGATCGCGCCGAACAGATGTTCCAGGCGCGCGGTCGCGTCCGGGCCGGCCGTGGCGCCGCTGTCGATCGCGATGAAGAACTGGCCGGTGCGCGGCGAGCCGCCGAGGTTGTCGGCGAAGGAGGACGCATCGATCGAGAGATTGGCGCCGGTCAGCCATGCTGCGAAAAGCTCGACGATCAGCGCGAGCCCTGCGCCCTTGTATCCGCCGGCGGGGACCATGGTGCCGCCGGCCAGAGCGGCATCGGGGTCGGTCGTCGGGTTGCCGTCATTGTCGAGTGCCCAGCCCAGCGGGATCGGCTCGCCGCGCTGCTGATGCACGACGATCTCGCTCTTGGCGACGACGCTGGAGGACTGGTCGAGCACGAGCGGCTCGCGGCCGGCGCGCGGCACGGCGAGCGCGATCGGGTTGGTGCCGAAGACCGGCCTGGTGCCGCCCATCGGTGCGATGGACGCAGGTGCGTTGACGAAGCCGAGCGCGAGGAAGCCCTGCGCCGCGATGCGCTCGACATGATAACCGACCACGCCGCAATTATAGGAATTGGTGATCGCCAGCGCGGCGATACCCTGGGTTTTCGCAGCGTCGCAGAGCGCGGGCAGGCCGAAATCGATCGCCGGATGGGCGAAGCCGCAGCGGGCATCGACGCGCAGGAGGCCCGGCCTCGGGCTGTCCAGAACGGGGCGCGCCTTGCCGTCGATCTTGCCGACCCTGGCATGCTCGCAATAGGTCGGCAGGCGGGCGAGCCCGTGGCTATGGATGCCCTCGGCTTCGGCGGCGACCACGGAGGCCGTGATCGCCGGCTCGTTGAGGGGATCGACGCCGCAGGCCAGCAGGGCCGCGCGCGTCAGGGCCTCGACTTCGGCCAGGCTCAGGGTGACGGCGTCGTGGGCGGCGGCGGTCGTCATGCGGCTACGTCCTTTCCTTGAGAGCGGCGATAGCGGGTTGCGGCGGCGTCCTGGGTGACGAGCCCATCGGCGAGGTCGCGGTCGAGCCGTTCGGGATCGCGTCCGCGCGGATCGCCATAGCCGCCACCGCCGGAGGTCTCGATGGTGACGACGTCTCCGCGCTTTAGCGGGATGCCGGAGACTTTCGAGCGCAGCGCGAGGGTCGAGCCGTCGGGATGCGTCACGGTCGTGCGGCTGAGCGAGCCCGGTTCGCCGCCCTTGAGCCCGTAGGGCGCGTGGCGGAAGCGCTCGAAATTGGTCGAGAGCGTGCCCTCGGCGGCATCGAGCCGCCATTCGCGGACGAGGCCGAGGCCGCCGCGATAGGTGCCGGCGCCGCCCGAATCCGGGATCAGCCCGTATTTCGTGAAGGTGACCGGGTATTTGGCCTCGACCATCTCGATCGGCGCATTGGTGTTGTTGTGCAGGCCGCAGGAGAGGGCACTGGCGCCGTCGCCGCCGGCATGGCCGCCCCAGCCGCCGACCTCGATGTCGAAATAGACCTGCCGCTTGCCCTGGGGATTGGTGGTCTGCAGCGCGTAGACATAGGAGATGGCGTAATAGGCCGCCGGGATGCGCTCCGGCATGATCGCGGCGAGCGCACCGAAGACGGCGGTGGCGATGCGGTGGTTGACGACCATGCGGCCGGCGACCGGGGCGGGGAAGACCGCGTTGACGACGCTGCCCGCCGGTAATTTGACCGTCACCGGCCGGTAGCAGCCGGAATTGGCGGGGATGTCGCCACCCAGAGCCGCGAGCAGTGCGTAATACACCGCCGAATGGGTCATCGCCGGTGTGTTGTTGACGGGGCCGCGCACCTGCGGGCTCGAACCCTCGAAATCGAGCGCGATGGTCTCGCCGGTCTTGGTGATCTTCACCGCGAGCCTGATCGGCTCTTCGGATTGGCCGTCATCGTCGACGAGCTCGACGAAGGAGGCCTCGCCGTCCGGCAGGGCCTTGAGCGCGGCACGCATCATCGCTTCCGAGCCGTCGAGGATCGCCGCCATGGCGGCGGTGAGCGCGGCGGTGCCGAATTTGCGGGCCATGCGCGCGACCGCGCGCTCGCCGATGCCAAGCGCCGCGATCTGCGCGTTGAGATCACCGCGCGTCTCGTCGGGCTGGCGGAGATTGTGCAGCAGCATCTCGAAGACGCCGCTGTTGAGCACGCCCTTGTCGACGAGCCTGAGCGGCGGGATGCGGATGCCCTCGTGAAAGATCTCGGTGGCATCGGCATAGTAGCTGCCGGCCGCGCCGCCGCCGACATCGACATGGTGGCAGAGCGTACCGACGATCGCGACGCGCCTGCCATCGACGAAGACCGGGCGGAAGGTCTGGATGTCCGGCAGGTGCTGGCCGCCGGAATAGGGATCGTTGGTGACGATCACGTCGCCGTCCTGCCATTGCTCCAGCGGGATGAAGCGATCGAGGATCGTGCGCAGGCAGTCCGACATCGAGTTGAGATGGACGGGAATGCGCGCGGATTGCGCGATGTTGTTACCCTGAGCATCGAAGACGGCGGTCGAGAAATCGAGGATTTCGCGCACCACGGTCGAGCGGCTGGTGCGCCAGATCGTGATGCTCATTTCCTCGGACGCCGCGACGAGCGCGTTGCGGATGACTTCGAGGCGGATCGGGTCGATGGGCCCGTGAGAAGCGGTCATGTCGGCATCCTCAATGGCTGGCAGTGCGGTCGGCGATCAGCGCGCCCGATTGATGGGTCAGGATCGTCCAGCCGGCCGGCAGGTAGATCGAGGTGTAGGGTTCCTCGACGATGGCGGGGCCGGCGACGGCCTCGGTGCGGCCGATCGCGTCGCGGTCCCAGACCGGCGTTGCGACGGGGCCGCCGCGACCATGGACCGGGCGGCTACGGCCGGCATGCTCGGCATGCTCGATCTCGGCATGGGAAGGCACCGGCTTGGCGAGGCCGCCGATCGCCTTGAGACGCAACGCCACGATCTCGACCGGCACGGTGGGCTCGTCATAGGAGAAGCGCTGGCGGTGCAGCGCGTGGAAGGCGGCGATGGCCTTCGCGGTGCCGGCCGGCGAGAAATCGGCGGCATCGAGCGGCACGCGCAGGTCGAAGGCCTGGCCGGCATAGCGCAGGTCGAGCGCCCATTCGAAGCGCTGCGCCTCGGCCGGCACGCCGTCCTCCGCGAGCAACGCTGCGGCGTCGGCAATGAGCCGCTTCGAGGTTTCGGCGAGCGTGGGGGCCAGATCGGTCAGCAGGCCGATCTGCGTGGCGCTGAGATCATGCGCGATGTCGGACCAGAGGATGCCCCAGGCCGAGAGCGTCGAGGCATGGGCGGGGAAGACGACCCGGCGGATGCCGAGCTCCTCCGCGACCTCGCAGGCATGGACGCCGCCCGCCCCGCCGAAGGAGAGCAGCGCGAAATCCTCGGGATCCATGCCCTTTTCGAAGAGCGAGAGGCGCGTCGCCGTCGCCAGCGCGGAATTGGCGACGTCGATCACGCCGGCCGCGACCTGGTCGACGGTGAACCCGAGCTTCGCGGCGATCGGTTCGGCGGCTTTGCGCGCGGCCTCGCGGTCGAGCGGCATGGCGCCGCCCATGAAGCTCGCTCCGTCCAAGCGGCCGAGCAGGAGATTGGCGTCGGTGACGGTGAGCTGCGTGCCGCCCTTTCCGTAGCAGGCCGGGCCCGGATCGGCGCCGGCCGAATGCGGGCCGATGCGCAGGCGACCGCCCTCGTCGACCCATGCGATCGAGCCGCCGCCGGCGCCGATGGTGCGCATTTCGATCATCGGCAGGCGCACGGGCAGGCCGTCGACCTCGCCCTCGTTGACCATGGCGACCGCGCCGTCATGGACGACCGAGATGTCGAAGGAGGTTCCGCCCATGTCGACGGCGACGAGGTTGGGCTCGTCGAGCTCGGCCGAGAGGCGCTTGGCCGCCGCAGCCCCACCGCTCGGGCCGGAGAGCAGGAGCCGGGCCGGTTCGCGCCCAGCCTTGGCGAGGCCGGAGACGCCGCCATTGGACTGCACGAGATAGACCTGCGCCTCCGGCAATTCCTCCTTCATGCGGCCGGCGAGCCGGTCGGTGTAGCGCTGCACGATCGGCACCAGCATGGCGTTGAGCGCGGTCGTCGACATGCGCTCGTATTCGCGGATCTCGGGCGAAATGTCGGAGGCCAGCGTGATCGCGACGCCCGGCAGCAGCGACGAG